>NZ_CP053939.1:0-317822 GCF_013267835.1 Neisseria mucosa
GACGACTGCGCCGATGTTGATTTTTTCAGGAACATCCGCCAAGCGCAAACCGCCGCCTTTGCCGCGCACGCTGACCAGAAAACCACCTTTGACTAATGAGGTAACCACTTTCATCAAATGGCTTTTGGAAATATTGTAAGTCTCGGCAATGGTGCCGATATTGACGAGGGTGTCGTCGTTGATGGCGGTATAAACCAATACGCGCAATCCGTAATCGGTATGTTGGGTCAGATACATGGCTGGCTCTTTAGATATTTTTATTATATGTCAAAAGCGTAGTGCTTGGAGGGGCTGTTTGACTTTATGTGGGATTGGGTTTCATAATATCTGAAACATTTGAATTAATCCAGTTTGACAAACTGTTACCATTATAACGAACTTATGAAGCCCTTGAAACGCCATCCTGCCTTAATAGAACTTTCCCGCGAACATCATGGCTCGCTGTCGTTGTGCGTCCGTCTTCTGCGTACGCCCGATCAAAGCCATCAGGCGGAGCTGGAGCCTCATTTTGTTGAGCTTGAGCCACATTTTTTGGAAGAGGAAACCATGTTTGCGCCGTATTGGGATAAAATTGACCCTGCGTTGCGGCAGCGTTTTGAAGGCGATCATGCCAAATTACGCGCGATGATGGTGCATCCTGAATATATGAATGAATCATGGAATAAGGAGTTTGCGGTAACTTTGCGCGATCATGCGCGTTTTGAGGAACGCGAGCTTTTTCCTGCGATTGAACCTTTTTTGCCTTTGCCTGAAAATGTGTAACAGGGAAAGGAGTCGATGGCCGTCTGAAAAGTTTCAGACGGCCTCTGTTGCTGTTTTATGATGAATATAAAATTGAAGGAACCACCATGACCGATTTGTTCAAACACCCGGTTTGGGCAATGGCCTTCCGCCCGTTTTATTCGTTGGCGGCTTTGTATGGCGCATTGTCTATACTGCTTTGGGGCTTCGGCTTTCAGGGAACGCCTGAGTTGTCGGGTTTTTATTGGCATGCCCATGAAATGATTTGGGGCTATGCCGGATTGGTTGTCATTGCATTTTTATTGACGGCCGTGGCGACTTGGACAGGCCAGCCGCCGACACGCGGTAAGGCGTTGGCCGGTTTGACCGCATTTTGGCTGTTGGCCCGCATTTGTATGTTTATCCCGGTTGGGGGTAACGGCAAGCGGCATATTCGGTACGATCTTTTTCTGGTATGGCGCGGTATGCATGGCTTTGCCGGTAATCCGTTCTCAAAACAAGCGCAACTATGTTGCCGTGTTCGCTATTTTTGTTTTGGGCGGCACCCATTTCGCCTTCCATCTGAAAGTGCAGCCGTTTGATGCCATTGCGCTGATGACCGGTTTGCAATCCGGTTTGATTATGGTGGCCGGGTTTATCGGTTTGATCGGTATGCGGATTATCTCGTTCTTTACGTCCAAACGCCTGAACGTGCCGCAAATTCCCAGCCCTCAATGGGTGGCGCACGCTTCACTTTGGCTGCCTATGCTGACCGCCATGCTGATGGCGCATAACATTTTGCCGGGACTGGCCGCGTTGTTTGCTCTGGCTGCCGGTGTGATTTTTACCGTGCAGGTGTACCGCTGGTGGTATAAAGCCGTACTGAAAGAACCTATGCTTTGGATTTTGTTTGCCGGCTATCTGTTTACAGGTTTGGGCTTGATTGCTGTCGGCATTTCTTATTGGGTTCCAAGTTTCCTGAATTTGGGCGTACACCTTATCGGCGTTGGCGGTATCGGCGTGCTGACTTTGGGCATGATGGCGCGAACCGCGCTTGGCCATACCGGCAACTCCATTTATCCGCCGCCTAAAGTGGTTCCTGTCGCCTTTTGGTTGATGATAGCCGCAACGGTTGTCCGTGTTTTGGCAACCTTTGTGAACGGTACGGCATATACGCACAGTATCCGTTGCTCCGCCGCTTTGTTTGCCGCTTTCTTTGCTGTTGTACGCATGGAAATATATTCCTTGGCTGATCCGTCCGCGTTCGGATGGTCGTCCGGGTTAACGGTTTGGCGAAATGAGAAGGCCGTCTGAAAAGTTTCAGACGGCCTTTATTATTGATAATAAAAAAGCCTTTCAAAGTATGAAAGGCTTTTATTGAAATTATGGCCTCGCCAACAGGAATCGAACCTGTATTTTACGCTTAGGAGGCATACGTTCTATCCGTTGAACTATGGCGAGGCGTTAAAGGAGGGGATTTTAAACCTTTCCGGCAAAAAAAGACAATAAGCCGGCGGCAATTAAAGGGCCGACCGGAATGCCGCCGACAAAGGCAACGCCGATGACCGTGCCGATTAATAATCCGGTTACCAAAACAGGCTGTTCGCTCATCAATGGAACACCGCGTCCGGCAAGCCAGGCAACCAAAATGCCGATAAAGATGGCGGCAATCATTTTGAAATTGATAAACTCGGAAACCGGCGGAATCTGGATTTTACCGGAAACCAGCGGGCTCAATACGCCGATGGTCAGCAGGATGATGCCCAGATGCAAACCGTGTTTTTCCACCAAGGGAAGATATTGCGACAAGGCCGTCTGCTGCATGAGCAGCAAGACCGCCGCCGAAATCGTAATCGAGTTGTTGTTGCTGACGACGCCCAAAAAAATCAGCGTAACCAGAAACAATGGGACAAAGCTGAAATTCATCGGATTAAGATACTCGGGCCAAAGATTCTTTTGCCAGTTGGATCATGGCTTCTTTGACTTCGCTGTCAGGCAACACGTCCAATGAAGCGATGGCTTTGTCGACGGCTTTTTTCGCTTCGGAAATCGAATACGGTAAAGCGTCGGAGTTGACGACATAGTCGTGGATTTTTTCAAAATAGCTGCGGTCGGCATTTTCCAAAGCGTGGCGCACATCGTTTGCTGCCTGCTCGGAGCCGTTTCGCATCAGGTAAATCAATGGCAGGGTAGGCTTGCCTTCGGCCAAATCGTCGCCGACGTTTTTGCCGATTTCTTCGGTTTCGCCTGAATAGTCCAAAACATCGTCAATGATTTGGAAAGCCGTACCGACGTACATGCCGTAGTCTTTCAAGGCTTGCTCGTGTTCGGGGGAAGCCTTGCCCAAAATTGCACCGACTTGCGCGGCCGCTTCAAACAATTTTGCTGTTTTGTATTGGATAACTTGGACGTATTGCTCTTCGGTAATATCCGTATTGCCGATGTTCATCAGCTGCATGACTTCGCCTTCGGCGATGATGTTGGTCGCATCGGCCATCACTTCCAAGATACGCATGCTGCCCGAACCAACCATCAGTTGGAAGGCGCGTGTATAGAGGAAGTCGCCGACCAAAACGGCCGCCGCGTTGCCGAAGAGGTTGTTTGCGGTTTTACGGCCGCGGCGCAATTCGCTTTCGTCAACGACATCGTCGTGCAGGAGGGTGGAGGTGTGGATGAATTCCACCATCGCTGCCAGCGAGTACAGTTTTTCATCGTCATGCCCGACTGCTTTGCCTGCCAAAATGGTAATAATCGGACGCAGTCGCTTACCGCCTGCGCTGATGATGTATGTGCCGATTTGCGAAATCAGCGCAACATCGGATTGAACAGCTTGGTTGATGACCGCATTAACTTTGGCAAGGTCATCGGGCAGGTGGCGTTGGAAGTAAGGCAGGTTTTCGAGCATAAAACATTCTCTGTTGATAAAACGGAGCGGAGGCTCCAATGAATCTGTTTAAACCCGTACATTCGGTCGGGGTAATAACGTTGCATAAAGATATCAGCAATCCAGCGCGTGATTATATCAGTTAAAAAGCATGCAACATATCTTTCAGACGGCCTTTTCACTTGTAAATAAAATAAATTTTGACAAAACAGGTAAATAGAAATAGAATAACTCGTTTCGCACATGGTGTGCGGAATGTTAACCTAATTCTCATGGAGTTGAGTATGTACGCGGTCGTAAAAACCGGCGGTAAACAATACAAAGTTTCCGTTGGCGAAAAATTGAAAGTAGAACAGATACCAGCCGAACTCGACAGCCAAATCGAACTGACTGAAGTTTTGATGATTGCTGACGGCGAATCTGTAAAAGTAGGCGCACCTTTTATCGAAGGCGCAAAAGTAACAGCTAAAGTCGTTGCTCATGGTCGTGGCGAGAAAGTACGCATTTTCAAAATGCGTCGTCGCAAACACTACCAAAAACGCCAAGGCCATCGCCAAAATTTCACCCAAATCGAAATCGTGGCAATCGCCTAATTTCAAGTAAGTTCAGGAGTATTACAAATGGCAAGTAAAAAAGCAGGCGGTAGCACCCGCAACGGTCGCGATTCAGAAGCCAAACGCTTGGGCGTTAAAGCCTACGGCAACGAGCTGATTCCGGCAGGCTCTATCATCGTTCGTCAACGTGGTACTAAATTCACGCAGGTGACAACGTAGGTATGGGCAAAGACCACACTTTGTTTGCTAAAGTCGACGGTTACGTTGAATTCAAAACCAAAGGCGCGCTGAACCGTAAAACCGTCAGCATCCGTCCTTACACCGGTTCTGAAGAATAATCGTTTTACGATTGAAACCGCATTCCTTTTCGGAATGCGGTTTTTGTTTGTCAGGCTGTTTTGTCTGTTTGATAAAATTCGTATGTCGTGAAGCTTGATTTATATTAAGGCCAAAGTAAAAACGTGCTTACAATCGATGGACTTTGTTTTATTCTATCGACTCTTTCTATATAATCTATCAAATGCCTTTGATTTACCCTCATGTAGCTAAACACAGTAAACTTAAGGCCGTCTGAAAAAATCCGTATCAGTTGAATACAAGGAATTCCTCCCATGAGCTTACACAGTGATATTCTCGTCGTCGGCGCAGGCCCTGCCGGATTAAGTTTTGCTGCAGAGTTGGCCGGAAGCGGTTTGAACATAACCCTGATTGAAAGAAGTCCTTTAGAAGTGTTGCAAAATCCGCCGTATGACGGCCGTGAAATCGCATTGACGCATCTGTGCGCGCGAAATCATGCAGCGATTGGGTATGTGGGATTTGATTCCAAAAGACGAAATTTATCCTTTGCGCGATGCCAAAGTGTTGAACGGCCATTCCGATTACCAGCTCCATTTTCCACAACCGACTCAGGCGCGTGGCGAGCCTGCGGACTGCTTGGGCTATTTGATTTCCAATCACAATATCCGCAAAGCCGCTTATGAAGTTGTGTCCAAATTGGACAACGTCAAAATTCTGACCGGCACCAATGTTAAAGAAGTCAAAACTTCTGACGATGAGGCGCAAGTCATTTTGGAAAGCGGAGAAGTATTGACCGGCCGTCTGTTGTTGGCCGCCGATAGCCGCTTCTCGCAAACGCGCCGTCAATTGGGCATTTCTTCCGATATGCACGATTACAGCCGCACCATGTTTGTGTGCCGCATGAAGCATACTCTGTCCAACCTGCATACCGCATATGAATGTTTCCACTACGGCCGCACTATTGCGTTGCTGCCTTTGGAAGAGCATTTGACCAATACAGTGATTACGGTGGACAGCGATAAAGCCGAAACGATTAAAAATATGTCGCCGGAAGAGTTGGCAGCCAGCGTGAAAGAGCAACTCAAAGGCCGTTTGGCGATATGGAATTGGTCAGCACCATTCACAATTATCCTTTGGTCGGTATGATTGCCCAACGTTTCTATGGCAAACGCAGTGCGTTGATCGGCGATGCCGCAGTCGGTATGCATCCGGTTACTGCGCACGGTTTCAACTTGGGTCTGGCAAGTGCCGATCTTTTGGCTAAATTGGTTCTCGAAGCCGAGCAACGCGGTCAGGATATTGGTGCGAAGAGCCTGCTGGAAAAATACAGCACCAAGCATATGCTCCATGCCCATCCGATTTACCACGGCACCAATATGCTGCTGAAACTCTTTACCAATGAAACTGCTCCGGCGAAACTGCTGCGCGGTTTGGTATTGCGTGCAAGCAATAACTTTCCGCCACTGAAAAAACTGATTACCAAACAATTGACCGGTTAATTGTTTAAAATATAAAAGGCCGTCTGAACGATTAAAGTTTCAGACGGCCTTGTTTTTTATCTACTGCTTATTTGGCTAAAACCGATTCTGGCATTTCTTGACGGACGTTTAAGGAAGTCAGTTTTTTGGTCAAGATGCTCAATACGATGCCGTAGGCGGGCAGGAAGAAGAGGGTGCAGATGGCGAGTTTGAACAGATAATCGACAAATGCGATGCCCTGCCAGTTTGCCGCCATAAATTCATCGTTGCTCGCATAAAAGGCAACGGCGAAAAACACCAGCGTGTCCAAAGCATTGCCGACAACGGTGGAAGCGGTGGGGGCAATCCACCATGATTTCAGACGGCGCAATCTGTTGAACACGAAAATATCGAGGATTTGCCCGAGCGCATAGGCGGAAAAGCTGGCCAATGCGATACGGCCGACGAAGGTGTTAAATTCGGCCAAAGATGCCCAGCCTGTCCAGTTACCGTCATGAAAGAGGACGGAGAAGACGTAAGAGAGCAGCAGGGCGGGAAACATCACCCAAAAATAATCCGTCTCGCCAATGGTGCGCCGAAAATGCGCACGGTCAGATCGGTAGCGAGGAAGATAAAGGGGAAGGAAAATGCGCCCAAGTGGTAAAGATACCGAAAATTTTGAAAGGGGAACTGCACCAGATAGTTGCTGGCAGCAATAATAAAAATATGGAAAAGCACCAGCCAGAAGAGCGCTTTCTTCTGCTGTGCGGCGGTAAATTCGTACATGGAATCTTTCGGAAGTTTTTCAGACGGCATGAAGCCTTGCGAGACTGTGCAATAAATAAAGTCTTGCAATGAAAAAGGTGTTAGGCCGTCTGATAGGATTATTGTGCGTCGTGCTCAAACAGGCGTTTGCGTGCCAAAGCTTCAAACTCTGTGCTGCTTTGCCGTAGTTGGCAAACGGATGAATGGCGATGCCGCGCGCGGTGTGAATTCGCCGAATACTTCGATGTATTTCGGATCCATCAGGGCGATGAGGTCTTTCATGATGATGTTGACGCAGTCTTCATGGAGTCGCCGTGGTTGCGGAAGCTGAAGAGATAGAGTTTCAGTGATTTGCTTTCCACCATTTTGATATGGGGGATGTAGCGGATGTAGATGGTGGCAAAGTCGGGCTGGCCGGTCATCGGGCAGAGGCTGGTGAACTCGGGGCAGACGAATTTGACGAAATAGTCGTTGTCGGGTGTTTGTTGTCGAACGCTTCCAAAATTTCAGCGCGTATTCGCTCGGTATTGGGTTTTCTGGTTGCCCAAAAGGGAGATGCCTTGCAGCTCTTCGTTGTTGCGGGACATGAGGTTTCCTTAGTTTTTTAATGTGGGAGGTTTTCGAACCACGGGGTGCGGATTGTAATATAAATTGCATGGCTTGTGCGGATTTTATAACGATGAATCAGCAGGATAGCTTTCAGACGGCCTGTTTTGTATTTTATGAAACCTGTTTTCCGCTTTACAATAGCAGCCAATCAACAGGCCGTCTGAAAGTTTCGTATGTCTTTATCCAACCCAAACGCATCCTGATCATCAAATTGCGCCATCATGGCGATGTGCTTTTAAGCACGCCGGTGGTCGATGCGCTGAAAACCCGTTTCCCCGATTGCGAAATCGATATGCTGGTGTATGCCGGTACGGAGCAGCTGATTGCCGATAATCCGCAGATTGCGCAGATTTTTACCATTGATCGAAATTGGAAGAAGCTGGGCGTATTCAAGCAGTTGGCGTGTGAGAAAAACCTTTTTTCAAAGCTGAAGGCACGCGATTACGACTGGGCTTTCAATCTGTCCGACCAATGGCGCGCGGCATAATCGCCAAACTGTGCGCCCGTTGCAGCGTGGGTTTGGACTGCATCAAGCGTGACGGTTTCTGGTGGGTTTCTGTCATGATTTATCAACCATGAGCTGGATCCAGCCATCATATCGTTGAAACCAGTTGAATATCCTCGCGCCGCTTATCCAGCCGGAAGACGTGGCCGATGCGAAGGTACGCCTTTGGGTGGCACAAGATGCAAGGGAAAGCATGCGGCAGAAATTGCGTGCTCAGGTTGGAACGGCGAGATTATGTGTTGATGCACCCGGGTGCGCGTTGGCATTTCAAATGTTGGGAAGACGGCAAAAACGCCGCCATCGTACAGCTTCTGCTCAACAGCGGGCAAAATGTCGTATTGACCGCTTCCCCCGACAATGTCGAGCAATACATGCTTCAGGAAATTATAGGCCGTCTGAATATTCCTGAAGGCGGAAAATTTGGGTGTTGTCCGGATGCTTGAGCCTGCGTGAATTGGCGGCGGCCATTGAGGGCGCAAACTGTTTATCGGTGTCGATTCCGCACCGATGCACATCGCCGCCGCTTTGGATAAACCGCAAATCGCTTTGTTTGGGGCGTCATGGGTGGACAAATGGCGTCCGTATTCCGAACAGGCTGAGGTTATTTATGCCGGCGATTATGCCGAATTGCCCAACCCCGACAGCATCGATACCAACGATCCGACCCGTTGTTGAAAGCGATTCCGTTACAGGATGTGTGGGATAAAATTTCGGCCAAATTGGAGGCATTGGAGGCTTAAAACTGTTTACCACGATCCGTTAAACGTTTTAGCTTTGCGCCAAAATGCCCATTTGGAACGGCGGCCGATTTCCAGCGTGCCGCCGTTTTCGCCGTCTGTGGCAATGCATACGGCTTTCAGACGGCCTGAATCAAGAGCGTCCCATAAAGGCACAAACCAACGGGTTTCCCAGCTTTCCAAAATATCTTTGTATGCCCAAACATCGCCTGTCTGTAAGGTGGAAACCAAGTCGTCCAAAAGATAAGGCCGTCTGAAACCGTGTTGCCTGTTTCTTGAACCATCTCAAACCAAGCCTTCAAATCATATGGCGCATCGAGTTTGGGCGTATCCGAAAAACGCGCCCATGCGCTGTCTGAAGCGACGATATCCGCAGACTGTGTGCCGCCGCTTGCATCGTTCCACAGCCACAAACCGTTGATTTCCGGCAATCCTTGTTGTTCACGCGCTTGGTTAATTGGATGCGTGTGGAGAAACATTTGGATTTCCGTCTGCATGGCCAACCAAAACACCGCATCTTTGCCGTGTGCCTGACCGTCCATTTCCGGCTGCCCGCACACATCCAAAACACATTCCGCGCCCCAATCTTCTATTGTCGGCATACTGAGCAGCCACATGCTTTCGCAAAGCGGCTCGAATTGCCAATCTTTATCTTGATAAAACGCCGACAAATCCGCACATAACCGTTGCGCCTCTTCTTTTTGGATGCCGATAAACTCGCCGCTGATAATGTTGACATGGTGCATGCCCATCTGTTGCCAAACCGGAGAGGCAAAAGCGCTGTGCGTTTTTGGCTTGTGTGGCGTAAACGTTGCACTTGGGCAATGAGGCTGCCGCCCCACAAATGGCGTCCGTAAAATTCAGACGGCCTGAGTGTTTCTTTGCGTAATGTGCCGTAACGCAAAAGACGGTTAAAAGTAGGTAAGGCAAGCTCAGGGACGGATTCGTCGGCAAAGCGGTTGAGCGAGGGAAGGGCGAGGGTCAGCTTCATAAGCGCAATAGATAGAAAAACCGTTATTTTACGCGACAAATGATGCGTTTCGGAACCTTGCCCTCACGTACTCAAAAAGGGCCGTTCAGACGGCGTTTGGAAAAACGGGCTGTCATGCTAAAATGCGTGGCGTAAATTTCAGAAAAACAGGGTGTAAATCAACACAATAGCCCTGATAATAACGTCAATCTCAAACACGACCTCATTCATTCCGAATGAAAACCTGATTTTCAGATCGGAAAAAAGACTCAAAGTCCTTTATCCCCAAAACTGTTTAAACCAGCAGGCGGTCGCAGCAGGCCGGATGTGCCGGCATTCTGCAAACTTTAAAAAACAGACCGCCCCATTAAGGATAACGCGTGATTAAAAACAAATATTCCACTCGATTCAAAGCAACCCTCTTAGCGTTTCTGCTGCCGGCTTCGGGCATCATGACCGCATACGCCATTACCGACCCTCAACCAGCACAGACCGATTTCAAAGTCGAGCGTATTTCCGAAGAGCTGCCTGCCGTTTATGTGGAAACCAATACCTATCAATCCAGCTATTGGGCGCAAGAAGCCGTCCAAGCCGGCGACTCTTGGCAGACGTTTTGACGCGCATGGGTGTCAACCAAGAAGACATCAAGCAAATCATGGCGAAAAACAATGCCAACCTCGACATGAAAACCTGCGGACCAACCAATCCGTCAACATCCGCATCGATTCTTCAGGCCAAGTGACCGATGTTCAATTCTTTACCGATGAAGAATTGGAACGCAATTTGGTGGCTTTGGAAAAAGTCAAAGGCAAATGGCGCATCTCCAATGCCGAAATCGACATGAAAACCATGCCGACCCTGCGCTCCGTGCAAATCCGCACTTCCGCCATCGGCGATATGCTCCGTGCCGAAATCCCTTCCGAAGTGTATATCCAGCTCAAAGAAATCTTTGCCGACTCGTTTAATATGAGCGATTTGAAAGAAGGCGATACCGTACGCCTTTTGTACAACAGTATGTATTTCCGCGGCCAACAAATGGCGGTTGGCGATATTTTGGCGGCTGAAGTGGTTAAAGACGGCAAAACTTATCAAGCCTATTATTACAGCCAAGGCAAAGGCGACGAAGAAAGCGGCAGCTACTACGATCAAAACGGTAAGTCCTGCAACAAAAAGAAGGCTTTAATACCGAGCCTGTTGCATACACGCGCATTTCTTCTCCGTTCGGCTACCGTGTCCATCCGGTCCTGCATACCGTCCGTATGCACACCGGTATCGACTATGCCGCTCGACCGGTACGCCGATTAAGGCCGCTGCCGACGGCGAAGTGATTTTCAAAGGTTGGAAAGGTGGCTACGGTAATACCGTGATGATTCGCCATGCCAACGGCGTGGAAACCCTGTACGGCCACATGAGTGCGTTCAGCCCTGCCGACGGCAGAGTCCGCGCCGGCGAAGTGATTGGTTTTGTGGGTACAACCGGCCGTTCTACCGGTCCGCACCTGCACTACGAAGCACGCGTCAACGGCCAGCCGGTCAATCCGACTACCGTCGCCCTGCCGACGCCGAAATTGACCCCGACCAATATGGCCGCGTTCCGCAACAGCAAAAAGATGCCAGCACGATGTTGTCTACCATCCGCTCTTTGCCGGTTTCCGTAGCACAGCTGGATTAATAAGATAAAGGCCGTCTGAATAAGGTTTCTTTCAGACGGCCTTTCCTATTAAAATCGATACCCTCATCACGCCCACGTTTACTCAGAGAAAGCTTATGTCTGCTTATCAGCCCATTATCCAATCCCTGCTTGATACCGACCTGTACAAATTCACCATGCTGCAAGTCGTGTTGCATCAATTCCCGCAAACCCACAGCCTTTACGAATTCCGCTGCCGCAATAAAGAGATGGTGTATCCGCTGGCCGATATTCAAGAAGAATTGGAACGCGAACTCGATGCTCTGTGCCAGCTGCGCTTTACGCATGACGAACTCGACTACTTGCGCAGTCTGCGTTTTATCAAAAGCGACTTTGTCGATTATCTCGAACTTTTCCAACTCCAACGCCGCTTTGTCAAAGTCAGTCCCGACGATCAAGGCCGTCTGAACATCCGCATCGAAGGCCCGATGATACAGGCGATGTTCTTCGAGATTTTCATTCTCGCCATCGTCAACGAACTCTACTTCCGCCGCTTGGAAACGCCAGCCGTCATCGAAGAGGGTGAGCGCCGTCTGCAGGCCAAAGCGCAACAGCTGAAAGAAATCGCGGCCACTCAAAATCCGAATGATCCGCCGTTCCTGATTTCCGATTTCGGTACGCGCCGCCGCTACACCCTTGCATGGCAGGAACACGTTATCCGCACCTTGCTGGAAGCTGCGCCCGATATCGTACGCGGTACCAGCAATGTTTATCTGGCCAAAAACTCGGCATCACACCCATCGGTACCATGGCGCACGAGTTCCTCCAAGCTTTCCAAGCCTTGGACGTACGTTTGCGCAATTTCCAAAAAGCCGCGCTGGAAAGCTGGGTACATGAATACCGCGGCGACCTCGGCATCGCCCTGACTGATGTGGTCGGCATGGATGCCTTCTTGCGCGATTTCGACCTTTACTTCGCCAAACTCTTCGACGGCTTGCGCCATGACAGCGGCGATCCTTATGTTTGGGGCGACAAAGCCTACGAACATTACAAAAAACTCAAAATCGACAGTCGCACCAAAATGCTGACCTTTTCAGACGGCCTCGATATTGAACGTTCATGGGCGTTGCACCAATACTTCAAAGACCGTTTCAAAACCAGTTTCGGTATCGGTACCAACCTGACCAACGACTTGGGACACACGCCTTTGAACATTGTCTTGAAGCTCGTCGAGTGTAACGGCCAATCCGTCGCCAAGCTCTCCGACTCCCCGGGCAAAACCATGACCACCAACAACACCTTCCTCGCTTACCTGCGCCAAGTGTTTGACGTACCGGAGCCGGAAGAGAAAGCCTAAAACAAAGGCCGTCTGAAATGTTCAGACGGCCTTTTGAATTAATCCATATCGCTTTCGGGCAATTCTGCGAACCCATGCGGCGCAGGATGATATTGGTTTTGTTGTGCATCCGTTTGCTCTTAGGGTGGTCTGCGTAAAACAGCGGAGCCGGAACGCGCGCCGTGAGTTTGGCGGCTTGTTGGCGGGTAAGGGCGGAGGCCGGTTTCTTATAGAAATACTGGGACGCCGCTTCCGCGCCGAATACGCCGTAGTGCCATTCGATTGAGTTTAAATACAGCTCAAAAATGCGGTCTTTGTCAGTAACGGCTTCCATCATCGCCGTAATCGCCGCTTCTTCGCCTTTGCGGATATAGCTGCGGCTTTCGTTGAGAAACAGGTTTTTTGCCAGCTGCTGGCTGATGGTCGAACCGCCGGCTTTGACTTCGCCGCTTTGCTTGTTGCGTTTCATGGCGTATTTGATGCCGTTCCAGTCAAAGCCGCTGTGTTCGGCAAAGTTGGCGTCTTCGGAAGCAATCAGGGCTTTTTTGAGGTTGACGGAAATTTGGTCGTACGGCACCCAGCGGTAGTCCAGCTCGACATCGCGCCCTTCGCTTGCAAACTGGCTCATGCGCATGGACATGAAGGCGGTTTTGCTGGGCGCGACGGCGCGGTAGGTAATAATGTTGCCGTACACATAAGCGTTGAAGAAAATGAAGATACCGATGGGCAGGGCAATCAGCCATTTGATGATGCGGAACATGGTTACAGGGCTTTCATGTATTCGATAACAGGGCGGATATCGGGCGTAAATCCGCGCCAAATATGGTAAGAAGCGGCAGCCTGACCGATCAGCATGCCAAGGCCGTCTGAAACTTCGGCCGCGCCGTTGCTTTGGGCAAAGTTCAAAAACGCCTGCGCCGCGTCGCCGTAAACCATATCGTAGGCAAGGCGGCAGCCGCGGAAAATTTCAGGATTGACGGCTGGAAGCTGACCGCTCAAGCCGCCGGACGTGCCGTTGATGATGATATCGAAACCGCCGTTCAAATCCGCCATCGGGACGGCTTCAATGCCGAAAAGCTGCGCCAATTCCTCGGCTTTGGCGTGGGTACGGTTGGCAATGATGATACGGGCAGGGCGGTGTTCTTTCAACACCGGAATCACGCCGCGCACCGCGCCGCCCGCGCCCAAAAGCAAAATGGTTTTGCCTTCGATGGCAATGTTTTTGACCTGCGTGATGTCGTTGGCCAAGCCAATACCGTCGGTGTTGTCGCCGTGTATCCTGCCGTCTTCCAACCACACTAGCGTATTGACTGCACCGGCAGCCAACGCGCGTTCGGAATGCTCGTCCGCCAGCGCAAAAGCTTCCTGCTTGAACGGAACGGTTACATTCGCACCTTGCCCACCCTCGGCACGAAACGCTGCAACAGCTTCGGCAAAACCGCCGATTTTGGCACAAATGCGCTCATATTCGATGGCCGCGCCTTCCTGCAGCGCAAACTGCTGATGGATTTGCGGCGATTTACTGTGTGCAACAGGGTTGCCGAAAACGGCGTAACGCGGGGTATTGTTCATAAAACAGGTTCTGCGGAAACAAAAGAAAAGAGTGCTTATTATAGCGGTCTTTATGTTAAGAAAGCGTAATGTAAAATTGTTGACAATCAAACAGTCTGAAACTATATTTCAGTGCGTAAAAACGGGCGCCCTGATGTATTTCAGACGGCCTTACCGTGATAGAATAACAAATTATACCCAATCCCTCAGGAGCTGAAGATGTCCATCAAAGACGCTGTAAAACTGATTGAAGAAAGCGAAGCCCGCTTCGTAGATTTGCGCTTTACCGATACCAAAGGCAAGCAGCACCACTTTACCGTACCTGCCCGCATCGTCCTCGACGATCCCGAAGAATGGTTTGAAAACGGTCAGGCGTTTGACGGTTCGTCCATCGGCGGCTGGAAAGGCATTCAGGCTTCCGATATGCAGTTGCGTCCCGATGCATCTACAGCCTTCGTCGATCCTTTCTACGACGATACCACCGTTGTCTTTACCTGCGACGTTATCGACCCGGCTGACGGCCAAGGCTACGACCGCGACCCACGCTCCATCGCCCGCCGCGCCGAAGCCTATTTGAAATCTTCCGGCATCGGCGACACCGCCTACTTCGGCCCTGAGCCTGAATTCTTCGTTTTGACGGCGTAGAATTTGAAACCGACATGCACAAAACCCGTTACGAAATCACTTCCGAAAGCGGCGCATGGTCAAGCGGCCTGCATTTGGACGGTCAAAACACCGGCCACCGCCCGGCCGTCAAAGGCGGTTACGCCCCCGTCGCACCGATTGATTGCGGCCAAGACCTGCGTTCTGCCATGGTGAACATTTTGGAAGAACTTGGCATCGAAGTGGAAGTGCACCACAGTGAAGTCGGTACCGGTAGCCAAATGGAAATCGGCACGCGCTTCGCCACCTTGGTCAAACGCGCCGACCAAACCCAAGACATGAAATACGTGATTCAAAACGTTGCTCACAACTTCGGCAAAACCGCCACTTTCATGCCTAAACCCATCATGGGCGACAACGGCAGCGGTATGCACGTCCACCAATCCATCTGGAAAGACGGTCAAAACCTGTTCGCAGGCGACGGCTATGCCGGTTTGTCTGATACCGCCCTTTATTACATCGGCGGCATCATCAAACACGCCAAAGCCCTGAACGCGATTACCAATCCGTCCACCAACTCCTACAAACGCCTCGTGCCGCACTTTGAAGCGCCGACCAAACTGGCCTACTCCGCCAAAAACCGTTCCGCTTCCATCCGCATTCCGTCTGTGAATAGCAGCAAGGCACGCCGCATTGAAGCGCGTTTCCCTGACCCGACCGCCAACCCATACTTGGCATTTGCCGCTTTATTAATGGCCGGTTTGGACGGCATTCAAAACAAAATCCATCCGGGCGACCCTGCCGATAAAAACCTGTACGACCTGCCTCCGGAAGAAGATGCATTGGTGCCAACCGTTTGCGCCTCTTTGGAAGAAGCACTGGCCGCCCTCAAAGCCGACCACGAATTCCTCCTGCGCGGCGGTGTGTTCAGCAAAGACTGGATCGACAGCTACATCGCCTTCAAAGAAGAAGACGTACGCCGCATCCGCATGGCGCCGCACCCGCTGGAATTTGAAATGTATTACAGCCTGTAAAACAGCTGAAACATTTTAAATAGGAAATTAAAGGCCGTCTGAAACTGAATTTGAAGTTTCAGACGGCCTTTAGGCTTAAAATAGATAGGGCGATCGAATTGGGTATGATAGCGAGAAGCAATGAATCATGCCGTTGGAAAGCCTTTATGGAATCGGTTCTACGTGTTAAATTTCAGCATGACAGGCCTTTTATTAAAGATATCTGCCATTACTTTGTAGTGAATCAGTCTTCAAGCTGAATCCGCAAGGTAAAGGCAGTACTTGGCGAGAGCTGAAAGAGTCTTTCGGTTCGGACAAAAAACAGGAAGATTAAAGCCTCAGGCCGTCTGAAAGGGGATATTTAAGGATATTTTTGTTTTCAGACGGCGTGTTTGATAAGGAAAAACATGTTTGCAAATTTTGATTTAGGCGTATTTCTGCTGGCAGTATTGCCTGTGTTGTTGGCCATTACCGTGCGCGAAGTGGCACGCGGTTATACGGCGCGGTATTGGGGCGACCATACCGGCGAGCAGCTTGGGCGTTTGACGCTCAATCCGCTGCCGCACATCGACCCTGTCGGTACGATTGTCGTGCCGCTGGTGTGTCTGATGATAGGCAGTTTTCTGTTCGGCTGGGCGCGTCCCATGCCCATCGATTCGCGTAATTTCCGCGATCCGCGCCGCGCGTGGCGTTGGGTGTCTATTTCAGGCCCGATTGCCAATCTGATTTTGGCGTTCTTTTGGGGTTTTGTGGTCGTACTTGCCGCGTATGTGCCTGAATCGTATCAAGCACCGTTGGCGCAGATGGCCGGTTACGGCGTGATGGTGAACTCGATTTGGGTTGCATTCAGCCTGATTCCGATTTTGCCTTGGGACGGCGGTATTTTTATTGATACCTTCCTTAACGCCAAGCAGTCCATGCAGTTTCGTAAAATCGAGCCATACGGCACATGGATTATCCTGATCCTGTTGTTTACAGGCCTGCTGGCCAAACTGATTTGGCCGATTATCGACATGATTCAGACCGCAGTGCAGATGGTTGTCATGTTGTTTATTTAAATGTTCTGGCTGAAAAGGCCGTCTGAAACCCAGTTTCAGACGGCCTTTTCATTGTGCAACATGTAAATACGATTGGAAAAATTTGCTTAAAAATTGTACAATTTCAGCCCCTTCAATTCGGCGCACACATCATGCACATCGGCGGCTATTTCATTGACAACCCCATCGCACTCGCCCCCATGGCAGGCATTACGGACAAACCGTTCCGCCGGATTTGCCGCGAGTTTGGCGCAGGGTGGGCGGTGTGCGAAATGCTGACCAGCGACCCGACGCTTAGAAATACCAAAAAGACCCTGCGCCGTAGCGATTTTGAAGGCGAGGGCGGAGTGGTGGCCGTCCAGATTGCCGGCAGCGATCCGCAGCAGATGGCGGAAGCCGCGCAGTATAACGTCGGCTTAGGTGCGCAGGTTATCGACATCAACATGGGCTGCCCGGCCAAAAAAGTCTGCAATGTGCAGGCAGGCAGCGCATTGATGCAAAACGAGCCTTTGGTTGCCGAAATCTTGGCAGCCGTTGTCAACGCGGTGGACGTACCCGTTACCCTCAAAACCCGTTTGGGCTGGCACGACGAACATCAAAACTTGCCGACCATCGCCAAAATCGCTGAAGAATCAGGCATTGCAGCCCTTGCCATCCACGGTCGCACACGCACGCAGATGTACAAAGGCGAAGCGCGTTACGAACTGATTGCCGAAACCAAAGGCCGTCTGAACATCCCCGTTTGGGTCAACGGCGATATTACTTCGCCGCAAAAAGCCGCCGCCGTCCTCAAACAAACCGCCGCCGACGGCATCATGATAGGGCGCGGCGCACAAGGCAGGCCGTGGCTCTTCCGTGATTTAAAACATTATGCCGAACACGGTGTTTTACCGCCGGCCTTGAGCTTGGCAGAATGCAACGCCACCATTTTGAACCACATCCGCGCCATGCACGCGTTTTATGGCGAAGTCGCCGGCGTGCGCATCGCCCGCAAACACATTGGCTGGTACATCGACGAAATGCCCGACGGCGAACACACACGCCGGGACATCAACCGATTGGACAGCGCCGCGGCACAATACGATACCCTTGCCGCCTATCTTGAGACGCTTTCAGAGAAAACCGACCGCTGGGTATGCCACTATCGGGAAGGCTAAAGGGTTTCAGACGGCCTCATCATTTAAAAATAAATCCATTTAAAAACAAATCTAAAGAAAGACAATCACGATGAATCAAACGACGACTGACATTGCGCAATGTATTGAACAAAACTTACGACAATACTTCAAAGACTTAGATGGTACGGAACCTTGCGGCGTGTATGATATGGTGTTGCATCAAGTGGAAAAGCCGATGCTTGCCTGCGTAATGGAGCAATGCGGCGGCAACCAGTCTAAAGCTGCCGTTATTTTGGGTTTGAACCGCAATACCCTGCGTAAAAAATTACAACAGCACGGTATGCTGTAATACGGCAGAGCAACCCGTCCTGACGGTCGAAGGAGAAATAACAATGCAAAATCCGAATAAATTAAATATCCATTTCATCCTGCACGAGGCATTTGAAGTGCCGGGCGCATATTTGAAATGGGCGCAATGGCGCGGACATAACATCAGTGCAACCAAAGTGTACGAATGTGAAACCCTGCCTGACAATGTGGACGATATAGATTTTTTGATTGTGATGGGCGGGCCGCAATCGCCTGATGAAGACAGGCAGACATTCCCGTATTACGACCCCAAATCCGAGCTGCGCCTGATGCGTCAGGCGATGGCGGCGGATAAATATATTGTCGGCGTGTGTTTGGGTGCGCAGCTTTTATCCGTTGCCTACGGCGCGCGCCACACACGCAGCCCTGAGCGTGAAATCGGCATTTATCCGATTGAGCTGACGGCGGAAGGTCTGGCGGATGCCCATGTTTCCCTGTTGTGCAAAACCCTGAATACCGGCCATTGGCACGGCGATATGCCCGGTTTGACGGATGAGGCGGTTGTGTTGGCAACCAGCAAAGGCTGTCCGCGCCAGATTATCCGTTTTGCGTCCAAACATTATGCCTTCCAGGCTCATTTGGAGTTTGACCGCGAAGCCGTCGGGCTGCTGATTGCGGCGGACGGGCGCGACAATGTGGCCGAACAAAGTCAAGCTCAAACTTATGTCCAGCATCCGGATAAAATCGAAGCGGCGGATTTCAGTGAAATGAATGCCAAACTCTTCGACTTTTTGGATTCGCTGACGCAGACAAAATAAAAAAGGCCAAAATCCCGCCAGGCCGTCTGAATAATAAATATAGAGAAGAAACGATTAACCCTTTTTAAAAGGTCGGACCATGTTCTATCAAATACTTGCCCTGCTGATTTGGGGCAGCTCTTTTATCGCTGCTAAGTATTCTTACGAGATGATCGACCCAGCGCTGATGGTCGAGGCGCGTTTGTTGATTGCCGCGTTGATGGTGTTGCCGTCATGCCGCCGTTATTTGGGCAGGATTCCGCGGAGCGAATGGAAGCCCTTGTTGTGGATTTCCTTTGTCAATTACGTTGTCGTTTTGATGCTCCAGTTTATCGGTTTGAAATACACATCTGCCGCCAGCGCGATTACCATGGTCGGGCTGGAGCCTTTGCTGGTCGTCTTTGTCGGCCATTTCTTCTTCAACGACAAAGCCAAACTGTACCACTGGATTTGCTGCGCGGCGGCGTTTGCCGGCGTGGGCATGATGGTATTGGGCGGCGCGGAAGAGGGCGGTTCGATTGACTGGTTCGGCTGTTTGCTGATTTTGCTCGCAGGATTCGGTTTCGCCGGCGTGATACGTCCGAGCCAAAAAATGATTGCCCGTATCGGTGCGCCCGCATTTACCGCGGCTTCCATGGCGGCGGCGGCGCTGTTGTGCCTGCCGTTTTCGCTGGTGTTGGCAGACAGCTATCAAATCAACTGGTCGTGGGGCGGCACGTTGTCGGTGTTGTATATGGGGATTGGCTGCAGCTGGCTCGCCTATCTGTTGTGGAACAAAGGCATGAACAAAGTCCCTGCCAACGTCTCCGGCCTGCTGATTTCGCTCGAGCCCGTCATCGGCGTTATCATGGCGGTGTTGATTTTGGGCGAACATTTAAGCAGCATGGCCGCGCTGGGCATTACCGTCGTCATTTCGTCCACTTTTGTCGCCGGAGTGTTGGCGCGTATCGGCAGCAAACACAAAAAGGCCGTCTGAAAACAGTTTCAGACGGCCTGAAATAGCCGTACTTTTTCAATCAAACATTTTGGGAAAATTTCTATGAAACGCATCATCTCCCTGCTTTTGCTTGCCTGCCCCGTTTTGGCGTCGGCTGCACCCGATAACGACAAAGCCGCCGTACAGGCCGTCATTGCCAAGCATTACAACCGACCGCTTGCCGCGCACAAATGCCAGCTTACCGAGCCGCCGAAAGACGGACAGGCACCATCTAACAACATCATGTATTGCATGAAACCCGTTGCCGACCATACCGTAACGCGCAACGGCAAAGCCGCGCGCTATGTGCTGTACACAGGTTTTGCCTACGATATGGAACAAAAAATAAAACAGGACGCCCATGCTTCTCCCGGCCTTGTAGAATTGTTTGTTTTGGAAAAAACAGACGGCAAGTGGGCAATCAAACAGCACGGAAGAGATGAAATCGGCGCATGGGGGGATGTGCCGGAGAATAAGGCGTGGAAGTTTGTTCAGGTGGGCGCGCAAAACTGGGGCTACACTGTCGAGTCAAGTTATACAGGCCAAGGCGACACGACGACTTCGCAAAACTTCCTGTTTACCGATGATAGCAACCGCATCCGTAAAAGCTTTATTATCAGCGGTAACGATAACGGCGCATATTTTGGCGATTGCGATGAATTGAAAGGGCGTGAAAAACGAGACTGCAAAGACAGATATACCAGCATGGAAGCCAAAATTGCTTTTGACAAAAGCCGTCCTGCCGTATCCGGCGTGTGGGCGTTGACTGCAAAACTCAGCGGCGTATCAGGAAAGAAAAATTATAAAAATCAGAAATATATTTTCCCTTATAACGGTAAAACCCACGTTGCCCCCAAAAACTATCCCTTAGGCGGACAATAGTTCCCTTAAAAAACGCTTTGATCAAACCATTCATACCTCAAGTCAAAACCCGTGAAAGACACTCATAAACTCTGGGCCGCACTCATCATTACCGGCATCATCGGCGGCATGGTCGGCATTGTATTAACCGAAATTATGCATACGATTCAACATCTTGCCTATGGTTACGGTTCAGACGGCCTATACGTTTCATTCCGAGAAGGCGTAGCGCAGGCAAGCCCTGCGCGGCGTGTCGTGGTCGTGGCCTGTTGCGGTGTGGTGGTCGGCTTGGGGTGGTGGTTGCTCAAACGCTACGGCAGGCAGCAACCGGGTATCAAAGCCGTGGTTAAAAATCCGCTTGCCGGTTTTCCGTTTTTTGAAACCGTCAGCCATGCCCTGTTGCAAATCATTACTGTCGGGCTGGGCTCGCCGCTCGGCCGCGAAGTTGCGCCGCGCGAAATGACCGCCGCTTTCGCCTCGGTCGGCATCAACCGTTTCGGGTTGAGCGAAGACGATGCAAGGCTGGTCATCGCGTGTGCCTCGGGTGCAGGTTTGGCGGCCGTGTATAACGTGCCACTCGCCTCCACACTTTTCATCCTCGAAGCCATGCTGGGCGTATGGACGCAGCAAGCCGTCGCCGCCGCATTGCTGACTTCCGTCATCGCCACCGCCGTCTCACGCATCGGCTTGGGCGACGTACAGCAATATCATCCGGCCAACCTTTCCATCAACACCTCATTACTTTGGTTTTCCGCCATCATCGGCCCGATACTGGGCGCAACCGCCGTCTTTTTCCAGCGCACCGCCCAAAAATTCCCCTTCATCAAGCGCGACAACATCAAAATCATTCCCTTGGCCGTCTGCATGTTTGCACTCATCGGCGCGATTGCCGTTTGGTTTCCCGAAATTTTGGGCAACGGCAAAGCAGGCAACCAATTGACCTTTGGCGGTATGACCGACTGGCAACACAGCCTTGAGCTGACCGCCGTCAAATGGCTGGTCGTTTTGATGGCGCTGGCGGCAGGCGCATACGGCGGCCTGATTACCCCGTCCATGATGCTCGGCAGTACCATCGCCTTTTCCGCCGCAGCCGCGTGGAACACCTTTTTCCCCGAAATGTCGTCCGAAAGCGCGGCCGTTGTCGGCGCCGCCGTTTTCCTCGGCGTTTCCCTCAAAATGCCCCTGACGGCCATCGTCTTTGTTTTAGAACTCACCTACGCCCCCGTTGCCTTGCTCATGCCCTTATGCGCAGGCATGGCAGGCGCAGTATGCGTGGCGAAGAAAATGGGATTTAAATAGTCAAAAACATCAGGCCGTCTGAAACCGAGTTTCAGACGGCCTTTTACAATAAAATTGTCAACAATATCTATAAAAACCTACTGCCAAAAAGGCGAAAATAGCGGATAATACCGCCCTGAAAATTCATCCCATATCGATTAAACCTTCAACAAAGGAAATCTCATGTCTTCCATCAAACGCGCCCTGATCAGCCTGTCCGACAAGACAGGCGCAGTCGAATTTGCCCAAACCCTGACCAAGCTCGGTGTTGAAATCCTCTCTACCGGCGGTACAGCAAAGCTCTTGGCTGATGCAGGCGTTCCCGTTATCGAAGTTGCCGACTATACCGGTTTTCCCGAAATGCTCGACGGCCGCGTGAAAACCCTGCATCCGAAAATCCACGGCGGCATCCTCGGCCGTCGCGATTTAGACGAGCACGTCGCCAAGATGGAAGAACACGGCATCGGCAATATCGATTTAGTGTGCGTCAATCTTTATCCCTTCGCCGCCACCATCGCCAAACCAAACTGCACACTGGAAGACGCGATTGAAAACATCGACATCGGCGGCCCGACCATGGTGCGCTCCGCCGCGAAAAACTGGAAACACGTCGCCATCGTTACCGACACAGCCGATTTCCCGGCCATCGCAGCCGAACTCGAAGCCAACAACGGCGCCTTGAGCGACAAAACCCGCTTCAACCTTTCACGCAAAGCATTCAGCCATACCGCCCAATACGACGGCATGATTTCCAACTACCTGACCTCGCTTTCAGACGACGTCTTGAGCGGTCAGCCCCAAATCGGCGAATTTCCAAGCCAGTTCAACCAAAGCTGGATTAAAGTGCAAGACATGCGTTACGGCGAAAACCCGCACCAACGCGCTGCGTTCTACCGCGATATTTACCCTGCCGCAGGTAGCCTTTCTGCCTACAAACAGCTGCAAGGCAAAGAATTGTCTTACAACAACATTGCCGATGCCGATGCTGCCTGGGAAGCCGTCAAATCCTTCGACGCGCCCGCCTGCGTGATCGTGAAACACGCCAACCCGTGCGGTGTCGCCGTTGCCGCCGATACATTGACCGCCTACAAACTCGCCTACGCTACCGACACCACCAGCGCATTCGGCGGCATCATCGCCTTCAACCGCGAAGTGGACGGCGAAACCGTCAAACAAATTACCGACAACCAATTTATGGAAGTCCTCATGGCGCCGAAGTTCACCGCCGAAGCCCTCGAAATTGCCGCTGCCAAGAAAAACGTGCGCGTATTGGAAGTGCCGCTCGAAGCAGGTGCCAACCGCTTTGAACTCAAACGCGTCGGCGGCGGACTGTTGGTACAAACGCCCGACATCCACCGCATCAGCCGCGCCGATTTGAAAGTCGTCTCCAAACGCGAACCGACCGAGCAAGAATGGAACGACCTGATGTTTGTATGGAACGTCGCAAAATACGTCAAATCTAACGCCATCGTCTTCGGCAAAGGCGGTCAAACCTACGGCATCGGCGCAGGCCAAATGAGCCGCGTGGACAGCACCCGCATCGCCGCCCGCAAAGCGCAAGATGCCAATTTCGACCTCAACGGTGCATGTGCCGCTTCCGATGCCTTCTTCCCATTCCGCGACGGCGTAGATGTCATTGCCGAGCAGGGCATCAAAGCCATCATCCACCCCGCAGGCTCCATGCGCGACCAAGAAGTCTTTGACGCAGCGGACGAACACGGCATCGCCATGGTCGTAACCGGCATCCGCCATTTCCGCCACTGATAAGCTGATATAAAATAAAGGCCGTCTGAAAACCGATTTCAGACGGCCTAAGTTTTAATATATGGGATAAGTCATGTCTTTTAGCCAAGCCGAGTTAGTAGATTTTGCTGCCAATCTTTTTGTTAACTATGACGAAGGTTTTGAAGGGGATGCGCCGCTTACGGATGAGATTATTGCGCGCGTGGAAGAGGAGCTGGGCTATTCTCTGCCCATTGACTATATAGCTTTGATGCGCCAGAAAAATGGCGGTAGTTTGAAACGTTGTTTTTTTCGTTATACCGATATGGATGGATATGAATGCGAACTAATGGTTCGTGGTATATATGGAATTGGTTTTACGAATAATAATGCCCTATGCGGTAAAATGGGCAGTCGTTTTTTGGAAGATCCTAAAAATCACGCATTGCCGCATATTGGCGTTTACTTTGCCGAAGAAGATAGTGGGCACGGATTTTTTGCGCTGGATTATCGCAACATAAATGCCGATGGTGAGCCACCGGTTATCAATATTTATTTGGATAATTTTCATGAAGAATGTATTGCCGACAGCTTTGCTGATTTTGTCCGTCGTTTGACTGCAGACAAGTAAGTAGAGCGGATAAGTAGTTAGGATTTCAAATATTCCTGTTACCGATAAGCTGATATAAAATAAAGGCCGTCTGAAAACAAAGTTTCAATATCATGAAACCTGTTTTCAGACGGCCTTCTTCAATCATCAAACAATTTAGCGGTTTAACTGCAAATCAGGACAAAGCAACCAAGCCCCGGCCCGTCCGATTAATACGGCAACACAACGCCACACAAGTCTAAAACCAACCTACTCAGAGAAAAACATGAAACACATTCTCCTCATCCTTACCCTTGCCACACTCACCGCCTGCGCCTCCAGCCATACCGGAGGCTACGGCTATGCCGGCAACAACGGCGCTTCAGCAGGCGTAACCCAAACATTCCGTTGGTAAGGCCGTCTGAAAAAACAACACAGTTTTCTACAATAAAGAACAAACAAATCCCAAACGTAAAGGCAAGTTTTACACTTGCCTTTTTAACGCTGTCCATCGGCTCAATAGCGCATAAATTCGTGTCATTTGCCCGCTGTTTGCTATGTTAGAAAACGTCAAAGGCCGTCTGAAAACAGGCTATATAAACCCATCACACGGTTTAAACCGATCCTTGATACAAATCTCATTAATTCTCTAAATAAAAGCTGACATCTAAATCTATCACTAAAATAACTATCCTGTTAACATATTATTTAACAATCATTATTGTTTAAAAATTTCAACAAAAATCATATAATTATAAAAATCGTTTAAAAAAAGCAACAAGTAAATCTAACGGGCATGACCGTTGAGGCCGAAAAAATAACACTTTATCGGAAGAGTTGATTTGTAAAACCAAACGCATATAAAATTTGGACAAGGATTCCGAATGCATTGATAGAAGCTGACAAAAAGTGACTTGTTAAGAAACAAGCTGACAAAAAACGGCACATCGTTTCCCAAACTTCACAAGCTTCCCAAAATGTATCAGCATAAAATCCCATAAAACAGGCTTTTAGCTGCTATTCGGCCGAGTGGAGACTTTTGGCACGGGAATTGCATACAGGAGATTACGGCATGAAACCGCATAAAGGGGAGACTCTGAAATGCGGCAAATGTGTGGACAGGCGGTTTACAGCCGAGCAACACGTCCCAAAAGAAATCAAACCCCTTACAGGAAAATCGATATGAATAAAGTCTTTAAAGTCATTTGGAACCACGCGACCCAGACATGGACCGCGGTTTCCGAGATCAGCCATGCACACGGCAAAAAATCCGCTTCTGACAAGCGTAAAGCCGTAGCTGCTGCAGTGGTTGCAGCAGGTGCTTTGATGGCATCTAGCGGAGCAGAGGCCGATGTAAGATTGGGAGGTAGCGCAGTAAACATCACTCCTGATGGCACTTACAACGGTTCTAACAGAAACGTTGGTGTCAACTCTGTTGTAGTGGGTTATCAAAATACTGCCAGCAGTCAAGATGGCACTATCGCTTACGGTGCTAACAATACTGCGACTGCAAACGCAGCATTGGCAGTAGGTAATAACAATATCGCAACCGGCGGTGCATCGACTGCAATGGGTGTAAGCTCTGTTGCAAGTGGTGAAGCTTCTGTTGCAATCGGTAATGTAGCCCAAGCAACTCAAATTCGTGCGACTGCAGTAGGTAACCGTGCAACTGCTACTCAAGACTCCGCAAGTGCATTCGGTAACCGTGCAAATGCTGGTGCACAATTTGCAACAGCTATTGGTGATAACTCCAATGCAAATGCTGCTGCAGTTGCTGTAGGTACGCATGCAAACGCCGAAAAACAAGATTCTATCGCTATTGGTAATAACGCTCATGGTGCTTGGACCAATACTATTGCTGTCGGTAAAGATACTGTAGCAAGTAAAGACCATGCGATGGCAATGGGTACCAGCTCAAATGCGTCAGGTGTTCAAGCTGTCGGCGTTGGTTCATATACAAAAGCAGAAGGTAATCTGACAGTTGCAGTTGGTCCATATGCGCAAGCCAATAAAGAAGCTGCAGTTGCTGTAGGTTCTAACGCTACTGCTGCTGAGTCTAACTCTATTGCTGTGGGTCAAACTGCCACTGCGTCTAACAATAACTCCATTGCTGTCGGTACTAAAACAGTTTCTAGAGGCGATAACGCAATTGGTATCGGTGCTTATGCTGAATCAACTGCTAACCGTGGTACCGCTATCGGCGTATTGTCTCAAGCTAATGGCACAGGCTCATTTGCTGGTGGTGCATCCGCTCAAGCAACAGGTGAAAATTCTGTAGCTATTGGCGGTGCGATGGATGGTACTCTGGGTAATAAAGCAGGTACTGCTGCTAAAGCAATCGGTAACAACTCTATCGCTTTGGGTACTCAATCTAAAGCTGCTGGCAATAACTCTATCGCTCAAGGTAACGGTGCAACTGCTAAGCAAGCTGCTGACGTTGCCGTAGGTCATGCTGCTACAGCTGACGGTACTTCTACTGGCGCTGATGGCGACGGCGTAGTAAATAATGCCGGTTCGGCAATGGCAATCGGTACAGAAGCTCAAGCAACCGGTATCGTAGCAACAGCCATCGGTGAGCGCTCTAAAGCTCTGGCAACCGGCGACAAAGGTGAAAAAGGTGATACCGGCGCAACTGGCGCAACTGGCGCAACCGGCGACAAAGGTGAAAAAGGTGACACCGGCGCAACTGGCGCAACCGGCGACAAAGGTGAAAAAGGTGACACCGGCGCAACTGGCGCAACCGGCGACAAAGGTGAAAAAGGTGACACCGGCGCAACTGGCGCAACCGGCGACAAAGGTGAAAAAGGTGACACCGGCGCAACTGGCGCAACCGGCGACAAAGGTGAAAAAGGTGACACCGGCGCAACTGGCGCAACCGGCGACAAAGGTGAAAAAGGTGATACCGGCGCAACTGGCGCAACCGGCGACAAAGGTGAAAAAGGTGATACCGGCGCAACTGGCGCAACCGGCGACAAAGGTGAAAAAGGTGATACCGGCGCAACTGGCGCAACCGGCGACAAAGGTGAAAAAGGTGATACCGGCGCAACTGGCGCAACCGGCGACAAAGGTGAAAAAGGTGATACCGGCGCTACTGGCGCAACCGGCGACAAAGGTGAAAAAGGTGATACCGGCGCTACTGGCGCAACCGGCGACAAAGGTGAAAAAGGTGATACCGGCGCTACTGGCGCAACCGGCGACAAAGGTGAAAAAGGTGATACCGGCGCAACTGGCGCAACCGGCGACAAAGGTGAAAAAGGTGAACCGGCGCAACTGGCGCAACCGGCGACAAAGGTGAAAAAGGTGACACCGGCGCAACTGGCGCAACCGGCGACAAAGGTGAAAAAGGTGACACCGGCGCAACTGGCGCAACCGGCGACAAAGGTGAAAAAGGTGACACCGGCGCAACTGGCGCAACCGGCGACAAAGGTGAAAAAGGTGACACCGGCGCAACTGGCGCAACCGGCGACAAAGGTGAAAAAGGTGATACCGGCGCAACTGGCGCAACTGGCGCAACCGGCGACAAAGGTGAAAAAGGTGACACCGGCGCTAAAGGTGATACTGGTGAAAAAGGTGGCAGCATCACAGGTGAAGTTGTAGATAATGGTGACGGTACCCATACAATCACTATTACTGATCTTGAGACCGGTTCAGTCACTACTACTATCGTTAAAGATGGTAAAGACGGTGTAGATGGTAAGAACGCTGAAGCCGACGTTAAAGACAACGGCGACGGTACCCACACTGTAACCATCAAAGACGGTAACGGTAACACCACTACTACCATCATTAAAGACGGTGCAACTGGTGCCAAAGGTGATACCGGCGCAACTGGTGCAACCGGTGCAGATGGTAAGAACGCTGAAGCCGACGTTAAAGACAACGGTAACGGCACTCATACTGTAACCATCAAAGACGGTAACGGTAACACCACTACTACCATCGTTAAAGACGGTGCAACTGGTGCCAAAGGTGATACCGGCGCAACTGGTGCAACCGGTGCCGACGGTAAGAACGCTGAAGCTGACGTTAAAGACAACGGCGACGGTACTCATACTGTAACCATCAAAGACGGTAACGGTAACACCACTACTACCATCATTAAAGATGGTGCAACTGGTGCCAAAGGTGACACTGGTGCAGATGGTAAGAACGCTGAAGCCGACGTTAAAGACAACGGCGACGGTACTCACACTGTAACCATCAAAGACGGTAACGGTAACACCACTACTACCATCGTTAAAGACGGTGCAACTGGTGCTAAAGGTGACACTGGTGCCGACGGTAAGAACGCTGAAGCCGACGTTAAAGACAACGGCGACGGTACTCATACTGTAACCATCAAAGACGGTAACGGTAACACTACTACTACCATCGTTAAAGACGGTGCAACTGGTGCCAAAGGCGATACCGGCGCAACTGGTGCAACCGGTGCAGACGGTAAGAACGCTGAAGCCGACGTTAAAGACAACGGCGACGGTACCCACACTGTAACCATCAAAGACGGTAACGGTAACACCACTACTACCATCGTTAAAGACGGTGCAACTGGTGCCAAAGGTGACACTGGTGCCGACGGTAAGAACGCTGAAGCCGACGTTAAAGACAACGGCGACGGTACCCACACTGTAACCATCAAAGACGGTAACGGTAACACCACTACTACCATCGTTAAAGACGGTGCAACTGGTGCCAAAGGTGACACTGGTGCCGACGGTAAGAACGCTGAAGCCGACGTTAAAGACAACGGCGACGGTACCCACACTGTAACCATCAAAGACGGTAACGGTAACACCACTACTACCATCGTTAAAGACGGTGCAACTGGTGCCGATGGTAAGAATGCCAAAGCTGATGTTAAAGACAAT
The DNA here is from genome assembly GCF_013267835.1 of Neisseria mucosa. Lineage (NCBI taxonomy): Bacteria > Pseudomonadati > Pseudomonadota > Betaproteobacteria > Neisseriales > Neisseriaceae > Neisseria > Neisseria mucosa. The sequence continues at coordinate 29,183 of NZ_CP053939.1, forward strand.
GGCGACGGTACTCATACAGTGACCATCGTTGACGGTGATGGTAAAACTACTACCACTATCGTTAAAGACGGTAAGAACGCTGAAGCCGAAGTTAAAGACAACGGCGACGGTACTCATACTGTAACCATCAAAGACGGTAACGGTAACACTACTACTACTGTTGTTAAAGACGGTGCAACTGGTGCCAAAGGCGATACCGGCGCAACTGGCGCAACTGGTGCCGACGGTAAGAACGCTGAAGCCGAAGTTAAAGACAACGGCGACGGTACCCACACTGTAACCATCAAAGACGGTAACGGTAACACCACTACTACCATCGTTAAAGACGGTGCAACTGGTGCCAAAGGTGAAGCCGGTAATACTGGTGCAACTGGTGCCGATGGTAAGAATGCCAAAGCTGATGTGAAAGACAATGGCGACGGTACTCATACAGTGACCATCGTTGACGGTGATGGTAAAACTACTACCACTATCGTTAAAGACGGTAAGAACGCTGAAGCCGAAGTTAAAGACAACGGCGACGGTACTCATACTGTAACCATCAAAGACGGTAACGGTAACACCACTACTACCATCGTTAAAGACGGTGCAACTGGTGCCAAAGGTGAAGCCGGTAATACTGGTGCAACTGGTGCCGATGGTAAGAATGCCAAAGCTGATGTGAAAGACAATGGCGACGGTACTCATACAGTGACCATCGTTGACGGTGACGGTAAAACTACTACCACTATCGTTAAAGACGGTAAGAACGCTGAAGCCGAAGTTAAAGACAACGGCGACGGTACTCACACTGTAACCATCAAAGACGGTAACGGTAACACCACTACTACCATCGTTAAAGACGGTGCAACTGGTGCTAAAGGTGAAGCCGGTAATACGGGTGCAACTGGTGCCGATGGTAAGAATGCCAAAGCTGATGTTAAAGACAATGGTGACGGTACTCATACAGTGACCATCGTTGACGGTGACGGTAAAACTACTACTACTATCGTTAAAGATGGTGCTACTGGTGCCGACGGTAAGAATGCTGAAGCCGACGTTAAAGACAACGGCGACGGTACTCACACTGTAACCATCAAAGACGGTAACGGTAATACCACTACTACCATCGTTAAAGACGGTGCAACTGGTGCCAAAGGTGACACTGGTGCCGACGGTAAGAACGCTGAAGCCGACGTTAAAGACAACGGCGACGGTACTCATACTGTAACCATCAAAGACGGTAACGGTAACACCACTACTACTGTCGTTAAAGACGGTGCAACCGGTCCTAAAGGTGACAAAGGTGACCCAGGCGATAAAGGCGTCCAAGGCGATAAAGGTGACAAAGGTGATACCGGTGCTACTGGCGCTAAAGGTGAAGATGGTAAGAATGCCAAAGCTGCTGTTAAAGACAACAAAGATGGCACTCATACTGTAACCATTACTGATGGTGACGGTGAAACCACCACCACTATCGTTAAAGACGGTAAGAATGCCAAAGCTGTTGTTGAAGACAACAAAGATGGTACTCATACTGTAACCATTACTGATGGCGAAGGTAAAACCACTACCACCATCGTTAAAGACGGTGCAACTGGCGCTACCGGTGCTAAAGGTGAAGACGGTAAGAACGCTGAAGCTAAAGTTGAAACTACAGGCAAAGGCGAACATACTGTAACCATCAAAGACGGTAACGGTAATACCACTACTACCATCATTAGAGATGGTAAAGACGGTAAAGATGCTGATGGCAAGTTCGGTCTGCGTGATGAGGACAGTGCTGAAATCACCAAACCACTGAATAACACTATTCAGATTAAAGGTGATGCGGGTACTAAAGTTCAAGTATTCGACAAAGCAACCGGTAAGACTTCAGAGAAAGAAGTTCAAAACATCTTCGTTAAGAAAGACGGCGATGCGCTGAAAGTCAGCTTGAACCCTGATCTGACCGTTAACAGTGTTACTACTAACGAACTGAAAGCAGGTCCTGTAACCATCAACCAAGGTGGTATCGATGCCGGCAACACTACTATTAAAAATGTTGCTCCAGGTAAAAACGGTACCGATGCGGTTAACGTTGACCAGCTGAACCAAAAATTCGGCGATGTGAACAGCAATGTGAACAAGGTTGACAACAACGCCCGCGCAGGTGTGGCTCAAGCCTTGGCTACTGCCGGTCTGCCACAAGCTTACTTGCCAGGTAAGAGCATGTTGGCTATCGGTGGCGGTCACTACCGCGGTGAAACCGGTTACGCTGTCGGCTTCTCTAGCATCTCCGATGGTGGTAACTGGATCATCAAAGGTACTGCTTCCGGCAACTCACGTGGTCACTTCGGTGCTACTGCAGCAGTTGGTTACCAATGGTAATCTGACTTTCAGACGGCCTGAAAAGGCCGTCTGAAAAGACGAAGCAAAGTAAATGCGGCCTATTTAGGCCGCATTTTTTTATGCTTAGATTATGTTTTGAATTTATTTGATGAATTAATCAGGACAGTAGCCAAAGATAAATGAATATATCTTTAGCAGTCTGTTGCAATTCAAAAGGCCGTCTGAAACATCATTGGATGCTTCAGACGGCCTTTCTTTTATTCGCACTATATGCCATTAATCCCAAATATTTGCGCGTTCGACTTCTTTCCATGCGTCTAGAATCAGGCTGCCGTCGTTGTCTTTCAGCAAAGTAGCATCTGAGAGCATACGGCGCCAAGTGCGGGCATTTTTTAGGCCGTGCATTAAGCCTAGTGCGTGGCGGACGATGTGGCGCAGGATGGTGCCGCGTCCTGAAGCGATTTGTTCGCGACTGTATGCGTATAGCCAAGCCGCTAAATCTGCGTATTGGATTGGTGCGTGTGCGTCGTTGTAAAACAGTGCATCCCAATCACGCATCAGCATTGGATTGTGATAAGCCTCGCGCCCGATCATGACGCCATCGACAAATTTTAAGTGTTCGGCGATTTCTTCGTTGGTGGTGATGCCGCCGTTAATCAAAATTTCCAAGTCGGGAAAATCTTGTTTTAAGCGATATATGTATTCATATTTGAGTGGCGGAACTTCGCGGTTTTCTTTCGGGGATAAACCGTCCAGCCAAGCATTACGTGCATGGACGATAAATGTGCGGCAGGCTGTTTTTTCGCGAAGTGCTCCCACAAAATCTGCCACGACTTGATATTCTGTCTGTCTGTCTACACCAATGCGGTGTTTGACCGTTACCGGAATTTCAACTGCATCCTGCATCGCATTCAAACAATCTGCCACCAAATCTACATCATTCATCAGGCAAGCGCCGAAAGCGCCTTTTTGAACGCGTGGGCTGGGGCAACCGCAATTTAGGTTGACTTCATTATAGCCATACGCCTCAGCTGCTTTAGCGGCGATTGCCAAGTCATGCGGATCTGAACCGCCAAGCTGTAAAGCTACCGGTTGCTCGCCTTCGTTGAAACTTAAAAAACGGTCTTTATCTCCATAAACCACCGCGCCTGAATTGACCATTTCGCTATAAAGCCAGGCATTGCGTGTAATTTGTCGCGCCATAAAGCGATAGTGTCTGTCTGTCCAATCGAGCATGGGGGCAACAGACAAGCGGCGGGAAGGTAGGGAAGAAGCAGACATTGAGATGGCTTTCAAACAAAATAACGCATTATATAGTGTATCAAATTGACTTTCGATATTAGCAGTAAATCAAAATGATATCTAAGGTGTTGTAGCTGAGGCTAAATCTATTCATGGTGGTGGAAATCCAATATTCAGACGGCCAAATAAGTTTTAAAATATCAAACAACAAACCATTAGAATGATAAGGAAAAAAACATGGCACAATTTTTCGCCATCCATCCCGATAACCCCCAAGACCGCCTCATTAAGCAAGCCGCCGATATTGTCCGCAGTGGCGGCGTTATCGTTTACCCTACGGATTCCTGCTATGCGCTGGGTTGCAAACTTGGCGATAAAACCGCGATGGAGCGCATACTCACGATTCGCAAAATCGATCAAAAACACCATTTGACTCTGATGTGTGCCGATTTGAGCGAATTGGGTACTTACGCCAAAGTAGATAATGCCCAATTCCGCCAGCTCAAAGCAGCTACGCCCGGAAGCTACACCTTTATCCTGCAGGCAACCAAAGAAGTACCCAATCGTACGCTTCACCCCAAGCGCAAAACCATCGGCCTGCGTGTTCCTGATAACGCTACTGCCTTGGCACTTTTGCAAGAATTGGGCGAACCTATTTTAAGTTGTACCCTTATGCTGCCCGAAGACGAAGAGCCATTGACCGATCCATACGAAATTCGAGACCGTCTTGAGCATGCTGTTGATTTGGTTATTGATGGCGGCTGGTGCGGTACTGAGCCGACGACGGTTATCGATATGACCGATGGCACCGAGCTGATTCGTCAAGGCAAGGGCGATATTGCCGTATTCGGTTTGTAAAACCATCCGCGTTTGTATAAGTAAGGATATGCGTATTCTTTCTATGATGTATTAAAAGCATATTGCCGATTTTATTGATAGCTTAAAAAACAAATTATTCAATTAAGTAGTTGTTCAATATCATTTCATTAAAGGCCGTCTGAAACATTTCAGACGGCCTTTCTCTTTCGTTTTTTTAATAAATAATTCATTTTAAATAATATTTCAAATAATTGGCATATGGCTTGCATGATTACTGTGTTTACTTGTGACTTGTCAATGGAATACAACATTACGCTTATTAATAGAAACATGACTGGAGAACTTTTGATGATTGGTTTTTCTGGTTGAAAGCCGTGATTTTATTTAGAAATTAAAGATAATCGGTTTATATTTTCGACTAGCGGATATTTGGTAAGTATGAAATACTATTTCACTTCGAGATAGTAAAAGACCTAAATTTCGTCTTAAAGTGACAATAAACGTCAGCTCGAAGCAAGCATTTTGCAAGGAAATCCTCCGCAATAGATTTTTTAAAGTAGCGTCATGCTCACGCCTGCGCTTTTATCCATCATAAAAAGAGAAAGACACACTAATGAATAAGATATTTAAAGTCGTTTGGAACCGTACGATTCAATCTTTCGTCGTAACGTCCGAATTAGCCAAAGGTCGTGTGAAATCGTCCGCAGAACAAAACAGTACAGATGTATCTGCCGAATCCGGTAAAAATGGTATTGCGACAGTTTTTAGATTGACAGTGATTTCGGCAGCTCTTTTGGGTGCAGGTAATTCGTATGCGGCAACTGCAGCACGAGGAAAAATTGAATTTGATGCTGCAACCAGTGCGACTGCGGTTAGTGGTGCAACAGCGACCGGTATTGGTGCTCTGTCAGTAGGAGCATCAGCCAATGCTACGGCTAATGGTGCAGTTGCGGTAGGTACGAGTGCAAATGCAACACATAATAACAGCCTTGCTGTTGGTACAAATGCCAAGGCTACTCAAAATCATGCCGTTGCGATGGGAGCAGATACAAGTGCAAGTAGTTCAAATGCAACAGCGATAGGTAAAAGTGCCAATGCTGTTTCTGCAGATTCAACAGCATTGGGTGCAGATTCCAAAGCAAATGGTACGCAAGCGACAGCGGTAGGTAAGAATGCTCTTGCCAATAATACGAGCACAACAGCATTGGGTAATTCGGCGCAAGCATTTGGTATAGGCTCAATGGCTTTGGGCCAATCCAGCACATCAAGAGGTCAAGACGGCATTGCAATTGGCAGCGGCAGTCAGGCTGCAGCCAATGCGCAAAATGCCATTGCAATCGGTACCAATGCGGTGGGTTATCAAAGTGAGTCTATCGCCATAGGTAATTCAGCCCAAGCTCAAGCTGGAAATACCATTGCCATCGGTAAAAATGCAGTGGCAAATTCTCCAGCTTCGGGTAGTGCGCCATCAAGTGCTATTGCACTTGGTGCAGACGCGAATGCAACCGGATTTGGTACGATTGCTATTGGACGTGCATCTGAGGTTCTCTCCCAAAATAGTATGAATGTGAATGTAACGCACAATAATATTGCTATTGGTAATACGGCTCGAGTAGGCGATTCAAGTAGTTCTAAGATAACTCAGTCTATTGCTATTGGTTCAGGTAACCGTGTTGATCCACAGGGCAGACCTGAGGGTGCGTGGGCAAAGGGAGACCAATCTATTGCGGTTGGCGGCAATGTCTTGGCTAATGGTAATTCATCTGTTGCTATTGGTGGTGATGATTTAGATGCGGTAGGTGGTACTCGATATTCTGGCAATGCAACGGATAAATTCATCAAATATAATGAAAAAGGTGCAAAGACCGGTGAATATACGCTGAGCGGTAAAAGTCTGCGTGATATTTATAAAGAGATGACTGGTGATACGATGAATTACGGTTCTTATGGTAATACTATTGCCGGTCAAGGTTCTGTTGCGCTGGGTGTGCAAGCTAATTCATCTGCCGATTTGTCTTTGGCCATCGGTACCAAGTCTCAGGCTACTGCTTTTGGCGGTGTAGCTTTGGGTACAGGAGCAAAGGCAACTTTGCTGAACTCTGTGGCTTTGGGTACGGCTTCTAAAACTGATAAAGAAGGTAAGGCATACGTTCAACGCGAAATCATGGGCGTGACCTACACTTGGGCAGGCGGTGCAACTACCGATGCCGGTGATGTTGTGTCTGTCGGTTCTAAAGGCTATGAACGCCAAATCATTAATGTATCCCCCGGCGATATTTCTGCTACTTCTACTGATGCCATCAACGGCTCTCAACTTTATGGTGTATTGAGTGCAATTGAGCGTGTCCGTTATTTTTCTGTTAAATCAGAAGAAGGTAAAACTGACGGTACGAAAAACTGGAACAATGACGGCGCAAAAGCAACCAATTCAATTGCTATCGGACCAAATGCGGCAACAAGTACAGGTGCGACGGGTAGTGTTTCTTTGGGTCATAATGCCAACGTACTTGGTTCGTCTTCTGTTGCTGTTGGTCCAAATGCAACGGTAACTTCTGGAACTGTTGGCGCTGTTGCCTTAGGCTCTAATGCCAATTCCCGCGGTACAGGTTCTATCGCCATAGGTTTGAATACAGAAAATAATTACAATTACTCTGTAGTCGTCGGTGCTCACAGTAGAGCCAATTACGAAAATGCAACCGTTGTCGGTGCAAGGGCAGCGGCACAAAATAACGGTACGGCAATGGGCTATTTGTCCAATGCAGTCGGTGATGATTCTGTTGCAATCGGTCATCAGGCGCAGACAACGCAAGCTTATTCTATCGCCATTGGTAAGCAGGCAAACAGTTCAGGCCTTTATTCCACCGCTATTGGTTCCTCAGCCCAAGCTGCCGGGCAGAATAGTTTTGCCGGCGGTAATAATGCAAAAGCGACTGGAAGCGATTCAGTTGCTTTGGGTAGTGGCGCGACGACTACGATCGGTAGCTCTGTTGCATTGGGTAATGGTGCTGTTGGCACTGCCAATAATTTTGATGCAACAGCTAAAAATGCAACATTCAAAAACGATAGCGGTGCGGTAACCAACGTCAGCTATGCAGCTTCTTCATCCGCTAAAACAGGCGCAGTTTCTGTAGGCAGCGTAGGCAATGAACGCCAAATTCACAATGTTGCCGCAGGCCGTATTTCCGCCACTTCGACCGATGCGGTCAATGGTAGCCAGCTGTACACCGTTATGAACAATGTTGGACACAATATCCAACAAAACGGTACAGACAAATCTCGTATCAATAACAACGGTACAGTCAACTACGCCGATGGCAACTTGACGACCGTTGCAATCACCGATGGCGAGAATACATCAAAAGTTCAAATCAACGTCACTCAAGGCTCATTGTCTGTCGATAATAATGGCACAGTGTCCGCACCGACTGCCGGTGTAGCGACTGCCGGCGATGTAGCTAATGCCATCAATAATGCCAAAACCACAACCAAGGTGGAGGCAGGCAGTAACGCGCACGTTAATAAAACAACTTCAGGCAAAGAAACCACTTATACCGTCAGCGCAGATAAAGCAACGGTACAAGTTTCCAATGCTTTGAATTTGACCTCCAATGCTACAACCGCAGCCGATGGTGCAGTAACAACTGATTACAGTATCGATCTCGCTCAAAGTACTAAAGATAATATCCAAAAAGGTGTGGATGCCAAAACCACCGTTGACACCAAAGGCCTGACCTTCAACGGCGACAGCGGCAGCACCAATATCGAAAAACTCGGCTCCACCGTGACCGTTGCCGGCGACGACAACATCACCACCGAAGCCCAAGACGATAAAGTGACCGTTAAGCTGAACAAAGACCTGGTGGTGGACAGCGTCAAAGCCGGTGACACCACCGTTAACAACGACGGTGTGAAAGTAGGCGACGATGTTGCATTGACCCAAGACGGCGTTAAAGCAGGCGATGTCAAACTGACCAAAGACGGTTTGAACAACGCCGGCAACAAAGTGACCAACGTAGCCGCCGGTACCGAAGATACCGACGCTGTTAACTACGGTCAGCTGAAAGAAACCAACGCCAATGTGGCCAAAGGTCTGAACATTGCTGCCGACAACGGTAACGACGACAACGTCCAACTGGGCGAAACCGTTGCTTACCGCAGCAGCGACAAAAACATCGTGACCACCGTGTCTGACAACCAGATTGACTTCAAACTGGCCAAAGACATCACCGTCGACAGCGTTACCGCAGGCGACAGCAAACTGAATTCAGACGGCCTCACCATTACCGGTGGCCCAAGTGTGACCAAAGCAGGCATCGATGCCGCCGGCAACAAGATCACCAACGTTGCCCCGGGTACCGATGACACCGACGCCGTCAACTACAGCCAGCTGAAACAGCAAAGCGCCGCCGCCCGTACCGAAGTTGCCGCCGGTACCAACATCAAAGACGTGGTGAAAACTACCGGCGCCAACGGCCAAGACGTTTACACCGTCAATGCCAAAGGCACGATTGCGAGCGCCGGTTCGAGCAAAGTGACCGTTACCGCCGCTGCTGCAGACGCGAACAACGTGACCGACTACAGCATCGACTTGGCACAAGACACCAAAGACGACATCCAAAAAGGTGTGGATGCCAAAACCACCGTTAACACCAAAGGTCTGACCTTCAACGGCGACAGCGGCAGCACCAATGTCGAAAAACTCGGCTCCACCGTGACCGTTGCCGGCGACGACAACATCACCACCGAAGCCCAAGACGATAAAGTGACTGTCAAGCTGAACAAAGACCTGGTAGTAGACAGTGTCAAAGCCGGTGACACCACCGTTAACAACGACGGTGTGAAAGTAGGCGACGATGTTGCATTGACCCAAGACGGCGTTAAAGCAGGCGATGTCAAACTGACCAAAGACGGTTTGAACAACGCCGGCAACAAAGTGACCAACGTAGCCGCCGGTACCGAAGATACCGACGCTGTTAACTACGGTCAGCTGAAAGAAACCAACGCCAATGTGGCCAAAGGTCTGAACATTGCTGCCGACAACGGTAACGACGACAACGTCCAACTGGGCGAAACCGTTGCTTACCGCAGCAGCGACAAAAACATCGTGACCACCGTGTCTGACAACCAGATTGACTTCAAACTGGCCAAAGACATCACCGTCGACAGCGTTACCGCAGGCGACAGCAAACTGAATTCAGACGGCCTCACCATTACCGGTGGCCCAAGTGTGACCAAAGCAGGCATCGATGCCGCCGGCAACAAGATCACCAACGTTGCCCCGGGTACCGATGACACCGACGCCGTCAACTACAGCCAGCTGAAACAGCAAAGCGCCGCCGCCCGTACCGAGGTTGCAGCCGGCACCAACATCAAAGACGTGGTTAAAACGACCGGAGCCAACGGCCAAGACATCTACACCGTCAACGCCAAAGGCACGACTGCGAGCGCAGGTTCCGACAAAGTGACCGTCACTGCTTCAGCAGCAGACGCGAACAACGTGACCGACTACAGCATCGACTTGGCACAAGACACCAAAGACGACATCCAAAAAGGTGTGGATGCCAAAACCACCGTTGACAACAAAGGCCTGACCTTCAACGGCGACAGCGGCAGCACCAATATCGAAAAACTCGGCTCCACCGTGACCGTTGCCGGCGACGACAACATCACCACCGAAGCCCAAGACGATAAAGTGACTGTCAAGCTGAACAAAGACCTGGTAGTAGACAGTGTCAAAGCCGGTGACACCACCGTTAACAACGACGGTGTGAAAGTAGGCGACGATGTTGCATTGACCCAAGACGGCGTTAAAGCAGGCGATGTCAAACTGACCAAAGACGGTTTGAACAACGCCGGCAACAAAGTGACCAACGTAGCCGCCGGTACCGAAGATACCGACGCTGTTAACTACGGTCAGCTGAAAGAAACCAACGCCAATGTGGCCAAAGGTCTGAACATTGCTGCCGACAACGGTAACGACGACAACGTCCAACTGGGCGAAACCGTTGCTTACCGCAGCAGCGACAAAAACATCGTGACCACCGTGTCTGACAACCAGATTGACTTCAAACTGGCCAAAGACATTACCGTCGACAGCGTTACCGCAGGCGACAGCAAATTGAATTCAGACGGCCTCACCATCACAGGCGGCCCGAGTGTGACCAAGTCCGGCATCAATGCCGCCGGCAACAAGATCACCAACGTAGCCGCCGGTACCGATGACACCGACGCCGTCAACTACAGCCAGCTGAAACAGCAAAGCGCCGCCGCCCGTACCGAGGTTGCAGCCGGTACCAACATCAAAGACGTGGTTAAAACGACCGGCGCCAACGGCCAAGACGTTTACACCGTCAACGCCAAAGGTACCACTGCGAGCGCAGGTTCGAACAAAGTGACCGTCACTGCTTCAGCAGCAGACGCGAACAACGTGACCGACTACAGCATCGACTTGGCACAAGACACCAAAGACGACATCCAAAAAGGTGTGGATGCCAAAACCACCGTTGACACCAAAGGCCTGACCTTCAACGGCGACAGCGGCAGCACCAATGTCGAAAAACTCGGTTCTACCGTGACCGTTGCCGGCGACGACAACATCACGACTGAAGCCCAAGACGATAAAGTGACCGTTAAGCTGAACAAAGACCTGGTGGTGGACAGCGTCAAAGCCGGCGACACTACCGTTAACAACGACGGTGTGAAAGTCGCAGGCGGTCCTAGCCTGACCAAGTCCGGTATCGATGCCGCCGGTAACAAAGTGACCAACGTGGCCGACGGCGACCTCAATGCCAACAGCAAAGACGCCGTTAATGGCAGCCAACTGTTTGCGACCAACCAAGCTGAAACTGGCCAAAGACATCACCGTTGACAGCGTTACCGCAGGCGACAGTAAACTGAATTCAGACGGCCTCACCATCACAGGCGGCCCGAGTGTGACCAAGTCCGGCATCAATGCCGCCGGCAACAAGATCACCAACGTAGCCGCCGGTACCGATGACACCGACGCCGTCAACTACAGCCAGCTGAAACAGCAAAGCGCCGCCGCCCGTACCGAGGTTGCAGCCGGTACCAACATCAAAGACGTGGTTAAAACGACCGGCGCCAACGGCCAAGACGTTTACACCGTCAACGCCAAAGGTACCACTGCGAGCGCAGGTTCGAACAAAGTGACCGTCACTGCTTCAGCAGCAGACGCGAACAACGTGACCGACTACAGCATCGACTTGGCACAAGACACCAAAGACGACATCCAAAAAGGTGTGGATGCCAAAACCACCGTTGACACCAAAGGCCTGACCTTCAACGGCGACAGCGGCAGCACCAATGTCGAAAAACTCGGTTCTACCGTGACCGTTGCCGGCGACGACAACATCACGACTGAAGCCCAAGACGATAAAGTGACCGTTAAGCTGAACAAAGACCTGGTAGTAGACAGCGTCAAAGCCGGCGACACTACCGTTAACAACGACGGTGTGAAAGTCGCAGGCGGTCCTAGCCTGACCAAGTCCGGTATCGATGCCGCCGGTAACAAAGTGACCAACGTGGCCGACGGCGACCTCAATGCCAACAGCAAAGACGCCGTCAATGGCAGCCAACTGTTTGCGACCAACCAAAACGTCGCCAACAACGCCGCCAACATCGCCAAAGGCATCAACTTCGGCGGTACCACCGGCAGCAACAACTACGCATTGGGCGACACCATCAATGTCAAAGGCGACAGCAACATCATCAGCGAAACCGTAGCCGGTGGTGCACAGCTGAAACTGGCCAAAGACATCACCGTTGACAGCGTTACCGCAGGCGACAGCAAACTGAATACAGACGGCCTCACCATTACCGGTGGTCCGAGTGTGACCAAGTCAGGCATCAATGCCGCCGGCAACAAGATTACCAACGTTGCCCCAGGTACCGATGACGCCGACGCGGTCAACTACAGCCAGCTGAAACAACAAAGCGCCGCTGCCCGTACCGAAGTTGCCGCCGGTACCAACATCAAAGACGTGGTGAAAACTACCGGCGCCAACGGCCAAGACGTTTACACCGTCAATGCCAAAGGCACGATTGCGAGCGCCGGTTCGAGCAAAGTGACCGTTACCGCCGCTGCTGCAGACGCGAACAACGTGACCGACTACAGCATCGACTTGGCACAAGACACCAAAGACGACATCCAAAAAGGTGTGGATGCCAAAACCACCGTTAACACCAAAGGTCTGACCTTCAACGGCGACAGCGGCAGCACCAATGTCGAAAAACTCGGCTCCACCGTGACCGTTGCCGGCGACGACAACATCACCACCGAAGCCCAAGACGATAAAGTGACTGTCAAGCTGAACAAAGACCTGGTAGTAGACAGTGTCAAAGCCGGTGACACCACCGTTAACAACGACGGTGTGAAAGTAGGCGACGATGTTGCATTGACCCAAGACGGCGTTAAAGCAGGCGATGTCAAACTGACCAAAGACGGTTTGAACAACGCCGGCAACAAAGTGACCAACGTAGCCGCCGGTACCGAAGATACCGACGCTGTTAACTACGGTCAGCTGAAAGAAACCAACGCCAATGTGGCCAAAGGTCTGAACATTGCTGCCGACAACGGTAACGACGACAACGTCCAACTGGGCGAAACCGTTGCTTACCGCAGCAGCGACAAAAACATCGTGACCACCGTGTCTGACAACCAGATTGACTTCAAACTGGCCAAAGACATCACCGTCGACAGCGTTACCGCAGGCGACAGCAAACTGAATTCAGACGGCCTCACCATTACCGGTGGCCCAAGTGTGACCAAAGCAGGCATCGATGCCGCCGGCAACAAGATCACCAACGTTGCCCCGGGTACCGATGACACCGACGCCGTCAACTACAGCCAGCTGAAACAGCAAAGCGCCGCCGCCCGTACCGAGGTTGCAGCCGGCACCAACATCAAAGACGTGGTTAAAACGACCGGAGCCAACGGCCAAGACATCTACACCGTCAACGCCAAAGGCACGACTGCGAGCGCAGGTTCCGACAAAGTGACCGTCACTGCTTCAGCAGCAGACGCGAACAACGTGACCGACTACAGCATCGACTTGGCACAAGACACCAAAGACGACATCCAAAAAGGTGTGGATGCCAAAACCACCGTTGACAACAAAGGCCTGACCTTCAACGGCGACAGCGGCAGCACCAATATCGAAAAACTCGGCTCCACCGTGACCGTTGCCGGCGACGACAACATCACCACCGAAGCCCAAGACGATAAAGTGACTGTCAAGCTGAACAAAGACCTGGTAGTAGACAGTGTCAAAGCCGGTGACACCACCGTTAACAACGACGGTGTGAAAGTAGGCGACGATGTTGCATTGACCCAAGACGGCGTTAAAGCAGGCGATGTCAAACTGACCAAAGACGGTTTGAACAACGCCGGCAACAAAGTGACCAACGTAGCCGCCGGTACCGAAGATACCGACGCTGTTAACTACGGTCAGCTGAAAGAAACCAACGCCAATGTGGCCAAAGGTCTGAACATTGCTGCCGACAACGGTAACGACGACAACGTCCAACTGGGCGAAACCGTTGCTTACCGCAGCAGCGACAAAAACATCGTGACCACCGTGTCTGACAACCAGATTGACTTCAAACTGGCCAAAGACATTACCGTCGACAGCGTTACCGCAGGCGACAGCAAATTGAATTCAGACGGCCTCACCATCACAGGCGGCCCGAGTGTGACCAAGTCCGGCATCAATGCCGCCGGCAACAAGATCACCAACGTAGCCGCCGGTACCGATGACACCGACGCCGTCAACTACAGCCAGCTGAAACAGCAAAGCGCCGCCGCCCGTACCGAGGTTGCAGCCGGTACCAACATCAAAGACGTGGTTAAAACGACCGGCGCCAACGGCCAAGACGTTTACACCGTCAACGCCAAAGGTACCACTGCGAGCGCAGGTTCGAACAAAGTGACCGTCACTGCTTCAGCAGCAGACGCGAACAACGTGACCGACTACAGCATCGACTTGGCACAAGACACCAAAGACGACATCCAAAAAGGTGTGGATGCCAAAACCACCGTTGACACCAAAGGCCTGACCTTCAACGGCGACAGCGGCAGCACCAATGTCGAAAAACTCGGTTCTACCGTGACCGTTGCCGGCGACGACAACATCACGACTGAAGCCCAAGACGATAAAGTGACCGTTAAGCTGAACAAAGACCTGGTGGTGGACAGCGTCAAAGCCGGCGACACTACCGTTAACAACGACGGTGTGAAAGTCGCAGGCGGTCCTAGCCTGACCAAGTCCGGTATCGATGCCGCCGGTAACAAAGTGACCAACGTGGCCGCCGGTACCGACGATACCGACGCCGTCAACTACGGTCAGCTGAAAGAGACCAACGCCAATATCGCCAAAGGTCTGAACATTGCCGCCGACAACGGTAACGACGACAACGTCCAACTGGGCGAAACCGTTGCCTACCGCAGCAGCGACAAAAACATCGTCACCACCGTGTCCGACAACCAGATTGACTTCAAACTGGCCAAAGACATTACCGTCGACAGCGTCACCGCAGGCGACAGCAAACTGAATTCAGACGGCCTCACCATTACAGGCGGCCCGAGTGTGACCAAGTCCGGCATCAATGCCGCCGGCAACAAGATCACCAACGTAGCCGCCGGTACCGACGACACCGACGCCGTCAACTACAGCCAGCTGAAACAGCAAAGCGCCGCCGCCCGTACCGAAGTTGCCGCCGGCACCAACATCAAAGACGTGGTGAAAACGACCGGCGCCAACGGCCAAGACGTTTACACCGTCAACGCCAAAGGCACCACTGCGAGCGCCGGTTCGAACAAAGTGACCGTCACTGCTTCAGCAGCAGACGCGAACAACGTGACCGACTACAGCATCGACTTGGCGCAAGACACCAAAGACGACATCCAAAAAGGCGTAGACGCCAAAACCACCGTTGACACCAAAGGCCTGACCTTCAACGGCGACAGCGGCAGCACCAATATCGAAAAACTCGGTTCCACCGTGACCGTTGCCGGCGACGACAACATCACCACCGAAGCCCAAGGCGATACCGTTACCGTCAAGCTGAACAAAGACCTGGTGGTAGACAGCGTCAAAGCCGGCGACACCACCGTTAACAACGACGGTGTGAAAGTAGGCGACGATGTCGCATTGACCCAAGACGGCGTTAAAGCGGGCGACGTCAAACTGACCAAAGACGGATTGAACAACGCCGGCAACAAAGTGACCAACGTGGCCGACGGCGACCTCAATGCCAACAGCAAAGACGCCGTCAACGGCAGCCAACTGTTTGCGACCAACCAAAACGTCGCCAACAACGCCGCCAATATCGCCAAAGGCATCAACTTCGGCGGTACCACCGGCAGCAACAACTACGCATTGGGCGACACCATCAATGTCAAAGGCGACAGCAACATCATCAGCGAAACCGTAGCCGGTGGTGCACAGCTGAAACTGGCCGATGTATTGAATGTTGGTCAAGCGGCTCCAGTGAAAATCGATGGCGACAAAGGCGAAGTCAGCGGCTTGAGCAATACGACTTTGGGTGGCAGCGATTTTGCCCAAGGCAAACGTGCGGCGACCGAAGAGCAGCTGAATGCAGCCCAAGATCAGTTGGTGAATGTATTGGGTGGCAATGCGGCCAATAACGGCGGCAACATCAGCATGACCGATATTGGCGGTACGGGTGAGAACAACATCCACGATGCGATCAAAGCCGTTAATGCAACTGCCAATCTGCCTTTGAATTTCGGCGGCGACAGCGGCAAAGACGTTGAACGCAAACCGGGTACGAAGCTGAATATTGTCGGCGGTCAAACCGATGCAGCCAAACTTTCAGACGGCAATATCGGCGTTGTAGCGAATGGCTCTGATAAGTTGGAAGTCAAATTGGCTAAAGACTTGGCAGTTGACAGCGTCAAAGCCGGCGATACCACAGTCAATACTGACGGCGTGAAAGTTGGCGATGTCAACCTGACTAAAGCCGGCTTGAACAATGGCGGCAATAAGATTACCAACGTTGCGGCCGGTACCGATGATACTGATGCAGTGAACGTTGCTCAGTTGAACAAAGCTGCGGCTGCGGCTAAGACTGAAGTCGTTCAAGGCGATAACATTGTTGTTACTCAGGATGTCGGCGCCAATGGCCAAACCATTTACAAAGTGGCTACCGATAAAAACCTGAAAGTCGACAGCGTTACCGCAGGCGATACCGTGATGAATAATGACGGTGTGAAAGTTGGCGATGATGTTGCATTGAACAAAGACGGCTTGAAAGCAGGCGATGTGAACCTGACCAAAGCTGGCTTGAACAACGGCGGCAATAAGATTACCAACGTTGCGGCCGGTACGGATGACACCGATGCAGTCAATGTTTCCCAACTGAAACAAGCTGCTGCTGCGTCTAAGACTGAAGTTGTTCAAGGTAAGAACATTGTTGTGACTCAGAAAACAGGCGATAAGGGTCAAACTGTTTACGAGGTGGCAACCGATAAAGACTTGGATGTTGACAGCGTGAAAGCTGGCGATACCGCAGTCAATACTGACGGTGTGAAAGTGGGTGACGATGTTGCATTGAACAAAGACGGCTTGAAAGCAGGCAAGGTAAACCTGACGAAAGACGGCTTGGACAATGCGGGCAACAAAGTAACCAACGTAGCGGATGGCGATCTCAATGCGAACAGCAAAGACGCCGTCAACGGCAGCCAGTTGTACGCAACCAACCAAAACGTAGCCAACAATGCTGCGACTATCGCCAAAGGCATCAACTTCGGCGGCACGACCGGCAGCAACAACTACGCGTTGGGTTCTACCATCAACGTTAAAGGCGACAGCAACATCATCAGCGAAACCGTAGCCGGTGGCGCTCAACTGAAGTTGGCTGACGAGATTAACGTGAAGACAGTGAATGCCGATACATTCAAAGCAGGCGATACTGTGATGAATAACGACGGCGTGAAAGTCGGCGATAAAGTTGCGTTGAACAAAGACGGTCTGACTGCAGGTAATACCGTGGTCAACAACGATGGCGTAACCATCGCTGCACCGACTGAAAACAATCCAAACAACCAAGTCAAATTGTCTCCTGTCGGTCTGAACAACGGCGGCCAACGCATTATCAATGTGGCTCCGGGTAAAGACGGTACAGACGCGGCAAACGTGAACCAGTTGATTGGTTTGGGTACCGAGTTGCAGAACAACATCAACCAAGTAGGTAAGAAAGCCTACGCAGGTGTGGCCGGTGCGATTGCCCAAGGCTCGATTCCGCAAGTAACCCGTCCGGGTGCGACCGGTATCGGTGTCGGCAGCGGCTACTACGGCGGTCAGTCTGCCATGGCCATCGGCGTGTCTGCGATGAGCGACGGCGGCAACTGGATTGTCAAAGGCAACTTCTCGGCCAATACCGACGGTCATGTCGGTGTCGGTGCCGGTGCGCTGTATCAGTGGTAAGTTGGCAATGACAGGCAACTAGATTTGCTGCCTGAATAGGGAGGCCGTCTGAAATTTTAGGTTTCAGACGGCCTTTTTTTCTGAAAACACTTGAATTTGGGCTATCTGAAACGATATGCTTCATCTATTTACCGCATAACCCCGAAAGAGAAAAAATGAGCAAAACCGTCCATTATTTGAAAGACTACGCCGCGCCAGCGTACCGTATTCTGAAAACCGACCTGCATTTCGATATTTTAGAACCGCAAACCATCGTCAAATCCAGCCTGACCGTCCAACCTGAAAGAGCAGGGGAGCCGTTGGTATTGGATGGTTCGGCAAAACTGCTGTCTGTGAAAGTAAACGGCCGGGCCGTAGATTATGTGTTGGAAGACGAAAAACTGACGATTGCCGGCGTGCCGTCTGAAAACTTCACGCTGGAAGTGGAAACCGAAATTCTGCCTGCTGAGAACAAATCCCTGATGGGTCTGTATGCTTCCGGTGGCAACCTGTTCACCCAATGCGAACCGGAAGGTTTCCGCAAAATTACGTTCTACATCGACCGTCCGGATGTCATGTCTAAATTTACCACCACCATCGTTGCAGACAAAAAACGCTATCCGGTGTTGCTGTCTAACGGCAATAAAATCGATGGCGGCGAGTTTTCAGACGGCCGTCATTGGGTGAAATGGGAAGACCCGTTTGCCAAGCCGAGCTATCTCTTTGCTTTGGTGGCAGGCGATTTGGCGGTAACGGAAGATTATTTTACGACCATGAGCGGCCGTAAGGTCAAAATCGAGTTCTACACCACTGAGACAGACAAACCTAAAGTCGGTTTTGCCGTGGAATCGTTGAAAAATGCGATGAAATGGGACGAAACGCGCTTCGGCTTGGAATACGACTTGGATATTTTCATGGTCGTTGCCGTGGGCGATTTCAATATGGGCGCGATGGAAAACAAAGGTTTGAATATTTTCAACACCAAGTTTGTGCTGGCCAACAGCCGTACCGCGACCGATACCGACTTTGAAGGCATTGAATCTGTTGTCGGCCATGAATATTTCCACAACTGGACGGGCAACCGCGTGACCTGCCGCGATTGGTTCCAATTGTCACTGAAAGAAGGCTTGACCGTATTCCGTGATCAAGAGTTTTCCGGCGACCGAGCCAGCCGCGTGGTACGCCGTATCGACAATGTCCGTATGCTGCGCTTGTTCCAATTCCCTGAAGATGCGGGCCCGACTGCGCATCCTGTCCGCCCGGCCAGCTATGAGGAAATGAACAACTTCTACACCATGACCGTCTATGAAAAAGGTGCGGAAGTCGTGCGCATGTATCACACTTTGCTCGGGGAAGAGGGCTTCCAAAAAGGCATGAAGCTGTATTTCCAACGCCACGACGGTCAGGCGGTAACCTGCGATGATTTCCGTGCCGCAATGGCAGACGCAAACGGCATCAATCTTGATCAGTTTGCTTTGTGGTACAGCCAAGCCGGTACGCCGGTTTTAGATGCCCAAGGCCGTCTGAAAGATGGTGCGTTTGAATTAACCATCAAACAAACCATTCCCGCGACGCCCGATATGGCGGACAAACAGCCGATGATGATTCCGGTCAAAACCGGTTTGCTAAATGAAAAAGGCGAAGCGGTTGAGTTCGAATATCAAGGCAAACGGGTGAAAGAGGCGGTTTTGGTATTGACTGAAGCCGAGCAGACTTTTGTATTGGGCGGCGTCAATGAGCCGGTTATCCCGTCTCTGCTGCGTGATTTCTCTGCGCCGGTTACCCTGAACTATCCATACAGCGAGCAAGAATTGGCCACTTTGCTGGCGGCAGATGAAAATGAGTTTGCACGCTGGGAAGCTGCTCAAACCTTGTACCATCGCGCCATTAACGCCAATCGTCAGGCATTGGCAGAAGGCCGTCCTTTGCCTGAACACAAAGCATTGATGGACGCTTTGGCTTTGGTGGTCTCCGGTGATTTCGACCCGGCATTCCGCGCCATTTTGCTGCAAATGCCGTCTGAAACCGATGTATGGGCGGAAGAAGAAAATATTGACCCGATTCAAGTTCATCAAGCGCGCGAAGCCTTGCTCAATGCCGTTGCCGTCAAGTTCCTGCCTCAATGGCGCGAGCTGAATCGTCAGGCTACCGAGCAAGAAAACCAGGCTGATGCCGCCATTCGTTATGAATATAGCCCGGAATTGGCCGGCTGGCGTACCTTGCGTAATGCTTGCAGGGCATTTATCTTACGTGCTGACGCTACGCATATCGAACACGTTGCGGAGAATTACGAAGCAATGGCGCAAAACATGACCCACGAATGGGGTATCTTATCCGCAATCAACAGCAATGAAAGCGAAATCCGCGATCGCTTGTTGACGCAATTTGCCGATAAATTCGCCGATGATGCCTTGGTAATGGATAAATACTTTGCCCTGATTGCTTCAAGCCGCCGCAAAGATACTTTACAGCAAGTTCAGACAGCCTTGAATCATCCTAAGTTCAGCATTGAAAACCCGAATAAAGCCCGTTCTTTGTTGATCAGCTTCAGCCGCAATATTCCGCATTTCCATACAGAAGACGGCGGCGGCTACCGCTTTGTAGCCGATAAAGTGATGGAAATCGACCGCTTTAACCCACAAGTTGCCGCCCGACTGGTGCAGGCTTTCAATATCTGTAATAAGTTGGAAGTTAACCGAAAAGCCGTCATGACCAAAGAATTGCAACGCATCAATGCACAAGAAGGTTTGTCCAAAGATGTGGGCGAGATTGTCGGTAAGATTTTGAATGAAAAATAAAGCTTGTTTGTTGACCTTATTGTAATTTGGCAATAAGGATAGATAGACTAAAGGCCGTCTGAAACCAATTGGTTTCAGACGGCCTTTTTATATATCAACACTTAAATTAATTTTCGTTGAGGGTAGGTAATGGGAATAAAAAAAGAGCCTGCATAAAACAGGCTCTTTTTCATACTAATCCGAAGATTAGAATTTGTGACGCAGGCCAACCAAACCAGAGATGGTTTCAACTTTGTGAGGGCCAGACTCAGCACCACGCAACCAGCCGGCAGAAACCAAAGCAGTAGTGCGTTTAGAGAAGTCATAGTCAGCACCAACGATAACTTGGTCGTATTGAGTGCCTTTCAGTTTTTCGCCGTCAACTTTAGCTTTGAAGCCGTGAGCGTAAGAAACGCGAGGAGTTACGTTACCGGCGCGGTAAGCGGCAGTAGCGGCAACTTCGATGGTTTCAGCAGGACGGCTGTCCAAGCCAGCAGCAGTACCGAATACTACGTTAGAAGCGTTAGTACCGGCAGCACGCATAGCAGAAGTTACAACACCGTTAGATTGGGCTTCAGCGTAGTCACCCAAAGTTTCCCAGTTTTTAGCGTATTGACCGGCTACAGATACGAACAGGTTGTTAGCATCGTAACCACCTACCAAGCGGTGTACGTGACCGTCTTTTTCAGAAACGGCGTTTTTACGGAAACCACCGGCGTATTGACCGAAGAAGCCAGAGTTTTCGTAGTTCAGGCCAGCGTAGTAAGTGTCACGGGTAGCGTCGTTGTGAGTGTATTTGTCAGAAGGGTTAGCGTTGTCGCGTGGAGTGTATTGTACGCTTGCGCTGAAGCCTGAGAATACAGGGCTGTCGTAGCGTACAGATACTGCACGTTCGTCAACACGGGTAAATACAGACATATTCAAAGCGCCGTTGTTGCTTTCCCATTGGTCAACATTGTCGCTAGAGTCTTTAACAGTAGAGTTTAATTTACCGGCACGAATTTTACCGAAGCCACCTTCCAAACCGATGAAGGATTCGCGAGAAGCCCACTCTTTGTCGCCACCGGCGATAGAAGTGTTTTGTTCAACTTGCCAGATGGCATTCAGGTTGTTACCCAAGTGTTCGTGGCCTTTAAAGCCGATACGTGAGCCGAAGTCAGCGATTTCGGTAGCAGTTTTAGAGCTTTTCTCGTGACCCAGTTTAGCAGCAGTTTGTTCACCCAATTTTACTTTGGATACTTCAACGCCAGCTTTAATTTGACCGTACAGAGTTACGTCAGCCATAGCTGCAACAGGCAGAGCCGCCAGAGTCAGGGCAATCAGTGATTTTTTCATTGCTGTTTTCCTTTTTTAAGTGTGAAGAAGCGAGCATTCGTTCTTCTTATTACGATATCGTTCTCTTTCAACGATTCCATGACCATAATATAAAGGTTATGGCCTAGGAAAACAAATTTTCCTCTTGTTTTGAGTGATTTTTGCGGGGAAACGTTGTTTTTTACAGACAGGGTGGAAGTGGGAGACTGCCTTTTATTTTGTAATGTGTTTTTCTAAAAGGGAATTTTGGGATGGCTATAAAATATGGGGTATATAGAATTGGGTTGTGAATATTGTTTATCGCGTTTTCAGACGGCCTTATCGTGTATTGGGTTTGCAAATATATAAAAAACCTGCCTGATTGCTCGGGCAGGTTTTATTTGATTGAAAGACAGATTAGTTTTTGTCTTGGTCAACCAGTTTGTTTTTGGCAATCCAAGGCATCATAGAACGCAGTTGAGCGCCGACTTTTTCAATTTGGTGATCAGCGGTCAGACGGCGACGGGCTGTCATGCTGGCATAGTTGACGGCACCTTCTTGGATGAACATTTTAGCGTATTCGCCGGTTTGGATGCGTTTGAGGGCATTGCGCATGGCTTCGCGGGATTTGTCGTTGATGACTTCGACGCCGGTTACGTATTCGCCGTACTCTGCATTGTTGGAAATGGAGTAGTTCATGTTGGCGATGCCGCCTTCGTAAATCAGGTCAACGATGAGCTTCATTTCGTGCAGGCATTCGAAGTAGGCCATTTCTGGGGCGTAGCCTGCTTCGGTCAGGGTTTCGAAGCCGGTTTTGATCAATTCGACCACGCCGCCGCACAATACGGCTTGTTCGCCGAAGAGGTCGGTTTCGGTTTCTTCGCGGAAGTTGGTTTCGATTACGCCGCCTTTGGTGCCGCCGTTGGCTGCGGCGTAAGACAGGGCGATGTCGCGTGCTTTGTCGCTTTTATCTTGGTAAACGGCGATCAGGGAAGGCACGCCGCCGCCTTTCAGGAATTCGCTGCGCACGGTGTGGCCTGGGCCTTTAGGGGCAACCATGATAACGTCGAGGTCGGCACGGGGTACGATTTGGTTGTAGTGTACGTTGAAGCCGTGAGCGAATGCCAATACTGCGCCTTCTTTCAAGTTTGGCTCGATTTCGTTTTTGTATACGATAGGTTGGTTTTCGTCAGGCAACAGAATCATCACAACGTCGGCTGCTTTGGTTGCTTCGGCAACGGTGCGCACGTCGTGGCCGGCTGCTTCGGCTTTTTTCCAAGAGCCGCCTTGGCGCAGACCGATGACGACATTTACGCCGGAATCTTTCAGGTTTGCTGCGTGTGCGTGACCTTGTGAGCCGTAACCGATGATGGCAACGGTTTTGCCTTTGATCAGAGAAAGGTCAGCGTCTTTATCGTAATAAACTTGCATTTTATTTCCTTAGTGTAAGAGGGTTCCGGACAATCCGGGTTGAGTTAAAAGTAATAGGGGGTTAAGCAGGGACTTGGTTCATCAAGACGATTTCCAATGCTTCGGTTTTTCCTTCGATGGATTTGACGAAGTTTTGGAAATGTTCGCTGGCATTGTGTTCGTCAATAGCTGCTTGGGATTTCCAATTTTCTACGAATACGAAACGGTTGGGTTTGCCGATTTCTTGGTGCAGGTCGTAGCTGATGTTGCCTTCTTCTGCACGGCTGGCTTTGACCAATTCTTTAAATTGGGCAGCCAGAACCTCGGTGTATTCGGGTTTGACGGTAACTAATGCAACGATTTGGATGCTTGACATGTTTGTCTCCTGCTGTTTTTCAGACGGCCTTTGTTGAAAGTAACAGGCCGTCTGAACGATACAGCGTTAAATTTTCAAAATACGCTCGCCGCGGCCGATGCCGGCTGCGCCTGTACGTACGGTTTCCAAAATTTGAGCACGACCGACTGTTTCGAGGAAAGAGTCGAGTTTTTCGGTAGAACCTGTGATTTCGATGGTATAGCTGCGGTCTGTTACGTCAATAACGCTGCCGCGGTAGATTTCGGTCAATCGCAGGAATTCGTCGCGGTCTTTGCCGACGGCGCGGACTTTTACCAACATCAGTTCGCGTTCGACAAAACGGCTTTCGTTCAAGTCAACCACTTTGACAACTTCAATCAGTTTGTTGAGTTGTTTGGTGATTTGCTCGATAACGTGCTCATCGCCGTGGGTAACAATGGTCATACGGGACAAGGTTTTGTCTTCGGTTGGGGCTACGGCCAGGGAGTCGATGTTGTAATCGCGTGCGGAGAACAAACCTACCACACGGCTCATCGCACCTGATTCGTTTTCCATCAGAATAGATAAGATATGTCGCATTTCTTTCTCCTTACGCTTTTGCAATATCGCGCATGTGCGGCGGCAGAACCATTTCATCCAAACCTTTGCCGTTGCCGACCATAGGCAGTACGTTTTGTTTCTTGTCTGTCAAAAAGTCGAGGAATACCAAACGGTCTTTTTGGTTTAATGCTTCCAACAGGGCGCCTTCGACGTCGGATTTTTTGTCCACACGGATGCCGATATGGCCGTAGGATTCGGCCAGTTTGACAAAGTCGGGCAATGAATCGAAATAGGTTTCCGATTCGCGGTTGCCATAATACAGCTCCTGCCATTGGCGAACCATACCCAAATAGCCATTGTTCAATGTAACGACATTGATGGGGACATTATATTGGAAGCAGGTGGACAGCTCTTGGATATTCATTTGAATAGAGCCTTCGCCTGTGATACAGAAGACGTCTTGTTCCGGAGCCGCCAGTTTGGCACCGAGGGCGTAAGGCAGGCCTACACCCATCGTACCCAGACCGCCGGAATTGAGCCATTGGCGGGGACGCTCGAATGGATAATATTGAGCGGCAAACATTTGGTGTTGGCCAACGTCGGAAGTAATAATGGCTGAGTTTTTGGTAATTTCTGCCAGTTTTTGAACAACGTATTGCGGTTTAATAATTTCGCTGTCGTTTTCAAACCACAGGCAGTTGTGCGAACGCCATTCTTCGATGGTTTTCCACCATTTGTCCAATGAGTCAGCTGAAGGCGCAGTTTCTTGTTTGCCCCACAGATGAATTATTTCGGTCAATACGTTTTTAACATCGCCGACAATCGGAATGTCCACTTTAACGCGTTTGGCAATGCTGGATGGGTCGATGTCGATATGGATGATTTTTTTGGGTTTGTCTAAAAATTTTGACGGTACGGAAACAACGCGGTCGTCAAAGCGCGCACCGATTGCCAAAACGACGTCTGCATTTTGCATCGCCAAATTGGCCTCGTAGGTACCGTGCATGCCCAACATGCCCAAGAATTGGCGGTCGCTGGAAGGGTAAGCGCCTAAACCCATTAATGTGCCAGTACAGGGTACGCCGGTCATGCGGATAAATTGGGTCATTTCCTCGGAGGCATTGCCCAATACCACGCCGCCGCCGAAGTAAACGATGGGGCGTTTGGCAGAAGCCAGCATTTGTACGGCTTTTTTAATTTGGCCGATGTGGCCTTGTACAACCGGTTGGTAGGAGCGGATGAAGATGTCTTCTTGCGGATAGCTGAATTTGGCCATCGCTTGGGTTACGTCTTTAGGAATATCGACGACAACGGGGCCCGGACGGCCGCTGGCGGCAATTTGGAAGGCTTTTTTAATCGTATCAGCCAGCTCGCCAATATTGGTAACCAAAAAGTTGTGTTTAACACAAGGGCGGGTGATTCCGACCGTATCCACTTCTTGGAACGCATCTGTACCGATGAGGGAGTTGCCCACTTGGCCGCTGATGACGACCAGGGGGATAGAATCGCTGTACGCGGTGGCAATGCCGGTCAATGCGTTGGTTACGCCCGGGCCGGAAGTTACCAAGGCTACACCGACTTTGCCGCTGACGCGGGCATAGGCATCTGCCGCATGTACGGCTGCCTGCTCATGGCGGGTTAGAATGTGCTTGAATTTGTTGAGTTGGAAAATGGCATCGTAGATTTCGATAACCGCACCACCGGGATAGCCGAATACGTATTCAACACCTTCGGCTTTGAGACTTTGCACGACGATTTGTGCGCCTGATAATTGCATATTGACCTCTTTTATGCGGTTTCTAACCAATAGGAACAATCCGCCTCACCACAGCACCTGTAATGCAATTCCGCCAAGCAGCGATTTAGGGTACGCGCATTGAGGGAATACGGCGACAGTCAGACTGTCCAAACAATTGGAAAGGAACACAGAGTTTGTGAAAAAGAGTAGAAAAGATAACGCAAACCGACTGTTCAATCAAGATAAAATCTTTCATCTTTTAACATTTGAAACGGGAAAATAGATTGAAGGTTGATTTTAAAGAAATAAAAAAACAGTTTTATTGATCTTGGTGTGGATGGATTGTTGACAGTTTGAGTAAGGAGAAGGTTTTTTTGCAAATGACGAATAGCAAAAAACCTCTTGACTGAATCAAGAGGTTTTTTAAATTTGGTGCCCAGGGTCGGACTCGAACCGACACACCTTGCGGCGGGGGATTTTGAGTCCCCTGCGTCTACCAATTTCGCCACCTGGGCTAGCGAAGAAGTCGTCATTATAGCGAGTTCTCGAATCTTGTAAAGCGGTATTTGAAAAAAAATTGAATTATTTTTATATTTGTTTGATTTTTAATGAATTAAACTTTTTGAGTTTAATGCCTGTCCAAATGGAAGGCAGGTTTTTAAAACAAAAAAACGGTATTTATCTACAAAAAGGGCTACTTTTAATGTGTCAAACGCGTTAATATGAAGATGTTTTGTTTTTAGACTGGCCGGGTGGTTGTTTGGCCTTATTTATTTGAAACGGTTTTGGAGAAAATTTATGCTTTCCGTCACACGAACTTTCTTACTCAGTGCTATTGCGTTGGCCACCCTGGCTGCTTGTCATCCTAAAGAGGAAGCCAAAGAGGCTTCTTCGGCGCCTGCCGCTTCTGCCGCACCTGCCGCTTCCGGTGAATCTACTGCCAAAGCGCAAGCGCGTGGTACCGATATGCGCAAAGAAGACATTGGCGGCGATTTTACGTTGACCGATGGCGACGGCAAACCTTTCAGCCTGAGTGATTTGAAAGGCAAAGTGGTTATCCTGTCTTTCGGTTATACCCACTGTCCTGACGTGTGCCCGACCGAGTTGCTGACTTACAGCGACACTTTGAAACAATTGGGCGACCAGGCTAAAGACGTGAAAGTGGTATTCGTCAGCATCGACCCTGAGCGCGATACGCCTGAAGTAATCGGCAAATACGCCAAACAGTTCAACCCTGATTTTATCGGACTGACGGCCACCGGCGATCAAAGCCTGCCTGTCATCAAACAGCAATACCGTGTGGTATCGGCTAAAGTGAACCAAAAAGAAGACAGTGAAAACTATTTGGTCGACCACTCTTCAGGCGCATATTTGATTGATAAAAACGGCGAAGTGGCGATTTTCTCGCCTTACGGCAGCGAGCCTGAAACGATTGCAGCCGATGTGAAAACTTTATTGTAAAATCGTAGTTGAGGCCGTCTGAAATGGGTTGTAGATTTCAGACGGCCTTCTTGCTTTTGATACGGCAAAGGAAAAGAAAAAAATGACCGACACACTTTTAACGATTGCTTTATCCAAAGGACGGATTTTTGAGGAAACCCTGCCGCTGTTGGCCGCAGCCGGTATTGTGCCTGCGGAAGAGCCGGAAAAGTCGCGCAAGCTGATTATTGGTACCAATCATGACAACATCCGTTTGGTGATTGTGCGCGCGACTGATGTGCCGACTTATGTGCAATATGGTGCGGCGGACTTCGGCATTGCCGGGAAGGATGTGCTGATCGAGCATGGCGGAGACGGTTTGTATCAACCTTTGGATTTGCACATCGCCTCATGCCGCATGATGGTTGCGGTTAAAAAAGGTTTTGATTATGCCGCTGCTTCCCAACCCGGCAGCCGCTTGCGGATTGCCACCAAATATCCCGACATCGCCGCCGAACATTTTGCCGGCAAAGGTGTGCATGTGGACATCATCAAACTGTACGGCTCGATGGAGCTTGCGCCTTTGGTCGGTTTGAGCGACGCGATTGTTGATTTGGTTTCCAGCGGCAATACATTGAAGGCCAATGGTTTGGAAGCTGTAGAACATGTGGCTGATATTTCCAGCCGCTTGGTGGTCAACAAGGCGGCATTGAAAACCAAATATGCGCTGTTGAATCCGATTATTCAGGCATTTGAAAATGCCGCTAAGGCCGTCTGAAAATTTTGGATAGATATTGCAAACCTGTTTGCCAACCCAGTTTGAAAGCCCCGTCATGATGCAAAGCAAACCGACACTCGATACGATTCTTTCCCATCGCTCCATCCGCAGGTTTACTTCCGAGCCGATTACCGATGAAATCCTCGATACGCTGGTGCGTGCGGGGCAGCAGGCTTCGACTTCCAACAACCTGCAATGCGTTTCCATCATCCGCGTATCCGACCTTGCGCTGAGGCAGGGAATACATGAAGCGGCTGGAAGCGCACCTTATATTGTCCATTGTGCGGAATTTTTATTGTTTTGCATTGATTTCTCCAAACACAAGGCAATGTTTCCCGATGCGCAAATTGATTGGGCGGAAGTCACCCTGATTGGCGCGGTCGATGCAGGCATTATGGCGCAAAACGTCTTGCTAGCTGCCGAATCGCTTGGGCTGGGTGGCGTGTATATCGGCGCATTGCGCAATAATGCGCAAAAAGTGTCGGACGTATTGAGCCTGCCGGATTATTGCGTGCCTTTGGTGGGACTCTGCCTTGGTTATCCCGACCAAGACCCGCCGTTCAAACCGCGCCTGCCGAAGGAAATGGTGTACGCCGAAAACGCCTGCCCAAGCCTGAATGCCGATGCGGTTGAAACCTATAATCAGGCCGTGGCGGATTATTATGAGTTACGCAAGGGCAGCCCGATACCTTGGAAGGAATCGCTGGCCAAAACCTTGGGCAATCCCGTGCGGCCGCATATGTTGGCGTTTTTGCAGAAAAAAGGTTTTTTGAAAAGATAATGTTCAGACGGCCTGTATGTGGCTGAGGCCGTCTGAACATAAGAACTGGAAAAGAAATATATAAAGATAATTCTCAGTTGCGCTGGTTAAGTAGGTCTATTCCAATCGGTTTAAGTGCTTGGGATAAACAGAAATGACTTCATAGCTGATGTTGTTGAGGAAGAATAGAGAGATGCGATGCTTCAGATATTTAAGCAGTTATTTAGTAAAAAATCCCAAAAATCTCAAGAGCGTGAGTCAATACTTCCCCGTAATCGCTTTGCGGATCTAGATTTTGAGCGAGTGTTGAAGTCAGGAACTCGTTGTTGTGTTGATGAAGATGGGCACTATGCTGAGGATGGTAAAATCACATTATTTGAATTTTCTATAGACTTTGCAGAATTTGAGTTCATAGGTGATTTCAAAATTGAGGAGGAAGACCAGTTTAAGCAACTATTAGCTCGTTTAAATAGTATTGACAATGCCATTCAGTCCTATTTGGAAAGTGAGATGCAACAACCCATCCCTCAGTTTGCCAAGAATCTCGGCTATACTCAGAAGAGGTGGGAGAAAACCTTTTACTTCCATCCTTGGATATTAAGTTTTGATGAAAATCCTCCTAATCTTCGCTATGTTGCCGATTATGTAAATGATGAGTTTACGGTTTTTTTTGCTAAAAAACATGGTAGATGGAAGGTATACTGGGATGAAAAGTGCCAAAACGTGATCAAAGAATAGCTAGGTAGGATTTTCGTAGAGATATAGAAACAAAGAAGAGAGCAAACCATGAAGAAACTCGACACTCAATCCCCTGATTTTCAAGCCGGACTCAAAGCGTTACTTGCTTTTGAAACCGCGCAAAATCCTGAAATAGACCGTATTGTCGCCGACATCTGCGCCGATGTTCAAAAACGCGGCGATGCAGCGTTGATTGAATATACCAACCGCTTTGACGGTACATCCGCTCAAACCATCGACGATTTAATCCTGACGCAAGACGATTTGCAGTCTGCGTTTGAGCGTTTGCCCGAAAACATTCAGACGGCCTTGAAAACAGCCGCGAGACGGGTGGAAAGCTACCATAAACACCAAAAAATGGAGTCGTGGACTTACGAAGACGAAGACGGCACGCTTTTGGGCCAACAGATTACGCCGCTTGACCGTGTCGGTATTTATGTTCCGGGCGGTAAAGCCGCTTATCCGAGTTCCGTCATCATGAACGCCATGCCTGCCCACGTTGCCGGCGTGAAAGAAATCATCATGGTTGTTCCCACTCCGAAAGGCGAGCGCAACGATATTGTGTTGGCGGCTGCTTTTGTGGCTGGTGTAACCAAAGTGTTTACGGTCGGCGGCGCGCAGGCAGTTGCGGCTTTGGCTTATGGTACGGAATCTGTGCCTCAAGTCGATAAGATTACCGGCCCGGGCAATGCTTTTGTCGCTGCGGCCAAACGACGCGTGTTCGGTGTGGTCGGCATTGATATGGTGGCAGGGCCGTCTGAAATTTTGGTGATTGCCGATGGTACGACGCCTGCCGATTGGGTGGCGATGGATTTGTTCAGTCAGGCGGAACACGATGAAATTGCACAAGCGATTTTGATCGGTACTTCCCAAGCGTATTTGGACGAAGTTCAGACGGCCATGAACCGCCTGATTGAAACCATGCCGCGCCGTGCGATTATTGAAGCTTCATTGGGCAACCGCGGCGCAATGATTTTGGCTAAAGACTTGGACGAAGCCTGCGAAATCGCCAACCATATTTCTCCCGAACACTTGGAATTGTCGGTTGAGAATCCGCAAGAGTGGGCGAAAAAAATCCGCCACGCCGGCGCGATTTTCATGGGACGCTATACCAGTGAAAGCCTGGGCGACTATTGCGCCGGCCCCAACCACGTTTTGCCGACCAGCCGCACGGCGCGTTTCTCTTCTCCTTTGGGAACATATGATTTCCAAAAACGCTCCAGTCTGATTCAGGTTTCAGAACAAGGCGCGCAGAAATTGGGCAAAACCGCCAGCGTGTTGGCGCATGGCGAAAGTTTGACTGCGCACGCCAGAGCGGCTGAGTTCCGTTTGAAAGACAATCCGTAAGAAATCAAAAAGGGCATCTAAACAGATGCCCTTTTTATTGTGATGAAGGTTTGGCCGATAAGGCATCAGGCCGTCTGAAAACAGGTTTAACGGTTTTTCAGCCAGTCATTACGCATTTGTGCGGCTTCTTCAAAATAACGGTAAAGCTCGGTTTTGTTGCCGTCTGAAAGGAGTTGTTCCAATTTGGATAATTGTTCTTTCAAATCTCCGGTCAGTTTGAGCAGGGCAGGGCGGTTGGCCAGGCAGATGTCTGTCCAGACGGCAGGGTGGCTGGAGGCAATGCGGGTAAAGTCGCGAAAGCCGGTGGCGGCATAGGGGAGATAGTCTTTGCCGTGCGGATGGTCGAACAAAGCGTGGACATAGGCAAAGGCGGCCAAATGCGGTAAGTGGGAAACGGCGGCAAAAATATTGTCATGTTCTTCGGCACTCATGGTGAAAATCTGCGAACCAACCGCCTGCCACAGGCTTTTCAACCGTCTTAGGCCGTCTGAAGCCTCTTGGCCGTGCAAGGTAATGATCAGGCGGCTGTTTTGAAACAAACCGCAACGCGCGGATTTTGCGCCGCTTTGATCCGAACCTGCAATCGGGTGGGCGGCAAAACATTGCGGCAGGCGTTCGGACAAATGGGTGCGGAAGGCATTGAGTGCCGATTGTTTGGTGCTGCCAACATCGGAAACGCAGGCCGTTTCTTTTAAGAAAGGCTTGATGTCGCGGCATACGTCAGGCAGGACGGAGACCGGCGTGGCAATCAAAACCAAATCGGCATTGCCGATGCTTTCGGCGCAAATATTCGGGCAGGCATGGTCGATGATGCCGCAGTCGAGCGCGTAATTGAGGTTGTCGGCATTGGTGTCGATGCCGGTAACGCTTTGCACCAGCCCCAAGCGTTTGAGGTCGAGCATGAACGAACCGCCGATTAAACCGACGCCGATAAGGGTAATGTGGGGGAAGAAGGCGGAAGTGTTCATGGTTTGCATCCGGTTTAAGTGGAAAAGCTTATTTTAATCTGTCATCGAGGCCGTCTGAAAGATGGAATCAAGGTTTCAGACGGCCTTTTTTAGGGTCGATTTTTCATGATTTAGGCATAGAAAAATCCGTTTAGTAGGATCATGTAACCGATTATCAGATTTTCATACACTAAAATAATCATCTGAATTAGTATAACGTCTTAAAGTAAGTAATTGGTATCTTAAAGTAAATTATTACATCATATTTTATTCTGATTGGTATCGGATAAAATAATTCACTCAGAAAGAAGGAATTTATGAGTTTTTCACAAACCGAATTAGTCAATGCAATGCATTTGCTTTCCACCCGCCTGCCTCAATTTCCCGAGCAGCAAAACCAAGTATCCCGCATGTTGCGCATTGTAACCGAACGTTTGAGCAGCCATTTGAATGAAAACCTGAAAGCGTTCGGCATCAATGAAAATCTGTGGTTCTCCCTGATGGCGGTTTACGTCAGCCCAAACAGCGAAATCCTGCCTTCGCGCTTGAGCGACCTGATGGACTTGACGCGCACCAGTGCCACACGCCTGTCGGACGATATGGTTGAACGCGGCTGGGTAGAGCGTTATATCAATCAAAAAGACCGCCGTCAGATTGTGCTAAAATTGACCCCTTCGGGTGAGACCTTCATCCACGAAGTATGGCCGCAAATTGCCCGTCAGAGCGGCCAAGCGTGGGAAGATTTCACGAAAGAGGATTATGATACGCTGCAACACCTGTTGGGTAAACTGTTGAACCGTTTGGGCAATTGACAACAGAAGGCCTGATGGTCTGCGGCAGGCACACATAAACGGAGTCTGTATGAAATTAGGTTTGGTCAAATCAAGCGTATGCGTTGCCGCAGTTTCGCTGTTGGCGGCATGTGCGCCTTTCGGCAAACAGTCGCCTTTGGATGAGACAACAGCCTATCCGCTGCCGCAAGGCCAATCTGCCGCTACTGCCCAAGACGGCTGGTGGATGAAGCTGAAAGATGAAAAATTAAACAATTTGATTGCTTCCGCCATTCAGACGTCTACCAATCTGCGTGTCGTCAAGGCAAGGTTTGAGCAGGCTCAGGCGCAGCTGGGCGTTGTAGGAGCCGCAAACAAACCGCAAGTCGGCTTGGGTGTTACAGGTCTGGGTGCTTATGTTTCACCCAAACCTCAAGCCGGTATGATCGATACCGACCATACATTGGTTTTGGCGAACGCAGCCTTGCAAGGCAGCTTGGTTTTTGACTTTTGGGGTAAAAACCGAGAGCAGATTCAAGCCGTTTTGGGAAAAAGCCGGGCGGCGGTATATGAAGCGCAGCATGTCCGCACCGAGCTGGCTCATGCCGTTGCTGCACAATATTTTGCGTGGCAGATGGCGACAGAACAACTGGCGCTGCTGGATACGCGTATAGAGCTGGCGGATAAAGCATTGAAACTGATGCAACAACGCGTTAAAGCGCAGCTGGCGCCTGCTGATGCGTTGCACGCTCTGGAAATGGCGCAACAACAATTGCAGCTTGAAAAATCGGCATGGACTCAGAAAAACGAGAAAATCCGCAACAGTTTGGCTGTATTGACCGGCCGTGTACCGGGCGCATTGAATGGACAAGTTCCGGAAAAAATGGCGGCTGTGCCGTCATTGCCAGTTAGCCGTATTGAAGCGGATTTGCTGGCGGCCCGCCCTGATATCGCGGCACAAAAAGCCTTGCTTGAAGAGAAATGGCATATCGTCAAATCAACCGAAGCAGAGTTTTATCCGAATATTGAGTTGAAAGTTTTGGCAGGCATGACGCATATTGATGCGTTCAATCTGATTCGCGGACGGACATCCGGTATGTTGGGCATTGTTCCGGCTTTGAATCTGCCATTGTTTACTTCCGGCGCGCTGCAATCCAAATTGGCAGGCAAACGCGCCCAATATAACGAGCAGGTTGCCGTGTACGACCAAACTGTTTTGAACGCCATGCGTTCGGCGGCAGATGCCGTCGTAGATTATCAAAGCTTGAAAAGTCGACAAGATACTTGGAACAAGATGGTCAATATTGCAGATAAATCTGTGCAAAATGCGAAAGGACGCGTTCGTGCAGGCTTGGATAACGGCTTGACTGCCTTGCAAAAACAAGACGAAGCTGTGCGTACGAAAATGTCGGCAGTCCAATACCATGCAGAATATCTGACAGCTTGGAGTAACCTCAATGCCCAATTGGGCGGAGGCTTTAAATTAAATAAGAAATAAACGGTTTATCAAACGGCAGGCCGTCTGAAAGTGATTTCAGACGGCCTTTTGCTTACCTTATTTACATTTGCTACCGGAAGAAATTATTGTAATGAATAGAGTGTAACTATAAAATATGACCCTTTAGCGCGTTAAACGCGCGTATTGGGGGCTGATGGTATAAGTCAGCTACCCGACAGGACAATAATATCGTTATCACATGTGCAGAATTTAAAGTTGGGACTTATGGATACTCAATCAGAAAAAAATAATGTCCAAAATGAAACGGAAGTAGCCGCTTCCGGCGCAAAAACGCATCGCAAACGCAATTTGGTTATCGTTACACTCCTATTCCTTATTACGGCAACCGTAGTTGCTTTGGCGTATTTCCTGTTTTGGCAGCATGAAGAAGAAACGGAAGATGCTTATGTGGCCGGTCATTTGGTGATGATTACGCCGCAGGTGAACGGCACGGTGCGCAAAGTCATGTATGACGATACGGATGTCGTGAAAAAAGGCGATGTTTTGGTGGCTTTGGACGACAGCGATTTTCAGCTGGCATACGATCGCGCGCAAAATGAATTGATTCAGGCCATCCGTCAAAATAAACAGCAAACTGCGGTCAATTCAAAAGCCAAAGCGCAAGTATTGTTGCGCAAAGCCGATTTGGCCCGTGCGCAAGCCGATTTGCGCCGCCGCGAATCTTTGGCGGGTACGGAAGCGGTTTCCGGCGAAGAACTCAGCCATGCACGCGCCGCTGTGGTTCAGGCTCAGGCTGCATTGAAAGCGGTTGAGGCGGAAGAAGTTTCTGCTCAGGCAGCGTTGGGCAGCAATATTCCGCTGCGCCAACAACCGGCGGTTCAGACGGCCATCAGCCACATCAAAGACGCTTGGCTGAATCTGCAACGTACGCAAATCCGTTCGCCAATCAGCGGTCAAATTGCCAAACGCAATGTCCAAGTCGGTCAACGTATCGCGCAAGGTACGCCGATGATGGCCGTTGTACCTCTGTCTGAATTGTGGGTGGATGCCAACTTTAAAGAATCGCAACTGCGCAAAATGAAAATCGGCCAGCCTGTTGAAATGACAGCCGATTTGTACGGCAGCAAAGTGGTTTACCATGGCAAGGTAATGGGCTTGTCGGCCGGTACGGGCAGCGCGTTCTCATTACTGCCGGCACAAAACGCAACGGGCAACTGGATTAAAGTTGTGCAACGTGTACCGGTGCGTATCAGTTTGGATGCTAAAGAATTGCAACAAAATCCGCTCCGTGTCGGTTTGTCGATGACTGTTAAAGTCGATGTTGCCGAGAAGGGCAGCGGTAAAGCCATGACTGCCGAAGCAGAACGAAATACTGCGCTGCCGGAAACGGAAAGTGTGGATTGGAAAGCCGCCGATGCTTTAGTCGATAAAATCTTCGAGCAATATGCAAAATAATCTTTTCAGACGGCCTGGGTCTTTTATTGAAGGCTCAGGCCGTCTGAAACATTGATTCTCTTCAATCGACCGCTTTGGCGGTTGTCTTATAGTTTAAAAATATGAATTATCCGCCGTTACAAGGGTTTAAGCTGGTGTTGGCAACGTTGGCGCTCAGCTTGGCCGTATTTATGGAAGTCTTGGACAGCACCATCGCCAACGTCGCCGTGCCCGTTATCGCAGGAGATTTGGGTGCGGCGACCACGCAGGGCACTTGGGTGATTACCTCATTTGCCGTAGCCAATGCCATTTCTGTCCCCCTGACCGGCTTTTTGGCCAAGCGGTTTGGCGAGGTTAAAATCTTTATTGCTGCCGTGATTGGTTTTGTCGTAACGTCATGGCTGTGTGGTATGGCGCATAATCTTCAAGCCTTGGTTTTTTTCCGTGTATTGCAAGGCTTCATCGCCGGGCCATTGATTCCCTTGTCACAAAGCCTGTTGATGGCTTCCTATCCGCCTGAAAAACGAACATTGGCACTGGCCTTATGGGCGATGACCGTCGTTGTTGCCCCTGTATTGGGGCCGATTTTGGGCGGTTGGATTTCTGACAACTGGCATTGGGGATGGATTTTCTTTATCAATATCCCAATCGGGGTTTTATCCGCTTCCATCGCTTGGAAACAGCTTAGACACAGGGAAACCGAAATCGTCAGGGCGCCGATTGATTACGTCGGGCTGGTGTTGATGATTGTCGGTGTCGGCGCATTGCAAATGATGCTTGATAGGGGCAAGGAATTGGACTGGTTTGCCTCGGAAGAGATTATCGTTTTGGGCGTTACCGCTTTGGTGTTTCTGACCTATTTTATTGTTTGGGAGCTGGGCGAGAAATACCCGATTGTCGATTTGTCATTGTTTAAAAATAGAAACTTCACGATAGGCGTTGTTGCCACATCGTTGGGCTTTATGGTCTATATGGGCACATTGACCCTGCTGCCTTTGGTGTTGCAATCAAATCTCGGCTATACCGCTACTTGGGCCGGTTTGGCTGCTGCACCGGTAGGTTTTCTGCCGATTATTTTATCGCCGATTATCGGTAAGTTTGGTAATCGCGTCGATATGCGCCTGTTTGTCAGTGCCAGCTTCTTAGTGTTTGCCTACACATTCCATTGGCGAACCGATTTTTATGCCGGTATGGATATGAGCAACGTCGTTTGGCCGCAATTTTGGCAGGGTTTAGGCGTAGCCATGTTCTTCCTGCCTTTGACCAGTATCACGCTATCGCATATGAAAGGCAACCAAATTGCCTCGGCCAGTAGCCTGTCTAACTTCTTGCGTGTCTTTATGGGCGGTGTCGGAGTATCCGTTGTCAGCACCATGTGGGAACGGCGCGAAGCTCTGCATCATACTCAGCTGACCGAACATATCAATTCATTGTCCTCAATCAGCAACCAATCTATTCAAGGCATGATGGCCAATGGTCTGAGCAAAGAGCAAGCCCTGGCTGCGATAAATAGCACCATTTCCCAACAAGGCTTTATTATTGGCTCAAATGAAATCTTCTTGGCAGGCAGCATTATATTCATCAGCATGATCCCCATTATTTGGCTGGCAAGACCACCATTTAACGGCTCCAGTGGGGGAGGACATTAAATAAAAGGCCGTCTGAATTTCAGACGGCCTTTTATCTATATATTATTTAAGACTCAATAACAGATCTCTAAATGCATTCGGATCTTTAATAAATGTCATTTCGCCTGATTGAGGAAAATGGAAATCCAGCAGGCGGGACACCCAGAAACGGATACATCCGGCTCTTTGTGCAGTAGGGAAATATACACGTTCTTCATCAGATAAAGGACGTACGCTTTCATAGCCATGGATAAAAGCATCATAAAGAGCAGAGTCTAATTTATTATCGGCTGTCCGCGCCCAGTCGTTAACTGCAATGGCCAAGTCGTACATAAAATTACCATTGCACGCATAATAAAAATCGATAAAGCCGGAAACTTCATCTCCATTAAGCAGTACATTGTCTTTAAATAAATCGGCATGGATAATACCGGAAGGCAAATGTTCTCCAAGATTTTCATCTAAAGCAGCAATTTCAGCTTGAAGCAGTTTGGCATCTTCGCTATCTAAAACCGGGAGTAACTGGGTGCAGGCATCATGCCACCAGCCATCATAACGAGGATTTTTCATTTTTAAAGGAAAATCTTGGCCGGCTAAATGCATTTTGGCTAACATCGCACCAGTGTGGAAACATTGAGCCTCAGTCGGCCAGCCGGTATCGGAGCCATTCAAACAGGTCACCAAACAAGCAGGTTTTCCGGCTAAAATAGAATGCAGTCCACCATCTTTACGAGCAATCGGAGCAGCGCAGGCAACGCCATTTTGGCTCAAGTGTTGGTTTAGCTCTAAAAAGAAAGGCAGTTCCTCTGATTTTAAAACCTCAAAAACAGTCAATACATAACGACCGGTTGAGGTAGTCAGAAAATAATTACTGTTAGTAATCCCTTGGGCAATTCCCTGCAAAGAGACAAAATCTCCCAAATCATATTGCAGCAAGAAATCGCGCATTTGAGCGTCGGAAACACTGGTATAGACAGACATAGCAAACTCGAAGCTGAAATAAAATCAAAGAAACATCATACCAAAAAACAAGCGGCAACAATATAAATTAAAGCATAGGTCAAATTCAAAAGGCCGTCTGAAATACTCTTTCAGACGGCCTTAGTATTGAACCGGGTTGGATTTGGGAAGCGAATAGGGAAGATTTGAGGTGTTTTTAGAAAAATAAAAAACCTGTTAAAACAGGGGAGTGATTAAATTTTTGAAAATAATTTTGCGAAAGGTGTTGACTGGTTTTGTTGGGAGGCGTATAGTTCGGTTTTTCGCTGCTGACGCGGTGAAGAAAACGAAGCAGACAGTATAACACAGTTGGTTGAAATTTTCGATAATTTTAGTTGACTTTTGAAAATTGTACTGTATAATTCGATTCGCTCTTTAAAAAACAGATTACCGATAAGTGTGAGTGCATTAGGCCTCACACTGTTTGAAAGACAGACAAGATGATGTTTTAGACATTGTCCTGTCGGTTTCTTTGAAGCAGACCAGAAGTTATAAGTTAGAGATTGAACATAAGAGTTTGATCCTGGCTCAGATTGAACGCTGGCGGCATGCTTTACACATGCAAGTCGGACGGCAGCACAGAGAAGCTTGCTTCTTGGGTGGCGAGTGGCGAACGGGTGAGTAACATATCGGAACGTACCGAGTAATGGGGGATAACTAATCGAAAGATTAGCTAATACCGCATATTCTCTGAGGAGGAAAGCAGGGGACCTTCGGGCCTTGCGTTATTCGAGCGGCCGATATCTGATTAGCTAGTTGGTGGGGTAAAGGCCTACCAAGGCGACGATCAGTAGCGGGTCTGAGAGGATGATCCGCCACACTGGGACTGAGACACGGCCCAGACTCCTACGGGAGGCAGCAGTGGGGAATTTTGGACAATGGGCGCAAGCCTGATCCAGCCATGCCGCGTGTCTGAAGAAGGCCTTCGGGTTGTAAAGGACTTTTGTCAGGGAAGAAAAGGCTGTTGCTAATACCGACAGCTGATGACGGTACCTGAAGAATAAGCACCGGCTAACTACGTGCCAGCAGCCGCGGTAATACGTAGGGTGCGAGCGTTAATCGGAATTACTGGGCGTAAAGCGAGCGCAGACGGTTACTTAAGCAGGATGTGAAATCCCCGGGCTCAACCTGGGAACTGCGTTCTGAACTGGGTGACTAGAGTGTGTCAGAGGGAGGTAGAATTCCACGTGTAGCAGTGAAATGCGTAGAGATGTGGAGGAATACCGATGGCGAAGGCAGCCTCCTGGGATAACACTGACGTTCATGCTCGAAAGCGTGGGTAGCAAACAGGATTAGATACCCTGGTAGTCCACGCCCTAAACGATGTCAATTAGCTGTTGGGCAACTTGATTGCTTAGTAGCGTAGCTAACGCGTGAAATTGACCGCCTGGGGAGTACGGTCGCAAGATTAAAACTCAAAGGAATTGACGGGGACCCGCACAAGCGGTGGATGATGTGGATTAATTCGATGCAACGCGAAGAACCTTACCTGGTCTTGACATGTACGGAATCCTCCAGAGACGGAGGAGTGCCTTCGGGAGCCGTAACACAGGTGCTGCATGGCTGTCGTCAGCTCGTGTCGTGAGATGTTGGGTTAAGTCCCGCAACGAGCGCAACCCTTGTCATTAGTTGCCATCATTAAGTTGGGCACTCTAATGAGACTGCCGGTGACAAGCCGGAGGAAGGTGGGGATGACGTCAAGTCCTCATGGCCCTTATGACCAGGGCTTCACACGTCATACAATGGTCGGTACAGAGGGTAGCCAAGCCGCGAGGCGGAGCCAATCTCACAAAACCGATCGTAGTCCGGATTGCACTCTGCAACTCGAGTGCATGAAGTCGGAATCGCTAGTAATCGCAGGTCAGCATACTGCGGTGAATACGTTCCCGGGTCTTGTACACACCGCCCGTCACACCATGGGAGTGGGGGATACCAGAAGTAGGTAGGGTAACCGCAAGGAGCCCGCTTACCACGGTATGCTTCATGACTGGGGTGAAGTCGTAACAAGGTAGCCGTAGGGGAACCTGCGGCTGGATCACCTCCTTTCTAGAGAAAGAAGAGGTCTGATGCATTCACACTTATCGGTAAACTGTAAAGATGCGGAAGAGGAAAGCTTGAGTGAAGACAAGATTCGCTTAAGAAGAGAATCCGGGTTTGTAGCTCAGCTGGTTAGAGCACACGCTTGATAAGCGTGGGGTCGGAGGTTCAAGTCCTCCCAGACCCACCAAGAACGGGGGCATAGCTCAGTTGGTAGAGCACCTGCTTTGCAAGCAGGGGGTCATCGGTTCGATCCCGTTTGCCTCCACCAAGCACTTTACAAATTAAAGGAAGCCTGCTATACTTAGCAGCTTATTTTGATTTGCGAAGTGAAATATCGACGCATCGATCTTTAACAAATTGGAAAGCCGAAATCAACAAACAAAGACAATGCGTTTGTTTTGATTTTTTATTCTTTGCAAAGGATAAAGAATCTCTCGCAAGAGAAAAGAAAACAAACACAGTATTTGGGTGATGATTGTATCGACTTAATCCTGAAACACAAAAGGCAGGATTAAGACACAACAAGCAGTAAGCTTTATCAAAGTAGGAATTTCAAGTTTGCTTCCCTAGTCAACGGGTAGGCAAACGAAGTCAGAGAGGTTCTTGAAATGATAGAGTCAAGTGAATAAGTGCATCAGGTGGATGCCTTGGCGATGATAGGCGACGAAGGACGTGTAAGCCTGCGAAAAGCGCGGGGGAGCTGGCAATAAAGCTATGATCCCGCGGTGTCCGAATGGGGAAACCCACCTCTTAGGAGGTATCCTTATCTGAATACATAGGATAAGCGAAGCGAACCCGGAGAACTGAACCATCTAAGTACCCGGAGGAAAAGAAATCAACCGAGATTCCGCAAGTAGTGGCGAGCGAACGCGGAGGAGCCTGTACGTGATAACTGTCGAGATAGAAGAACAAGCTGGGAAGCTTGACCATAGTGGGTGATAGTCCCGTATTCGAAATCTCAATGGT
This sequence comes from Neisseria mucosa, assembly GCF_013267835.1. NCBI lineage: Bacteria > Pseudomonadati > Pseudomonadota > Betaproteobacteria > Neisseriales > Neisseriaceae > Neisseria > Neisseria mucosa. Next base: position 70,397 of record NZ_CP053939.1, read on the forward strand.
GGTACTAAGCGTACGAAAAGTAGGGCGGGACACGTGAAATCCTGTCTGAATATGGGGGGACCATCCTCCAAGGCTAAATACTCATCATCGACCGATAGTGAACCAGTACCGTGAGGGAAAGGCGAAAAGAACCCCGGGAGGGGAGTGAAATAGAACCTGAAACCTGATGCATACAAACAGTGGGAGCACCCTTGTGGTGTGACTGCGTACCTTTTGTATAATGGGTCAACGACTTACATTCAGTAGCGAGCTTAACCGAATAGGGGAGGCGTAGGGAAACCGAGTCTTAATAGGGCGAACAGTTGCTGGGTGTAGACCCGAAACCGAGTGATCTATCCATGGCCAGGTTGAAGGTGCCGTAACAGGTACTGGAGGACCGAACCCACGCATGTTGCAAAATGCGGGGATGAGCTGTGGATAGGGGTGAAAGGCTAAACAAACTCGGAGATAGCTGGTTCTCCCCGAAAACTATTTAGGTAGTGCCTCGAGCAAGACACTGATGGGGGTAAAGCACTGTTATGGCTAGGGGGTTATTGCAACTTACCAACCCATGGCAAACTAAGAATACCATCAAGTGGTTCCTCGGGAGACAGACAGCGGGTGCTAACGTCCGTTGTCAAGAGGGAAACAACCCAGACCGCCAGCTAAGGTCCCAAATGATAGATTAAGTGGTAAACGAAGTGGGAAGGCCCAGACAGCCAGGATGTTGGCTTAGAAGCAGCCATCATTTAAAGAAAGCGTAATAGCTCACTGGTCGAGTCGTCCTGCGCGGAAGATGTAACGGGGCTCAAATCTATAACCGAAGCTGCGGATGCCAGTTTACTGGCATGGTAGGGGAGCGTTCTGTAGGCCGATGAAGGTGCATTGTAAAGTGTGCTGGAGGTATCAGAAGTGCGAATGTTGACATGAGTAGCGATAAAGCGGGTGAAAAGCCCGCTCGCCGAAAGCCCAAGGTTTCCTACGCAACGTTCATCGGCGTAGGGTGAGTCGGCCCCTAAGGCGAGGCAGAAATGCGTAGTCGATGGGAAACAGGTTAATATTCCTGTACTTGATTCAAATGCGATGTGGGGACGGAGAAGGTTAGGTTAGCAAGCTGTTGGAATAGCTTGTTTAAGCCGGTAGGTGGAAGACTTAGGCAAATCCGGGTCTTCTTAACACCGAGAAGTGACGACGAGTGTCTACGGACATGAAGTAACCGATACCACGCTTCCAGGAAAAGCCACTAAGCTTCAGTTTGAATCGAACCGTACCGCAAACCGACACAGGTGGGCAGGATGAGAATTCTAAGGCGCTTGAGAGAACTCGGGAGAAGGAACTCGGCAAATTGATACCGTAACTTCGGGAGAAGGTATGCCCTCTAAGGTTAAGGACTTGCTCCGTAAGCCCCGGAGGGTCGCAGAGAATAGGTGGCTGCGACTGTTTATTAAAAACACAGCACTCTGCTAACACGAAAGTGGACGTATAGGGTGTGACGCCTGCCCGGTGCTGGAAGGTTAATTGAAGATGTGCAAGCATCGGATCGAAGCCCCAGTAAACGGCGGCCGTAACTATAACGGTCCTAAGGTAGCGAAATTCCTTGTCGGGTAAGTTCCGACCCGCACGAATGGCGTAACGATGGCCACACTGTCTCCTCCCGAGACTCAGCGAAGTTGAAGTGGTTGTGAAGATGCAATCTACCCGCTGCTAGACGGAAAGACCCCGTGAACCTTTACTGTAGCTTTGCATTGGACTTTGAAGTCACTTGTGTAGGATAGGTGGGAGGCTTTGAAGCAGAGACGCCAGTCTCTGTGGAGCCGTCCTTGAAATACCACCCTGGTGTCTTTGAGGTTCTAACCCAGACCCGTAATCCGGGTCGGGGACCGTGCATGGTAGGCAGTTTGACTGGGGCGGTCTCCTCCCAAAGAGTAACGGAGGAGTTCGAAGGTTACCTAGGTCCGGTCGGAAATCGGACTGATAGTGCAATGGCAAAAGGTAGCTTAACTGCGAGACCGACAAGTCGAGCAGGTGCGAAAGCAGGACATAGTGATCCGGTGGTTCTGTATGGAAGGGCCATCGCTCAACGGATAAAAGGTACTCCGGGGATAACAGGCTGATTCCGCCCAAGAGTTCATATCGACGGCGGAGTTTGGCACCTCGATGTCGGCTCATCACATCCTGGGGCTGTAGTCGGTCCCAAGGGTATGGCTGTTCGCCATTTAAAGTGGTACGTGAGCTGGGTTTAAAACGTCGTGAGACAGTTTGGTCCCTATCTGCAGTGGGCGTTGGAAGTTTGACGGGGGCTGCTCCTAGTACGAGAGGACCGGAGTGGACGAACCTCTGGTGTACCGGTTGTAACGCCAGTTGCATAGCCGGGTAGCTAAGTTCGGAAGAGATAAGCGCTGAAAGCATCTAAGCGCGAAACTCGCCTGAAGATGAGACTTCCCTTGTGGTTTAACTACACTAAAGAGTCGTTCGAGACCAGGACGTTGATAGGTGGGGTGTGGAAGCGCGGTAACGCGTGAAGCTAACCCATACTAATTGCTCGTGAGGCTTGACTCTATCATTTGAAGAACTTCAAATAATAAAAGCTTACTGACTGATTCAGTCATCACCATTTATACCGATTAAGGCTTTACCGATTTGTAACAGTTTAAGTTTGGCGGCCATAGCGAGTTGGTCCCACGCCTTCCCATCCCGAACAGGACCGTGAAACGACTCAGCGCCGATGATAGTGTGGTTCTTCCATGTGAAAGTAGGTCACCGCCAAACACCCATTCCGAAGCCCCCGACTGATGTCGGGGGCTTTTTACATGCCTGTCGTTTCTGTCGGTTTGGCGGCAGAATTGGGATAATGGGTGTTGGGGTCAAACATTGGGATAGTGATGTACCGGTGTTTATGGAGTATTTGTGCATCTTGGTATTGGAATCGGAAATATTTATCCTGTTGTTATTCTTGCACAAAAGTACCGAAAGTTACGGTTAACCGTTTGGAATGTTTGAAATCGAACGGTATTTGCGTTAATATGTCGTATGCATTTATATGGAATGGGGCCGTGTTCTACTGTCGATGTGGCAGTGTCGGCGGGGTGGGTAAAACCGTCCTGCAGACGGCCCGGTTGATTCAATCTGACACGTTATAGGAAAACCCTGATGAAGAAATTTTTATTTGGTGTATTTGCCGCCATGTGTACGGCGTTCTCTTTGGCTGCCGTGAACGTCAATACCGCCTCTTCTGCGGAACTGGAGGCATTACCGGGTATCGGCCCGGCTAAGGCGAAGGCGATTGTGGAATACCGTCAGAAGAACGGTGCGTTCAAATCGGTGGAGGAGCTGAAAAACGTGAAGGGCATCGGTGATGCGGTGCTGAACAAGTTGAAGGCGGAGGCGACGGTTTCTTCTGCCGCGCCTAAGGCCGCCCAGCCTGCCGTGAAAAAATAAGCCGGACTCTGCCTATATGCCGCCCTGCGGCCGAACCGTTTGCCGGTTGGGCCCGGGGCGGCTTTGTTTGGGGGCGGGGATGAAGCTTGAACCAGTGGGGGCTTCCGTTGGGTAAAGGGATAAACGGATAGGACGCCTATTGGATAGGGATATAAAAGATAAAGGGAAGAAAGATATGTACTTAAAGGCATTTGACGGAAAACGGAATGGGGCAACTGTGCAGAGGGGGTATTCTTTGGTACAGCTGTTGGTGGTGATGCTGCTGGTTTCGATCTTGGCGGCGGCGGCCTTTACGGCCTATCGGGAATCGGTCCGCTCGGCCAACCTGCGTGCGGCGCATGCCGCGCTGCTGGAAAATGCGCGCTTTATGGAGCAGTTCTATGCGAAAAAGGGCAGCTTTAAGCTGACGTCGACGAAGTGGCCGGAATTGCCGGTGAAGGAGGCGGGCGGTTTCTGTATCAGGATGAGCGGCCAGGCTAAGGGTATCCTGGAGGGTAAGTTTACCTTGAAGGCGGTGGCGCTGGACAGGGAGGCGGAGCCGAGGGTGCTGCGCTTGAACGAGTCGTTGACGGCGGTGGTGTGCGGGAAGATGAAAGGGAAGGGCAGTTGTACGGACGGCGAGGAGATATTTAGGGGTAATGATGCGGAGTGTAAGCCTTTTATGGGGTGACAATAGGGTGGAATGGAGATAGGAAAGTAAAAAGGACGTGCGCGGGCACGTCCTTTGAGGAGAATGAAGGGAGCGATTATTCGCTCCAGCTGACTATGCCTAGCATCCAAGTAAGGAGAATCAGACCACCGAATACGATGCGGTAGTAGGCAAAAGGAACATAGTTTTTACTGGAAACAAATTTCAGCAAAGCTTTTACTGCTAATAAACCGGCGATAAATGCTGCGATAAAACCGATGGCAATTTGTCCGACATCTTGTAAGGTAAAGAGTTTATAGTTTTTTAAGATGTCGTAACCTGTTGCCGCAATCATCATTGGTACAGCAAGGAAGAATGAAAATTCAGTAGCTGTTTTACGTTCTAATCCCCACAGCATACCGCCCATGATGGTACTGCCTGAACGTGATGTCCCAGGGATAAGGGCACAAATTTGGGCGCATCCTACAACAAATGCGTCAATTGGGCGCATATCATCGACATGGTTGACTTTAGGTTTGGCTGTTGTTTGGCGTTTTTCAACCCATAAAATGAAGAAGCCGCCCAATATTAGCATGGTAGCAACGGTAATCGGGTTGAAAAGATGCAATTTAATTTGTTTACTGAATAAGAGGCCGACAATCGCAGCGGGGATGAACGCGATAAATAAATTCAGCACAAAGCGATTGGCTGTTTGCTCTTTGCCTAGTCCTTTTATGATATGGGTAAATCGTTGGCGATATTCGAATACAACGGCTAATACGGCACCGAGCTGGATGGCGATTTCGAATACTTTTCCGTTGCTTTGGAAATTCATCAAGTCGCCGAATACAATCAAGTGGCCGGTACTTGAAATAGGGAGGAACTCGGTTAAACCTTCGATGATACCGAGAATAAGTGCTTTAAATAAAATCAGAATGTCCATAAGTTTTCAGACGGCCTTGAGGCCGTCTTTCTTTTGTTGAATAGTTAAAGTGGTTTTGAGGATTGTTCGCGGCGGACTTTAATGATGAGCTCGTCTATGGTTTTCATACCGGCTTTCCAGTCGCTACCGTTGAAATTGACTTTGTATTTGCCACCGACAATGACAGTTGGTGTGTTTTCAATTCGATAAGTTTCCGTCAATTGCTGCATTTTTGCAGCAGCCGATGTGGCGGCAGGGTTGTTGTAGGCTTGAAGCAGTTTTTGACTGTCAAAACTCGTCTGTTTACCGACCCATGTGCGGAATACATTTGCATCAGCCAAGTTAATCTTCTGTTCGTAAACGGCTTTGAAGATGACTGGATTGGCCTGATATTTCAAACCTGAAAGATTGACGGCAGCGGCTACCTTGGCCAAGCCCAACATTTCGGGCATCCAAACGACGTGCTCTGTCCGTAAGGAAACATCTTTGGTGAAGGTTTTGCTGTGTTGCAACAAAACCGGATCGAGATGGTAACAATGGACGCAGAAGTAGCCGAAAAATTCTAGCACTTCAATTTTTCCGGCTTGCTGCTGCGGGATAGGGCGACTAAGAACGGTATAGTCCACGCCTTCAGTAGCAGCCTGCGCACTCAAACTGAGCAGGCTCAGGCTGAGTGCGGCAATAGTTTGTTTCATACGCTGCTTCATCAGTGATTCCATTATTTGGTAGAACGAATCAAGCTGTTGATATTATGGCCTTGCAGGTTTTTTTGCAGTTTCACAGCGGCTTCCTGCGGCATGGTGTTACTTTGAACTCGATAAATGGTTTTGTCGCCGTTTTGCGACTCAACCACTTTGGAAGACACACCTAAAATAGCCAATTTCGCACGTTGTGAATCTGCGCTGGAGCGGTCTGCATATGAACCAAGTTGCAGGAATGCCTTTTTACCGCTGTTGGCAGCTGCTTCGGCTTTTTCTGCCGATTGTTTGCCAGCGGCGTTGCTGCTTTCTTTTGTTGCAGAGGCATTTGCTGCTTTACGTGCTTTTTCGATGCTGCCGCTGTTGAGGATTTGCTCAGGTGTCGGCTTGTTTTGTTTTTTGGCTTCGGCCGCTTTTTTCTCAGCCAATTTGCGCTCGGCACGCTCTTTTTGTTTGTCGGTCAGTTGGTCGGCCGCTTTTTTGTCTTTTGCAGTTTTATCAGCAGCTTCTTTTTCAGCTTTGGCTTTTTCTGCGCGTTTTTTTTCTAATTCGGCTTTTTTCTCGGCCAGTTTTTTCTTGGCGGCTTCTGCTTCCGCTTTTGCGGCTTTTTCTTTGGCTTCACGTTCGGCTTTGTCGGCGGCAGTTTTGTCTGCTCTTTCTTTGGCTTCGCGTTCGGCTTTATCGGCAGCGGCTTTTTCAGCTTTTTCTTTGGCTTCGCGTTCGGCTTTTTCTGCTTCAGCTTTATCCGCTTTTTCTTTGGCCTCGCGATCGGCTTTTTCCTGAGCCTCTTTTTCTGCTTGTGCCGCTTTCTCTTCAGCTTCTTTGGCAGTCTTTTCAGCCGCTTCTTTTGCTTTGGCTTCTTTTTCAGCCGCTTCTTTTGCTTTGGCTTCTTTTTCCGCCGCTTCTTTTTCAGCTTTGGCTTTTTCTTCATCTGCTTGGCTGGACGAATTGTCGGTGGCAGGGCGTTTCTCTGCTTTGTCTTGAGGTTTCAGGATTTCAGGTTCTTCACTTTGTTTAGGCTGGGTCAGCTCTTTGAAAACGTTTTGGTTGCCTTGGTTCAGGAAGAACAAAATACCGGCAATAATACCTGTTGCCAGTATCAGGCCGAAAAAGAAACCGGCCAAGCCTTTGCCATATTGTGTAGATTTTTTCATGACTTACCTTGTAATAATGGATTCAGACGGCCTGAAGGGAGACTGTCTGAGTTTGAATTCGATATTTTATCAATAACCGTTATGGACGGCAAAATCCTGATGCTTTGTTTACTCTAGTTTTACTTAAACATAAAGATTCAGGCCGTCTGAAAAGTTAGAGGGCGCGACGGAAGCCGATGGCTTTCATCACATGGGTTTTACTGACTTCTTCGTCGCCTGCCAAATCGGCCAGCGTACGGGCGACGCGCATGATGCGGTGGAAGCTTCGTGCGGATAGGGACAGTTTTTCGAGCATGGTTCCCAAGGCTTCTTGCGCTTCTTTTTGGATACGGGCTTTGCCATCGAGTTCGCTGACACTCAATTCGGCATTAACCTTGCCTTGTCGGCCGTATTGGATTTTACGCGCGGCGGTAACGCGTTTTAATACGGCGGCACTGGATTCGCCGGCTTCTTGTTGCATCAGCTCGGCGGCGGAAAGGCTGGGTACTTCGATGGTTAAATCAATGCGGTCGAGTAATGGTCCTGAAATTTTGCTTCGATAACGGGCGATGCTTTCAGGCGTGCAGCGGCAAGGTTTGGACGGATGACCGAGATAGCCGCAAGGACAGGGATTCATGGCGGCGACGAGCTGGAACTTAGCCGGATAAACGGCTTGGCGTGCGGCGCGGGAAATATGGATTTCGCCGTTTTCCAAAGGTTCGCGCAATACTTCCAATACTTTACGGTCAAACTCGGGCAATTCGTCTAAAAACAACACACCATGGTGCGCCAATGAAATTTCACCCGGACGCGGGTCGGAACCGCCGCCGACCATGGCGGCCGAGCTGGCGCTGTGGTGGGGGCTGCGGAAAGGGCGGTTGCTGTCGAGTTGTTGCTGATGATTGGGCAGGAGCGAACGCAATGCCCAGACTTCGACCAATTCGTCTTCGGTCAAAGGCGGAAGGATACCGGGCAAACGTTGCGAAAGCATGGATTTGCCCGTTCCCGGAGGGCCCATCATCAGTAGGCTGTGTCCGCCTGCCGCGGCGATTTCCAAGGCGAGGCGGGCGGTATGTTGGCCTTTGACATCAGCTAAGTCGGGTATTTTACTTTGTTCAGGCGGCCTTTGTGGCAGTTTGCATTCGGTTTGTGTCAACGGTTCGATACCGTTTAAATGTGCGGCCACTTCGCCTAAAGAACGCGCTCCATAAACCGCGATACCGCGCATGACGGCAGCCTGTTCGGCATTTTCTTGCGGCAAGACGAAAGAACGTCCCGCCTGCATGCCCTGCCATGCCATGGCCAGCGCGCCGCGTACGGGACGCAGCAGCCCGGACAGCGCCAATTCTCCGGCAAACTCATATTGCGCGAGCTTTTCAGGATTAATTTGTCCCGATGCGGCAAGAATGCCCAAGGCAATCGGTAAATCGAAACGGCCGGATTCTTTGGGGAGGTCGGCCGGTGCGAGGTTGACGGTAATTTTCTTGGCGGGGAAGTCGAAGCCGCTTTGGATGATGGCGGCACGCACGCGGTCGCGGCTTTCTTTGACTTCAGTATCGGGCAAACCGACGATATTGAAATGTGGCAAGCCGTTGGCAAGGTGGGCTTCCACTTCGACCAACGGCGCGTTCATACCGCTTAAGGCGCGGCTGTAAACCAAAGCAAGCGACATGTTTCAGACGGCCTTATTCGGCGGCTTCGGTTTGTTGTACGATTTCGGCAACCGCTTCTTCGGCAGCTTCTTCGGCAGCTTTTAAAGCAGCTTCTTCAGGCTCTTGGGCGGCTTCGAGTTTGGCCAAACGGGCTTCCAATTCGGCCAGCTTGGTACGGGTTTTAATTAAAACTTGTTGTTGGATGTCGAATTCTTCTCGGGTTACCAAATCCATGCGGCTGAATGCGCTGCCGAGCATGGCTTTAACGTTTTTTTCCATGTCTTTGGCAGGGCTGTTGGCGATGGTTTCGCTGATTTTGGAGCTGACTTCTTCAAAAAGTTGTTTGCCGAACATAATCCGTATCCTTTATTCAGAATGTATATAGAAATTCAAGTGGCTATTGTATAAGGAAAAAGGCCGTCTGAAAACGGGAATTTTGAGACGGCCTTTGCTTCCTATCGTAAATATTCCGTGTCTTTTAACGCTCAACACGGGCTTCAAAAACAGGCATCAACCATGCGCCTCCCGTGAAGCCTTTACATGAACCGGTGGTGTGTTCCTCACTGCGGACAAACGTTTTACCGTCCCACACCGCCGCATTGCTTGTCCAGCAGTCGCCTATGCCGCGGCCTTTGAAGCTACCGCTGAGGGTGGCTGTTTTCTCGTCGAATCCGCCGTGCCCGCCGTATACCATCGGCGGCAGCACTTGTTCGATTTTGGTCAACTCTTTATCGGCAATGGCATAGTAGCCGCTGGTTTGATAAGCACCGCCGATACAGATGGCCGAAATCAACACCTGACGATCGTTGAGCGGATGGACATACAGGTTGCGGTTCCAATCCATTTGCTCTTTATTGTGCAGGGCGTAACAGTAATTATCGTCGCCTTCGGAAACGCGGTTGCTGTTGCGCAGCAGCTTCATGACGGCGCTGTGGCGCGGTGTGTCTTGTTCCAGTATATCGCCTGCTGTTTTCGGTACGGCAACGGCGCGGATGACGGGCTTAGGCTGCGGGCTGAGGACTGTCTGACTGCTGTTGCCTTTGCGTATCAGCGCGGAAGGCGTGTTCAGACGACCTTGGAATTCGTCCGCTTTCAACATTGCTGCCGCCGCGCCTTTGTCGGACAAATACCATTCATATTTTCCAGAGCGGATGCTGATTTGGCTTTCTTTTTTCAATGCTTCGAGCAAGGCATTGGTTTGCGCGCTGCTCAATTTGCCTTGGCCTGTTTTGTTCAGCGCTAATTTGCCCAGTGATTTGCCGTTCAATACCAATTCGTTGCGGGTTGCAATGCTGGCGAGTTGTGCGTCATCGTCATTAAATGGCAGTAGGGAAACTTCGCCGGCCACGGCGGAGTTCGCCCCCGCTTTTCGGGTTAACAAGATGGAAACCGGCGTTTCTGTTTCATCCGCCTGATATCCCGCAAGACGGCAGGTGCCGGTATTGTCGCAGGCAATGTCCCAGTCTTGGTAATTTTGATAAAAGCCTTGAGGCGGAGCAGCCAGTGCGGTGGCAGGCAAAACAGCCAGCAGCCATTTTTTCATGATGTATTCTTTCAATTTTATTTATGTAGATTCACAAAGACAGCATAGCAATCCAAAATTTGTTACGCTGTTTTGTGAAAATACGATGTGTCGTTCGTAAAAAGGTTTGAATATTTAGATGTAAAAAAGGCCGTCTGAAACTCCCGTTCAGACGACCTCCATGCTTTTTATACGCCTGAGGCTGCTTTCAATGCGGCTGCTTTGTCGGTACGCTCCCAAGTAAACTCAGGCTCTTCGCGGCCGAAGTGGCCGTATGCGGCGGATTTGCTGTAAATCGGGCGCAGCAGGTCGAGCATTTGGACGATGCCTTTAGGACGCAGGTCGAAATGTTCGCGAACTAAAGCAATCAGTTTTTCTTCGCTGATTTTGCCGGTGCCGAAAGTGTCGATGGAAATCGAAGTCGGTTCGGCAACGCCGATGGCGTAGGAAACTTGGATTTGGCATTGGGTTGCCAAACCGGCGGCAACGATATTTTTCGCAACATAGCGGCAGGCGTAGGCGGCGGAACGGTCCACTTTGGACGGGTCTTTGCCGGAGAATGCGCCGCCGCCGTGCGGAGCTGCGCCGCCGTAGGTATCGACGATGATTTTACGGCCGGTCAAACCGCAGTCGCCTTGAGGGCCGCCGATGACGAAGCGGCCGGTCGGGTTGATCAGGTATTTGGTTTCATCAGTCAGCATTTCAGACGGCAGAACCGGTTTGATGATGTGTTCGATCACGGCATTTTTCAGCTCTTCGTAGCCGATAGACGGATCGTGTTGGGTGGACAGGACGACGGTGTCGATGCGTTTTACTTTGCCGGTTTCGCTGTCGTAAACCACGGTCAGCTGCGCTTTGGCATCAGGACGCAGCCAAGGCAGGCGGCCGTCTTTGCGCAATTCGCTTTGGCGTTGCATCAGGCGGTGGCTGTAATAGATGGCAAACGGCATCAGGGTCGGGGTTTCGTCGCAGGCATAGCCGAACATCAAACCTTGGTCGCCCGCGCCTTGGTTCAAGTCGATGCCTTCGCCTTCGTTCACGCCTTGGGCGATGTCGGGGGATTGTTGGTCGTAGTACACGCCAACCGCGCAGCCGTTGGCGTCAAAGCCCAGCTCGGACGAGTTGTAGCCGATGCGTTTGATGGTTTCGCGTGCGACTTTGATATAGTCCACTTGGGCGGTGGTAGTAATTTCGCCTGCCAATACGCACAAGCCTGTGTTGACCAAGGTTTCAGCGGCGACACGTGCTTTGGGGTCTTGCGCCAAGATGGCATCCAAAATCGCATCGGACACTTGGTCGGCAACTTTATCCGGATGGCCTTCGGATACCGATTCGGAAGTAAACAGATATTCGCTCATTGCTATTCTTTCATTAAAAACAGGCTGCTGTGTTTTCAGACGGCCTTTTATTTCGGACAGCGGAAATCATAACAAAAACTCCGCTTTTTCTCTATACAAGTGAGAAACATTCGCACTTGCCTGCTGTTTCGGAATCCTGTTGCGCGTTTCTTACAGGCAAAAAAATTCCCGCATTAAGCGGGTTTGGATTGCTCTGGCGAGCCACATCGGTTTTTCAACCGTCCACCTTACCTTTCCGTTTGAAAAGCAGGTTGGCATGGAATTCCCAACTCTTAATGCAGCGCGGATAGTAGCAGAAAAGCAGGTGTGCCGCAATATATTTGCCCGAAGTCTGTTTTGTTCAGACGGCCTGTTTCGTTTACAATCTGTCCACTTCATTTTGGTAAAACCTTATGCAAACGCTTGTTACCTTTGTTTTTAAATTTTTGGCCGCGCTGCCTTTGGCTTGGTTGCACAAATTAGGCAACCTGCTGGGTAGTTTGGGTTTCCGCGTGCTGTCGAAAGATCGCCGGCGTGTTTTTGAAAACATGAAACTTGCCGGATTGAACCCGACGGACGAGGCAGTGAAAAAAGTTTTCCGTGAAACGGCAAAAGGCGGCTTGGAATTGCCGGTGGCGTTTTTCAGACGGCCTGAGGAAATTGAAAACCTGTTTGTCAGTGTCAACGGTTGGGAGCATGTTCAGACGGCCTTGAGTGCGGGCGAAGGTTTGCTGTTTATCACGCCGCACATCGGCAGCTATGATTTGGCGGGCCGCTACATCAGCCAGCAGCTGCCGTTTCCGCTGACGGCGATGTACAAACCGCCTAAAATCAAGGCTTTTGATGCGGTGATGCAGGCAGGGCGTGTGCGCGGCAAGGGCAAGACTGCGCCGACCAGCATTCAGGGCGTCAAACAAATCATCAAGGCCCTGCGCGGCGGAGAAGCGACCATTGTGTTGCCGGACCATGTGCCGTCTCCGGAAGAAGGCGGCGACGGCGTGTGGGTGGACTTTTTCGGCAAACCTGCCTACACCATGACGTTGGCGGGCAAGCTGGCGCAAGTCAAAGGCGTGAAGGCTTTGTTTTTCTGCGGCGAGCGTCTGCCCGACGGGAAAGGCTTTGTCTTGCACATCGAGCCATTGCGCGGCGAGTTGAACGGCGATAAGGAGAACGATGCGCGCGTGATCAATGAAAATACCGAATATTGGATACGCCGTTTTCCGGAACAATATTTGTTTATGTACAACCGCTACAAACATCCCGAAGGCGCGCCTTTCCCGCCGCCGGAAGTATAGGCTTGCCGAATGTAAAAAAACCTGCTTGGATTCAAGCAGGTTTTGTATTTGGTCGGAATGAGAGGATTCGAACCTCCGACCCCTTCGTCCCGAACGAAGTGCGCTACCGGGCTGCGCTACATTCCGAATGTGGGGGAATTATAGGATAGGAGAAGCCGGTTTGTACAGGGGGTCGATAAATAATTAATAATTGGCCGCCGATGGATTTGTTTTAGGCCGTCTGAAGCGATGTGTTTCAGACGGCCTGTGTTTTTGTTTGCCGCTTCTGCTGAAGCATTTGTCCTAATGGCATTATAATGTGGGCAATTGTTTTTTAGATTGTCTGCTATGTTTTATCTTTATCAGTCCGACCGTTTGGAAGCGCTTGCCGAAATGTGCGCGCATATTCATCAGGCCTTGCCTTTGGATGCGGTATTGGCACCGGAAGAAGTGGTGGTGCAGAGCCAGGGGATGCGGCGGTATCTGAATGTGTTTTTTGCGCGCAAACTCGGCGTGGCGGCGAATTTGAAGTTCAGCCTGCCGGCCGGTCTGGCGTGGCAGCTGATGCGTAAATTGGTTCCCGATGTGCCGCCGCTCAGCCCGTTTTCGCCTGAGGTCATGCGTTGGCGTTTGCTGGATTTGTTCCGCAGCGAAGCGTTTCAGACGGCCCCGGAATACGAAAACGTGCGCCTGAAGCTGGAAAGTTATTTGCACAGCTCGGCATCGGCGGATTATCAGCTTGCCGGACAAATGGCGGATATTTTCGACCAATATTTGGTGTACCGGCCGGATTGGATTGATGCGTGGCAGGCTGGGAAGCTGCTGGGTTTGGGCGATGATGAGGATTGGCAGGCGCGGCTGTGGCGTTATTTGGACGATGGCAGCCAATCTGCGCCGCACCGCGTGGCCTTGTGGGAAAAGTTGTTGGCGCAGTTGGATAAATCGGTCTTGCCGCAAAGGTTGTTCGTATTCGGTATTTCAACAATGGCGCCGATGTATCTGCAACTGCTGCACCAAATTTCCAAGCATTGCGATGTGTTTGTGTTTGCGCTCAACCCGAGCAGCCAGTATTGGGGCGAGGTCATCGACGAGGCGCAGATTTTGAAAAGGGGCGATGAGGCGGATTTGTCGCAAGCAGGGCATCCGCTGTTGGCTTCTTTGGGCAAGCAGGGACGCGATTTCTTTGATTTTCTGGCGGAAGTGGAAACCGAGCAGGATATTCAGGTTTATGAAGAAGGAAAAGACGATACCTTGTTGCATTGCCTGCAAAACGATATCCAAAACTTGATCATGCCGCCGTCTGAACGCTTATATCAACAGGAAGAAGGCGAGGCAGGCGCGCAGCAGGCTTGGGTTCAGGTTCACGATGCGGACGGCAATCCGGTGTGTGTCGAGCCGGACAAGCTGTTGAACGACGGTTCGGTCAAAATCGTCGCGGCCCACAGTCCTTTGCGCGAACTGCAGATTTTGAAAGAAGAGCTGTCGCTGGTGTTGCAAAATAATCCCGACTGGCAGCCGCACGATATTGCCGTTTTGACGCCGAACATCGAGCCGTACAGCCCGTTTATCGAAGCCGTTTTTGGACAGGAGCAGGCGGGCAGCCAGGCGTTGCCGTATTCGATTTCGGATGTAAAACTCAGCCGCCGTCAGCCCTTGTTGTATGCTTTGGCGCAAACGTTGGACTTGCTGGAAAGCCGGTTTGAAGTGGACAAGGTTTTACCTTTGCTGGAAAGCCGGTTGGTGCTGCAACGCTTCGGTTTGAGCGAGGAAGATGTGCCACTGCTGCATGAGGCTGTTGCCGGATTGAATGTGCATTGGGGTTTGGACCAAACCATGCGCGAGGGTAAAGACAACCTCTTTACTTGGCAGCAGGCGGTAGAGCGTTTGGCCTTGGGCTGGATGCTGCCCGAAGGCGGCTACGGCATGTGGCAGGGTGTGAGCGCGTGGCATAGCAACGTCAACCAGTTGGACGTGTTCAGCGGTTTTGCCGAATTTATCCGTACTTTGGCCGATATGGCGGCGCAATGGCAAGAGCCTGCCGATGTGGAAGGCTGGGTGCAGCGTTGCCGCGATTTGCTGGAGAAACTGTTTGCTCCGGATACGGACGACCAATACGCCAAGCAGCAGTTTGAGCAGTCTTTGGCGAAATGGCAGGAAGAGGCGCAGTTGGCCGAATTTGACGGATTGTTGCCGTGTAAAACCGTTATCCGCCATATCCGCCGTTTTTTGGACAGTGAAAGCCAAGCCGGATTTTTGAGCGGCGGCATCACTTTTTGCAGTATGGTGCCGATGCGCAGCCTGCCGTTTAAAATGGTTTGCCTGCTGGGTTTGAATGACGGCGATTTTCCGCGCAATACCAAAGCGGCGGTGTTCGACCTGATTGCCAAACATCCGAAAAAAGGCGACCGCGCCCGCCGCGACGACGACCGTTATCTCTTCCTCGAAGCCTTAATCAGCGCACGCGAAATGCTGTATTTGTCTTATATCGGCCGCGATATACGCAATGATGCCGAGTTTGCGCCGTCTTCGTTAATCAGCGAGCTGCTGGATACCATTGCCGCCATGACGGGGAAAAGCGGGCGTGAGTTGTCGGAGAAATGGGTGAAACATCATCCTTTGCAGGCGTTTTCGCGCCGTTATTTCCAAAAGGACGCGCTTTCAGACGGCCTCTTCAGCACGCGCCAAGATTACGCCGATGCGCTGAACCAACCGCCTGCGGAAGCGCAGCCGTTTTTCCTTGAGGCTTTAAGTCAGGAAGAACCGGGCAAAACCATTCAGCAGGGCGAGCTTATCAGTTTTTGGCGCAACCCTGTCAAAGTTTGGCTGAAGAGAAATTTAAGCTGGGATCAGCCGTATTTGGACGGCGCCTGGGAATCTGCCGAACCGTTTGAGCCGCAACATGAAGGCCGGATTGCCGATGCCTATTTGGATGCGCGGCGCAAAGGGGAAGATTTTGAAGATACGGCCATTCGGCTGAATGCAGAAAGCCTGATGCCGGTAGGCGAGTTGGGCGGCTTGTGGCAGAAGCAGTATCAGATATCTGCGAAAAACGTAGATGCCGAGCTGATACGCAGTGACAAAAGGCCGTCTGAACCTTATGAATTACACTTTGACGACTTGGTTGTACAAGGCACCATCGGCAATCTTTACGAATGCGGACGCATTGTGTTCCAAAACCAAAAAGACAATGCGCCCAACCGCATTGCCCGTTTATTGGAGCATTTGATTTTTTGTGCCGTCGCCCCTCAATCCGTTGCCAACCGACAAACCTATATTGTCAGCCTGGGACAGACCGAAACCTATGCCGCCATCGGGCAAGAGGCCGCGAGAGAGCTTTTGAAAGAATGGTTGGTATATTTCCGAATCGGACAAAATACCCCCTTGCCGTTTTTCGCCAAAACCAGCCTTGCCGCGGCGGAGGAGTACGGCAAAAAAGAGGATTGGGATGCCGCCTTGAGAAAAGCCCATGATGTTTTTAACGGCAATAAAATGAGCAAAGGGCAGAAAGAATATACCGAAGTGAAGCTGGTGTTTGGTCATTCGGACGAAGCGCCGCTTGAAGAGCCACTATTTGAAAACCTTGTCGTCAATCTGCTTGTTCCGCTTTTGAACAGCGCTGCAGGGAAAAACAATACAACAGAACAGGAGTAAAGCATGGCCACTTATACAGAATATTTGGATTTTGATACCGAAGAAGACAAATTGAAACAGCAGCAGCTCTATCAGGCAACTGAGCTGTCGGCGCAAACGGTAGCGGCGGTTAAAAAGATCAGCCGTCCGCAAAACTGGCTGCTTGCCGCTGCACCATATTGCCCTGATTGCCGCGTGTTTGTGCCGTTTATTCAAAAAATGGCGGAGTTGAACCCCAATATCCGCGTCAACTATATTGCCCGCAACGATTTTGACGACAGCAGCCGTTTTGAGAATCCGCGCCAACAGGAAATCGTCCGCGCCAATCAAAAAATCCCTGCGCTGTTTTTGATGGGGCATGAAGAGGCTGGGCCTGTGTTTAACGAGTTTCCACAAGTGGTGTTGAACCAAATTGCGGCAGATGAAACCCGGCGCACGGAATTGCGCGATGCGTACCGTGCCGGCGAGTTTAATGCCGATATTGAGGCTCAGATTGTAGCGGCGTTGGCATGGGCAGAGTAGCGGTGTTGAGCAGATATTGCTGGTGTGTAAGGATGTGTTTTGAACCGCTTTGATATTTTGCTTTGTAATAAAAAGGCCGTCTGAAAAGATTTCAGACGGCCTTTTTTGATGCTTAACGCTTTATTAAATCTCGATTTTATTTGGCGTAAAGGTTTGCCATTTGTTGCAGGCAGGGCAGTGCCAGAAGAAGACTTGGGATTTGAAGTGGCAGTTGCGGCAGCGGTACATAACGCTTTTTTGCAGCTGGCGGCCGATAATGGAACGAATCATATCGGTATCGGCTTTCCACTCCGGATTCATACTGCTGAGTTTCAAGCCAAGCAGGCGGTACACGCCGTTGAGGTCGGGTTTTTGGCGGACGAGTTCGACAGCGATTTGCGCCGCTTCGGTTTCACCTTTGAGCAACAGGGCCTTCTCGTAGATGACGTTGATCAGGTCGAGATCGGGGAAGGTTTGCATATAGCCGATAAGGCGGTTGAGGCCTTCTTCCTGCTTGCCTTGCGCGGCATAGGCTTCATAGAGTTTCTCGCCGACCATGCTCAAATAGGCGTGGTTTTGCTGCTCGATGGCGGAATACGCTTCCACTGCGGCAGGGAAGTTGCCCTGACGGTATTCAATGTCGCCGAGAATGATGTTGGCGCGCGTACATTTTTTGTTGGCTTCGAGTGCTTTGCCGATGTTGTAGCGTGCGGTGTCGAAGTTGGATTTGAACAGCGCGGCTTGGGCGATTTCGCAATAAAACTGGGCGATTTCAAACTGGTAGGTTTGTTCGTCATGACTCAAGAGCTGTGCCATCTCGATGGCTTTTTCCCAGTCGCGGTCTTGCTGGTAAATACTCAAAAGGTGTTGGCGGGCTTCGCGTGCCATGTCGCCTTCCTGCAAGCCGAGGAAGATTTGTTCGGCACGGTCCACCAAGCCTGCGCTTTGGTAGTTTTGCGCCAATTCAAAAAGCACGCGCGCGCGTTTTTCGTTGACGGTGTCGGGCGAATCGAGCAGGGCGCGGTGCATATTGATGGCTTTGTCGTTTTCGCCGCGTTGGCGGTAGAGCTTGCCCAAAGTCAGGTTTAAGTCGTATGACTGCGGCTGCTGGTCGATCACTTCCGCCAATTCGCGCGCGGCGCGGCCGCTGTTGCGGTCAACGAGGGCGTCAAGGCTTTTGTAAAAGCCTGCCGGTATGCTTTTGGCCTGTTTCAGGACGGTCTTCATATCGACGCGCGCGGCAAACCAGCCCATAGCGAAGAAAACGGGGAGGAGGACGATGGGCAGTAAGATGACCCACAATTCGTTGTCCATGGTATTCCTTTATTGATTGGTGGCATTACGCTTTGGGAGCGGTGTCGGAAGCCGTTGCCGGTGTTTCGGTTTTGACCGCAGTCAGGTCTTTTTCGGAAAGGTGGGCGTATTTTTTCACTTCGGCACGCAGGCGGTTGTTTTCGCTGCGCAGGGTCAGCAGACGGCCGAAGAGGGCAAACATACCGAACACGATGCCGATAATAAAGGCGCCGAAAAGCACGACAATCAGCGGCAGATTGACGTTTTGGCCGGGCAGGTAGAAGAAGGATACGGTGTGGGTATTGGTGATGGCCAGCAGGAGGAAAACAAGAAGAATCAGGATTTTGATGATGGTATAGATGAGTTTCATGGGTTGCTCCGGGTGGGCCGCGGTTGGTGCAGGCCGTCTGAAAAATGGTATCAGTTTAAACGATTTGCCGGATTTCGGATAGGACGGCATGTTTCAGACGGCATGGGAAGAGTGCCTTTAATGCTGACGGGTACTTGTCAAACCCATATTGAAAGGCGTATTGTTCAGTCTTTAGTTATTATCTTACAAATCAGAATAAGAAAGGCAATCATCATGAGCAGACCAGTCCCAGCCGTATTCGGCAGCGTTTTCCACGCTGAAATGCCCGTTATCGCTTATCGTGAAGGTAAATGGCAACCGGTAGAATGGCAATCTTCCAAAGACCTGACACTCGCCCCGGGCGCACACGCCCTGCATTACGGCAGCGAATGTTTTGAAGGTTTGAAGGCATTCCGTCAGGCAAACGGCAAAATCGTGATGTTCCGCCCGACCGCCAACATCGCGCGTATGCAGCAAAGCGCAGATATTCTGCACCTGCCGCGTCCTGAAACAGAGGCTTATTTGAATGCTTTGATCGAATTGGTCAAACGCTCCGCCGAGGAAATCCCTGACGCACCTGCCGCTTTGTACCTGCGTCCAACTTTGATCGGTACCGACCCTGTGATCGGTAAAGCCGGTTCTCCTTCCGAAACAGCCTTGCTGTACATTCTGGCTTCTCCTGTCGGCGACTATTTCAAAGCCGGTTCACCCGTTAAAATCTTGGTGGAAACCGAACACATCCGTTGCGCCCCGCACATGGGCCGCGTGAAATGCGGCGGCAACTACGCTTCCGCCATGCCTTGGGTATTGAAAGCCAAAGCAGAGCACGGTGCAAACCAAGTATTGTTCTGCCCGAATGGCGACGTTCAGGAAACCGGCGCGTCTAACTTTATCCTGATTAACGGTGATGAAATCATTACCAAACCGTTGACCGATGAATTCTTGCACGGCGTTACCCGCGATTCCGTACTGACTGTTGCCAAAGATTTGGGCTACACTGTTACCGAACGCAACTTTACTGTCGATGAGCTGAAAACTGCGATTGAGAATGGTGCGGAAGCGATTCTGACCGGTACGGCTGCGGTTATTTCTCCGGTAACTTCTTTTGTGATTGACGGCAAAGAAATCGAAGTGAAGAGCCAAGAGCGCGGTTATGCAATCCGTAAGGCAATTACGGACATTCAATACGGTTTGACAGAAGACAAACACGGCTGGTTGGTCGAAGTTTGTTAAGTAGAACGCAGTGAATATAAAAGGCCGTCTGAAATATTTTTTCAGACGGCCTTTTTTTATTGGTTTTTTGATGGGGAAAGCGATAATAAAATGCTAAATTTTTTAAACAAGCGGTAGTATTTTTAGATAATCGGTATATAATGCACAGTCATGTTGTAAAAATACACATTGGAAATATCGAATTTTATTGATTTTTAGAAGAAGTTAAAAACAGTTATAGATATTTATTCTGTATATTTTGTAAATTTAGTTAAATGGGGAATGCTAAAAACATATCGTGTTAGAATTTCCCTCCTTTTGGGCTTCGTGGGATTCACTCTGTCAAGTCAAAAAGGAAAACGATGCAAGATAAAACTATTTTTATTTTGCTATAAAAATCAAAAATAACTTAACTTTGGATGAACTAATCAATTAAAAAGGGACTCTGATACATTTCCGTCAAAAATAACCGGACACATGGTACGCGGACAGATCGCCTATATAAGTCATCCAAGGGTTCTGTCTGAACACCATGACCGTTTCCAATCAGAAAACCGGCAGAAGGGGAAACGCTGCCGAGTTTCTCAAAGTGGCCAACTTCAGTTTGGCCTTTATACAGGCAATTGCTGTTACGACAGAATCCGTCTTACCTCTTTAATCAATCGGCTTTTTTGTTGCACGCTTGTGCGGTGGGAAAGGCGATATTCGATACAAGGAAATACGCTGATTATGTCACATAAACTTGCTCCTCTTGGCCGTACCCATATTCGTCACGGCTCATCTACACCTGAAGCAAATTCCAAATCATCTTCTCCTCTAAAAGAATGGATATACACCCACAATTGGGGGGATATGCCGTCGGTTTCTCCTGAGCTTAAGCAATTAAGCGGTAAAAATACGGTAACGAGAGAAGTAGTGCATGTGGCGGAGGCAGCAAGATTTGATAGTTCTTCATCATCTTCAGACGGCCTTGTGACCAAAATGCATGTTACACGGGCCAGCGTTGCTTCTGTAAGCAGCGTTTCCAGTAAACATACCATTGCGCCTAAAGTGGCGAGCAAACACGTTGTTTCAAAAGAACCGGTTAATCAATCGATGGAAAAAGTCCTGGCTGAAAGGCAAAAAGTTTACGAAGAAGCCAAAGCAAAAAAAATAGCCGAGGCTGCCGCAGCCAAAGCAAAGGCTGTAGAGCGCGCAAAAGAAGCGCATAAAGCGGCAGTCGAAAAAGCGGTTGCAGAGCGTAAAGCCAAACTCGAAGCCGCACGCAAAGAAAAAGAGGCGGAAGACAGAGTTGCCGAAGAAAAAGAAACCGTTGAGATTGTCCATAAAAAGAATCTGAAGGATTCAGACGGCCATGACAAAATAGCGGGCGTTTCTTCCGGCAAAAAAGCAATCAATAGTCACGACGGACACCTCAGTTCGGGTAAAGCAAACAAAATTGACGATCATGCCGAAGGCAGGATAGGACTATCCGGAAAATACCGCGTGTATGAATCCAAAGAGTATGGCAATTACGTTCGTGTGAATGATTTTGGTGCCGATGCGCAGGGTAAAAAAGACAGCCTTCAGGCATTTAAAGCAGCTTTAGAGGCGGCACACAAAGAAAAGGCCATGGTTTTCTTGGATGGTACTTACTATATTTCCAATCAGATTGTGATGGATAAAACCGTCTCCGGCGCGCGCGGCTTGTTTGGTTCGGGGATGGGCAAAACCAAAGTAACGTTTGATAAGGCGCAAACAGGCGAATTCAATCCGGACACCAACCATGACGATATCCGCGAATTTGCCGGTATCTTGATCGATGGGCAAAACAATAAAACCATTGCCGATTTGTCGGTTCAATATACCAACCCTGATTTTTACCGCAAAGGCTTAAGCTATTTTGGCAAGGTAAACGGTATTTTGGTCAACGATGCGGACAATACTTTAATCAGTAAAGTAGAGGTTTCCGGTGCCAACCGTGCTGGTGTGATGTTTACCTCGACCGCTTCTTTGGAAACGGAAAAAGGCCATAAGCTGACCTTTAAAGAGCGCGTGCAAAGCGGCGAAATTGATGAAAAATACGAAGCGCTGCCTTTGGGTGAGAACAACCGTATTGTCGATTCGTATCTACACCACAACCGCGTTGCCGGTGCGCTGATTGGTTTCCAACAAAACTTTATCGGCGAGGGCAACCGTTTGGATTGGAACGGCCACGAAGCGGATGGCGGGACAGGCTACGGTATGGCTGTGGCTGCCGGCAGCTACAATTACGGCATCACATACCGTAAAAACACAACCGACCACAACTACCGCAAGGGTTTGGATGTGCACGATGGCACAGGCATTGTCATTGAAAACAATGTGTTAACGGGTGACCGGCTATATGGTATTGTTGCCTACAACCGCCAGTTTTCTATGGATAAAGTCAAAATTACCGGCAATACCATTATCCAAGACCCAAGCTTCCGTTTGAATGTTGATGATGACTTGGGTAAGTACTACCACATGTATTCAGGGATTCAGGTACAAACCAATACCCAATACAGAGATTTGCACTCGGCTGACAAAGGCTATTTCGATATTAGCGATAATGTCATTAAAAATCTGACGGTTTATCAAAACAATATTCAGACTTACGCGATTGAGTTCCGTAACCATGAAAGCAAAATGGATTACACGCTCAATATGGCAAACAACAAGATCAGTGGTGAATCCACCAAATATCTGATTGCCGTCATCAACGATACCTACGACCGTGTTTTATCTAAAAACGGCATGGGCAGCGGTACCATTACCATCAGCGGCAATGATGCCGATATCGGCAAGATTATGAAAGGCGCGGTACCGGTTTATGTGGAAGAACACCATGGCAATGTCGCTATGCATGGTGCGGTGACAATTCACAACAACAAAATTTCCGTGCGTGAAGAATCTGCCGGCTATGTCGAATTTGCTTATTTGAAAAGTAATGCCAAAGAGTACAACATCACCAATAATACATTGAAACTTGGCGGTGATTTGAATGATGCTTTGATAGACGTACATAGTACCAACCCTAAGGGCAAAGCATCTTTAAATGTGGCCAACAACAAAATCCTGACGGACATTAAAGGCAAGTTGTATGATTCATGGCTGCGCTTTGAAAATGACATCAACACGTATTCTGAAGGCAATAGCCATAATGGCGCGGCACTGAAAAAAGTGAATACGACCGGCAGTAAAGTGACATTGAGCGATGTTCTTTCGGAAGCCAACCATATTGTCGAAACGACTAAAGAGACTGTGTATCACCATACTCAGAACGTGTATACATCAGGAGTGGAAGAACATCATACAACGACAGGGATTTTGTAAGCTGTTGAAGCCGTAATCTTTATGGTTTAAATATTGATAAATAAAAAAAGGCCGTCTGAAAATTTTCAGACGGCCTTTTCATCTAACTCACATTATTTAGCCAGTTCGGCACGCAGTTTGTGGGTTACGTTCATCATCACTTGGAGTTGTTCCAGAGTTTCTTTCCAGCCACGGGTTTTCAGACCGCAGTCCGGGTTCACCCACAGACGTTCAACCGGTACAACCTCGATGGCTTTACGCAACAGGTGCTCAACTTCAGCTTCAGTCGGTACGCGTGGGCTGTGGATGTCGTAAACACCCGGGCCGATGTCGTTCGGGTATTTGAATTCACCGAACGCGGTCAAGAGTTCCATGTCGGAACGTGAAGTCTCAATGGTAATCACGTCAGCATCCATAGCGGCGATGGCCGGCAAGATGTCGTTGAACTCGGAGTAACACATATGAGTGTGGATTTGAGTGCTGTCTTCGCAACCGGTAGAGGACAGGCGGAAAGATTCGCCGGCCCAGTTCAGGTAAGCATCCCAATCGGCACGTTTCAAAGGCAGACCTTCACGGATGGCAGGTTCGTCAATTTGGATGACTTTGATGCCGGCTTTTTCCAGATCCAATACTTCGTCGTTCAGAGCCAATGCGATTTGTTTGCACACGGTAGAGCGAGGAATATCATTGCGGACGAAAGACCATTGCAGAATGGTTACAGGGCCGGTCAACATGCCTTTCATTGGGCGTTTGGTCAGGCTTTGCGCGTAAGTAGACCAAGCAACAGTCATGGCTTCAGGACGGCTTACGTCACCGAAGATGATAGGTGGTTTAACGCAGCGTGAGCCGTAGCTTTGTACCCAGCCGTATTGGGTGAATGCAAAACCGCTCAACAATTCGCCGAAGTATTCAACCATGTCGTTACGCTCGGCTTCGCCGTGTACCAGTACGTCCAAGTCCAGTTTTTCTTGCTCTTCAACCACCAAGGCGATTTCTTTTTTCATCGCAGCTTCGTAATCGGCGGCAGACAGCTCGCCTTTTTTGAAGGCTGCACGTGCTTGGCGGATTTCGGTGGTTTGCGGGAAAGAACCGATGTTGGTAGTAGGCAGCAGAGGCAGGTTCAACCATGCTTGTTGCGCTTTGATACGGTCGGCAAACGGTGATTTGCGTTGGTCTGCGTTGGCAGGCAAATCGGCCAGGCGTTTGGCAACGTCTGCACGGTGGATTTCGCTGCTGTTGGCACGGGAGTCGGCGGCAGCTTGGCTGGCGGCCAGTTCTTCGGCAACAGAGTCGCGGCCTTCGTTCAATGCGGCTTTCAGAACGCGCAATTCTTGGGTTTTTTGCAGGGTGAATGCCAACCAAGAGTACAGGTCAGGTTTGTTGGCTTTCAGTTTTTCTTCAACTGACAAGTCAAATGGAGTGTGCAGCAGGGAGCAAGAGCTGGAAATCCACAAACGGTCGCCCAGTTTGGCTTGCAGAGGCTCGACAGTTTCCAAAACTTTGTTCAGGTTGGCGCGCCAAATATTGCGGCCGTCGATAACGCCGGCAGACAGAACTTTGTCGTAGTCGGCAAATGCGTCCAGTTGCTCAGGCGCGCGTACCAAGTCGATGTGCAGGCCGTCAACAGGCAGGGATTTCAGCAAGGCAGCGTGTTCGGCAACGGAACCGAAGTAAGTGCTCAACAGGATTTTGGCGTTTACTTTGCTCAAAGTGGCGTAAACGTCTTTGTAGGCTTCTACCCATTCTTTAGGCAGGTCGACAGCCAAAGCAGGCTCATCGATTTGAATCCATTCGGCACCGGCTTCAACCAAAGCGTTCAGGATTTCAACGTAAACAGGCAACAGTTTAGGCAACAGGCTCAGACGGTCGAATTCGACAGCGCCTTTTTCTTTACCTACCCACAGGAAAGTCAATGGGCCAACGATGGTCGGTTTGGCTTTCAGACCCAAAGCTTGGGCTTCTTGCAGTTGTTGAACGTAGTGTTTGGCGTTGGCTTTGAATTCGGTATCGGCGTGGAATTCAGGCACCAAGTAGTGGTAGTTGGTGTCGAACCATTTGGTCATTTCGATAGCGAATTGGTCTTTGTTACCACGCGCCAGTTGGAAGAATTGTTCCAAAGACAGGTTTTGGCTGTCGAAGCCGAAGCGGGCAGGGATGGCACCGGTGGCAACTTGCAGGTCGAGGATGTGGTCGTAGAAAGTGAAATCGCCTACGGCAACGTAATCAGCGTTGGCAGCAGCTTGGTGTTTCCAGTTTTTCTCGCGCAAGTCTTTAGCAACAGCCAGCAATTCTTGCTCGCTGATTTCTTTGCGCCAGTATTTTTCTTGTGCGAATTTCAATTCGCGGAAGGCACCGACGCGCGGGAAGCCTGAAAAATGCAATGTTGTCATGTTAACTCTCCTAGTTGGAATTTTGAATCAGGCCGGTATGGCCTGAATGTTCGATATTGTAAATCAGAATGGGGAGGCCGTCTGTTTTATTAACGCGGACGCACGCCCAAAATATGGCAGATGGCGTAAGTCAGTTCGCTGCGGTTGAGGGTGTAGAAGTGGAAGTCTTTGACACCTTCGCGCGAGAGGACTTTGACCATGTCGATGGCGATGCTGGCGGCAACAAGGTTGCGCGTGCCTTGGTCGTCATCCAAACCTTCGTACATCTTAGACAGCCAGCTTGGGATTTTGACGTTGGTCACTTGGGCCATTTTGGTCAATTGTTTGAAATTGGTTACGGGCAGGATGCCGGGAACGATTTCAACGTCGATGCCCATCATCACGCAACGGTCGCGGAAGCGCAGATAGCTTTCCACGTCGAAGAAGAATTGGGTAATAACGTTGTTTGCACCCGCATCGATTTTGCGTTTCAGATTGATCAAGTCGGCTTGTGCGGATTTGGCTTCCGGGTGCACCTCTGGATAGGCCGCTACGGAAATGTCAAAGTCGGCAACGGAGCGCAACAGTTTGACCAAATCTTCGGCATAGAAAGGTTTTTTCTCGTAGCCGGGCGGCTCGTCGCCACGCAGGGCGACAATGCGGCGGATACCGCTGTCCCAATAATCTTTGGCGATTTGGCGCAACTCGTCAGGGCTGGCGTCGATACCGGTCAGGTGGGGGGCGGCGTCAAGGCCGGTTTCTTGTTTGATGCGTTTGACGATACTGTGTGTGCGGTCGCGTTCGCCGGAGTTTGCGCCGTAGGTTACGGAAACGAATTTCGGATGCAAGGTTTGCAGGCGATGGATGGAATCCCACAGCATGGTTTCCATTTGTTCGTTTTTCGGCGGGAAAAATTCGAACGAAACGTTGATGTCGCCTTTCAAATCAGAAAGGCTGTTGTTTAAAGCAGCGATTTCTCGAGCGTGATTCATGGTTATGCACCTTCTGCATATCTTTTATTTGTTGTCAGACTGCATAATAAATTTGAGGTTGGTATGAGTCAATTTCGAAATTTTCCGAAATTGTATGAATAGATTTAATAAAGACCTCAGGCCGTCTGAAAAACAGCCTGAGGTCTTGTTTGATGAAAAGGGAAAAGGTTATTCCGCTTCATCTATCCAGGCTTGTTGCACGGCTTCGAGAATGCGCTCGCCGCAACGCGCCGGATCATCGTCAAATTCAGGCAGAGCCATAATCAAATCACGCAGTTGGGTAAAACGCACGGTTTTCGGGTCGATGCTGTCGCCGTGTAAATCGTAGAGTTCTTCGGCGATGCGTTGAGTATCTGTCCATTTCATGATGTGTTCCTTTATTGGGTTTCGACTATTGCCAATTATTTTAATCAAGAAGAAGTCGGACTGCCAGATTGTTTTACGGAAGAAGGGCAGATAAATGATGACGCTATTTTTTAACAAAATAGCATAGTTGCGTTAAAATACGGCAAGACACTTAAAACTCACGGCAATCTGCCGTTTTATACTTTCTATTCCGTTTTGAATGATTTGGTTTTCATGCAAAATTTACATTTCGCTATGCAACCAAATTTTTTGGAACGGCTCTTAAGACAATCCATCGCTTAAAAATAAAAGGAAAAAAGATGAATAACGCACTCAACGCCAAGCTGTCCAAACTGATTTACGCGCTCGCTTCCGATGATCCGGAGTATCTGTCCAAAGCAGGCGCATTCGACCGTTTGCTGTTGTTGGTTCGCGAATTTTATCGGATGCTGGACGAAACAGAAGGTTTGAAACAGCTGGTGTTCCGTCTGTATTACGGCAAACACTATGGCTTGATTAAACTGGATGCCGCTTCACCCAACGACGATGCAGGCGCATTGAGGTTGAAACGTTGGATGGTTTATTCGCGCATCGCAGAGCGTATCGAAAATTGCGGCAAGCATTTGTCGGTCGTGCTTGAAGATGCGGTGTTGGAAAATGGCGCGGACAAATCTCATTATATAGATGAAGCCAATGCCATCATCGCGCGTTTCGGTTTGGCAAGGGATGAGGCTGTACTTTCGGCCATCGAGGCAGAGGAGGCGTTGAAGGCAGAGGCCGAACTGCCGACAGTAAACAAATCTCAGAACGCTACTTCCCGTTATAACGGCAATCTGCATCAAATCAGAATGCAAGAGAAAATTGAAAATTACTCCGCTACGCAGAAGGTGGCCTCCATGCAAATTTCGCGTATGCGTTTTATTTTTCCTCATATCAAATAGTTTGCCGCATAAGCAACAGGCCGTCTGAAAACCATGAATTTGTGGTTTCAGACGGCCTTTTTCATTAAGCCTTGTTTTAATGGTCTTCACGTGCATGGTTGATCGTATATTTGGGAATTTCTACGACCAAATCTTCATCGGCAACAACTGCCTGACAGCTTAAGCGTGAATCGGCTTCCAAGCCCCATGCCTGGTCAAGCAGGTCTTCTTCCAGTTCGCTCGGTTCTTCCAAGCTGTCAAAACCTTTGCGGATGATGACGTGACAGGTTGTGCAGGCGCAGGATTTTTCACAGGCGTGATCGACTTCGATATCGTGGTCGAGCAGTACGTCAAGGACGGTTTGACCTTCTGGTGCATCTTCGATAACCGCGCCTTCGGGGCATAATGTCGCGTGTGGGAGTACGGTAATTTTTGGCATTTTTATTGTCTCGGTTGTTTAAGAGTGGTTGTGGTTAAAGTAGTTTCAGACGGCCTTGGGTATTCAATATTCAGGCCGTCTGAAAAATGGGTTTATAACATGATGCCTTTACTTTTTAAATTTTCCAGGCATTCGTCCAAGTAGGCATCATCATGTTCGGCATAAATCGGCGAAGTAGCTGTTTCAGCCGCGTGCGAATGGTATGGGGCAACGGTTTTGCCGCGATATAGCGGGTCTTTCCATAAAGCATCGGGTTTGTAACCGCGCTTTTCCATCTCTTCCATAATCAACGCGTGATACAGATAGAGTTTGTAGGGAGAATGGGTAAAAACGTAATTAACCGTCGCATGCGGTCTGCCCCAGCCCGCTCCGCGTAAAGCAGCGCATTCTCGGTGTTGCCCCAAAAGCTGGGCACGGGGGAGTAGGGGGATAAGGGTTTGGTGCCAGAGTCTCATTGTGATTCAAATAATTTTGAATATTCTGCGTAAGCTTTCTCTAAATTTTCTTTTGAGTAGGTAGTATAAATATGAAGACCTTCTTCAATTTCAGTAGTTAGCTTTGTTCCACTTTTCCCAAAGTATTCGTCTTTATAGAGACGGACTTTGGAATTTTTAGGTTTATGTGTATTTTTCGAAGAGATGAGATTTCTTAATATAGAAGGATTTTGTTGGTGCTTTTCTTTGATAAAGGAGATAAATGCACTTCTGTCTATTTCAAAAATTTTTTCTTGATGATGTTCTTCGACAGTTTTTTCAAAACCCAACTCTGCTATTTCATTTTTAGGAAATACAATTTCGCCTCTTAATGAGAGAAAAAGCCTTTTCACAAGATTTTCATCAATTGCAAAAAGCTCAGTTTCTCCTATTCGGCTTTCGCCGAAAATTTCATGAAGTAAGGTTTCTTTTTCTTTATAGTTGTCGGTTTTAATGGCTAGAATGCGCTCTAACCCAGCAACGTTTGCGTAGCCGTTGTTTTCCAAATGGCGCATTCTAATTTCAAAATTATTTTCGTCAGTAATACCAATTTTATATACACCTTTGATGACGGTTTTCATCAGATAGACAATGCCTGCTTTTTCCATTGTTGTCCTTTATTTTTATATTTCTGTAAGAGGATATCTTTTCAGACGGCCTTTTGATTCAAGGCCGTCTGAAACCATTTGCCGTCAAATATTATCAACGCTTTGCCCTGTCAACGCGC
Organism: Neisseria mucosa; assembly: GCF_013267835.1. NCBI lineage: Bacteria > Pseudomonadati > Pseudomonadota > Betaproteobacteria > Neisseriales > Neisseriaceae > Neisseria > Neisseria mucosa. The sequence continues at coordinate 99,545 of NZ_CP053939.1, forward strand.
GTTGGATGTTACGGTTCATGCGTTTGGCGGCGAAGTTGTCGGTGCTGTGGCTGAGTTTGGCGACGGCGGTGCGGATGTCTTCGGCTTTGCCGTCTTTCAGATAGCCTTGCAAAGCGGCAATGTCTTGTTGAATCTGTTGCAATTCTTCGGCTTCCAATAAATCGCTGTCCAACTCAAGGGCGGCATTGACGGCGTCGGTCAGGCTTTCGGCTTCGACTACGGCTTCGGCGCGTGCGCGTGCGGCCATGTCTTCGGCGGCGTTGTTCATACTGTCTTTGAGCATTTGGGTAATGGTGCCGTCGTCCAAGCCGTAGGAAGGTTTGACTTCGATTTGCGCCTGTACGCCGGTGCTTTGTTCTTGTGCGGAAACGGACAGCAAGCCGTCGGCGTCAACTTGGAAGGTCACGCGGATACGCGCTGCGCCTGCGGCCATCGGCGGAATGCCGCGCAGGGTAAATTTGGCCAGGCTGCGGCAGTCGGAAACGAGTTCGCGCTCGCCTTGTACGACGTGTATCGTCATGGCAGTCTGACCGTCTTTGAAAGTAGTGAAGTCCTGCGCGCGCGCGGTAGGAATGGTGGAGTTGCGCGGGATGATTTTTTCGGCAAGGCCGCCGTAGGTCTCCAGGCCGAGTGATAAAGGTGTAACGTCCAGCAGCAGCCATTCGCCGTCGGTTTTGTTACCGGCAAGGACATTTGCCTGTATGGCGGCACCGAGTGCAACCACTTCGTCTGGGTTGAGGTTGTTCAACGGAGTTTGTCCAAAGAAGGTGGCGACCGCTTGTTGAACATGCAACATGCGGGTCGAGCCGCCGACCATAATCACGCCTTTAATGTCGGCTTTGGTCACGCCTGCGTCTTTCAAAGCCTGTTTGACGGGTTCGATGGTTTTTTGTACCAAATTTTGGGTCAGATTGTGAAACTCTTGGCGGGTAATGACAGTATGGACTTTATGGCCGTCTGAAAGTGTGGTTTCGATGACGGCTTCGGTTTGGGTAGTCAGTTTTTCTTTGGCGGTACGGACAAGGGAAAGCAGAAGTTGGCTGTCTTGTTCGTTGAGTTTGGAAAGGTCGTTTTGTTCGAGTAGGTGGCAGAACAAACGATGGTCGAAGTCGTCGCCGCCCAATGCGCTGTTGCCACCGGTGGCTTTGACTTCAAACAATCCTTTGGTCAGTTGCAATACGGATACGTCGAACGTACCGCCGCCCAAGTCGTAAACGACAAACGTGCCTTCCGAGGCGTTATCCAGTCCGTAGGCAATCGCGGCGGCGGTCGGCTCGTTGAGGAGGCGCAATACATTCAAGCCTGCCAAGCGCGCGGCATCTTTGGTGGCTTGACGTTGGGCATCGTCAAAATAAGCGGGTACGGTAATGACGGCACCAACCAAATCGCCGCCCAATGTTTCTTCGGCGCGCAATTTAAGGGCTTTGAGGATTTCTGCCGATACTTCGATAGGCGTTTTCGCACCTTGACGGGTGTTTAATTCGACCACGCGCTCATTGGGTGTAAATTGATAGGGCAGGTATTGCGCGTCTTGTGTGAGGTCGGTAAGGGTGCGGCCGATCAGGCGTTTGGCGGAGCTGACGGTATTTAGCGGATCGGTTTTTTGTGCGGAAAGGGCGTTTTTGCCGACTTCGACTCCGCCATCCAAATAACGGACAACCGAAGGCAGGGTGGTGCGGCCGTCTGAATCGGGCAGGCAGACTGCGCTGCCGCTGCGTACGGTGGCCACCAAGCTGTTGGTTGTGCCTAAATCAATGCCTACGGCGAGGCGGTGTTGATGGGGGGCAGCGGACATGCCGGGTTCGGAAATCTGCAAAAGAGCCATGATTGTGTGCCTTCTGATGCTGTATTTATTAGGATGGGGCAGATTTTAGCAGATTTTTGGCAGATAGTTGAGTGGTTTGCTAGGAAATAACCCTAAGGCCTAATGTTGTTAATGTTGTTTTTTAATTGAAAAGAAAGTGGATTTTGAATCCGGACTTGTATTTTTTAAGAAATGCGGATAAAATTCAGCCTCTTTGCCTTGCCTTTTACTTCGCATGGTGAAAGGCTGTTTTTAATCATCCATAAGGAGATAACATGCGTCATTACGAGATCGTGTTTATCGTTCATCCTGATCAAAGCGAGCAAGTGCCTGCTATGGTTGAGCGTTACAAAACCATGATTACTGAAGCCAGCGGTAAAATCCACCGTTTGGAAGACTGGGGCCGTCGTCAATTGGCTTACCCAATCAACAAAATCCACAAAGCACACTATGTTTTGATGAATATCGAAACTACTCCTGAAGTGGTTGAAGAGCTGGAAACTGCTTTCCGCTTCAATGATGCCGTACTGCGTCACCTGACCATCAAAACAAAACACGCTGTAACTGAAGCTTCCCCAATGCTGGGCGGCGAGAAAGCAAAAAACTTGCTGAACGGTGCAGCTGAAGAAGTTGCAGCAGCCGAATAAGATTGAACAATCTGATTAAGCTTACCGCCCGTATCTTACAGGTTCAGCCTTTGAGATATACGCCGGCAGGAATTCCTGTTTTAGATGTTGTGTTGCAACATGAATCTTGGCAGGAAGAAAACGGACAGAAATGTCTGGTTAAATTTGAAATTCCCGCGCGGATTTTAGGTAAGCAGGCTGAGGAATGGCAGTATCGGCAAGATGTCGTCATCGAGTCGGAAGGTTTTTTGGCGCAACGCAGCCAACGCTTCCCCAAGCCGGTACTACGCATACAGAACATTAAAGAATATAAAGGTTAAACGACAATGGCTCGTCAATCATTCAAACGTAGAAAATTCTGCCGCTTTACGGCTGAAAAAATCCAAGAAGTTGATTACAAACAAGTTGATTTGTTGAAAGACTTCATCTCTGAAAACGGCAAAATCATCCCTGCCCGCATTACTGGTACTAAAGCACACTACCAACGTCAGTTGGCTACTGCTGTGAAACGTGCCCGTTTCCTGGCTCTGTTGCCTTACACCGATCAACACAAATAATTTTGGAGTTTAAATCATGCAAATTATTCTGTTAGAAAAAATCGGCGGTCTGGGTAACTTGGGTGATATCGTTACCGTTAAAAACGGTTACGCACGCAACTTCCTGATCCCTGCCGGTAAAGCAAAACGTGCAACCGAAGCCAACATGAAAGAATTCGAAGCACGCCGCGCTGAATTGGAAGCCAAACAAGCTGAGATCTTGGCTGATGCTAAAGCACGTCAAGAAAAACTGGAAGGCCAAACCATTACTGTTGCTCAAAAAGCCGGTGTTGATGGTCGTCTGTTCGGTTCTGTTACCAATGCTGACATCGCTGAAGCGATTGTTGCTGCCGGTATCCAAGCTGCTAAAGCAAACGTACGTCTGCCTAACGGTCCTTTGAAAGCTGTTGGCGAATACGAAGTTGAAGTGGCTCTGCACACTGACGCTGTTGCTAAAATTACCGTTGCTGTTGTTGCAGCTGCTGAGTAATTGATTCATTCAAGGCCGTCTGAAAATCAAGGGTTTCCTTGAATTTCAGACGGCCTTGTTTATCTGCTTGAGCCGAAGTAAGTAAATATCGATTTGTCTATATTTTTTAAGTCTGTCTAGAAATATAGCGGAAGAGATGATGTATTGGCCGAATGTTCATTCGTGTTCGGGTTTGTCGTATTATTTAGTAAAGAGATTATTTATGAATAAAATCAAAATCTTTGGGATAGGTCTGACTGCTTTGGCTTTAGCTTCATGCGGCACTCCGCAAAAGCCTGCTGTTGATACGGCAAAACCTGTCGAACCTGTTTTCTCTGCAAAACGCCCTGTATTTGATGCAGCGGCTGAATCTGTTGCCAGCAGCGGTTTTAATGAAAACGTCAATGTTCAGCAGTTTATCCAATATGAAGTGAAAAACCGCCGTTTCAGTGCGGAAGAGTTGCGCAATTTCTTTAATGGCGTGGTGTATAAAGGCAACATTATTACCATTATGTACCGTCCAAGCACTTCGCGTCCTTGGTATGAATTCCGCACCGGTAACTCCGGTGCAGCCAAATTTAACGGTGGCAGACAATTCTATGCGGCAAACCGTGCTGTAATCGATGATGTGGCACGCAAATACGGCGTACCTGCCGAATTGATTGTGGCGATTCTCGGTATCGAAACCAATTACGGCAAAAATACGGGCAGCTTCCGCGTTGCCGATGCTTTGAGTACATTGGCCTTTGATTATCCCCGCCGTGCCGAATTTTTCCAAAACGAATTGAGCGAACTTTTGCTGATGGCAAAAGAAGAAAAAGAAAATATCTTTGACTTCAAAGGCAGCTATGCCGGCGCGATGGGTATGCCGCAATTTATGCCTTCCAGCTACCGTAAATGGGCGGTGGACTATGATGGTGACGGGCATCGCGATATTTGGAATAATGTCGGCGATGTGGCGGCTTCTGTCGCCAATTATATGAAACAGCATGGCTGGCAGACTGGCGGTAAGATGGTTGTGCCGGTCAGTCTGACGATTACGCCGCACTTGCAGGCGATTATCGATGAGAAAACTGCTTTGACACGCACTGTCGCAGATTTCAAAGCCTTGGGTGTCGTGCCTCAGGCTGCTGTTGCCGATAATGAAAAAGCTGTATTGTATGCTTTGGAAACCAGTCCGGGTGTATTTGAATACTATTTGGGCCTGAATAACTTCTACACCGTATGGCAATACAACCACAGCCGTATGTATGTAACAGCGGTACGCGATATTGCGAATGCAATCAATAACAATGGCCTGTAAGCCATAAGAAAACCACCCTTCGGGGTGGTTTTTAGATATTGAGGATTTGTAAGGGAGTTAAGCCATCAGTCTGATTTTCATGGCGTAACGTTTTTTACTGTGCCCTGAAACAAATTGTCCGCCTCGGGCAGGGGATAAAAATGCATTGCCTTCTGCGGTTGGCTCTGCACAAGTATATTGGCCGTTTCGATCGCTCCAGAGTGCGTACACAGGCAGATTGTAGGTGCGGATATCCAGTTTCAAGCCGTCAAATGCAACGTGTGCATCTTGGTTGGAGGAAACAAATTCGGTATGGGAGATATAGTCGGCATCGTATGGCGCGCCGTTGAAATCAAATTGTGTACCTGCGGCGGTAAAGTAGGGGTGGAATCCTGGAGAAGTGCGGACGGGCGATTCGCCGTAATTGCAGACGGTCAGGATGGCGATGGCTTCATTTTCGTTAGGCAGGCTGTAATCGAGCAACCATTCGACGTGTTCATAGCCTTTTTCTGTGCTGATTAATTTCAAGCCGATATCTGATTCATTTTGATGGCGGATTTTCCAGTCTGAGGTTCTGCCGAAACCATGTTGGGCCAGATGATTTTTGCTGTCAGGTCCGAATTGGGGTAGGCATACGTGCATGCCGCCGCGTAATTTTGTGTCATCGCCGACTTGAACGCTGGTTTTCGGAAATAAGACTTCCCGTCCTTTTAGAATCAGGGAATCAATATATCCGCCCATTGTGTTGACTTGCATGGTGGCTGATTGGTTGCGTAGTATGATTTCAGACATAATAATTTGAGCTTCAAATTGTTTATCATTTGTGTAGCATTCTAACATTGCAGTAATATGCTGTCGCCGTTGGCTTGATAGAAAATCCTTAATAAAAATCAAAAAAATGCTAGAATATATGCCATTTTCTGAGGCTGTCTGAAAAGCGGAGAATTCTTTTCAGACGGCCTTCCGATTTATTTCCCGTAGAGAAACAACATGGCTTATCAAGTTCTTGCACGAAAATGGCGTCCGAAAACCTTTGCCGATTTGGTCGGCCAGGAACACGTCGTCAAAGCTCTGCGCAACGCGCTGGACGAAGGCCGTCTGCACCATGCGTATCTGCTGACAGGAACGCGCGGTGTGGGTAAGACCACGATTGCCAGGATTTTGGCCAAGAGCTTGAACTGCGAAAATGCCGTGCATGGCGAGCCGTGCGGTCAGTGTGAAAGCTGTACGCAAATCGACAGCGGCCGTTATGTGGATTTATTGGAAATCGACGCGGCATCGAATACCGGTATCGACAATATCCGCGAAGTGTTGGAAAACGCGCAATACGCGCCGACTGCGGGTAAATACAAAGTCTATATCATCGACGAAGTGCATATGCTTTCCAAAAGCGCGTTCAATGCCATGCTGAAGACTTTGGAAGAGCCGCCCGAACACGTTAAATTCATTTTGGCGACCACCGATCCGCACAAAGTCCCCATTACCGTATTGAGCCGCTGTTTGCAGTTTGTTTTGCGCAACATGACGACTCAACAGGTTGCCGAGCATTTGGCACATGTTTTGGACCGTGAAAACGTTCCTTATCAGCCGCAGGCCTTGCAGCTTTTAGGCCGTGCCGCCGCCGGCTCGATGCGCGATGCGTTGAGCCTTTTGGATCAGGCGATTGCCATGGGTTCGGGTAAAGTGGCCGAACAAGATGTCCGACAGATGATCGGAGCGGTCGATAAACAATATTTGTTTGAATTGCTTGAAGGAATCATCAATCAAAACGGTGAGGCCTTGCTGGAAAAGGCTCAGGAAATGTCCGCCAGAGCGATTGGTTTTGACAGCGCATTGGCAGAATTGGCCATGCTGTTGCAACGTTTGGCTTTGATTCAAACCATTCCTTCCGCCTTGGCGAATGACGACCCTGAACGTGAAACCTTGCTTCGTTTAAGTCAGGCTTTGAGTGGCGAGCAGATTCAGCTTTATTATCAATGTGCTATTTATGGCAAACAGGATTTGCCGCTGGCTCCGGACGAGTATGCCGGTTTTGTCATGACGCTTTTGCGCATGCTTGCATTTGCGCCATTGGCCGCTTCGGGTTGCGATACGCAAAGTCAGATTGAACATACGGATTTGCATTCCAACCATCAGAAAGCTGAGGCTGAAAAAAAGCCTTTTCAGCTGCCGAAATCTGAGCCGATAGCAGTACCGGCGGTTGAGAAAGAGGTTGTTTCTGCCAAGCAGGATACCGTTGAAAGGCCGTCTGAAGAAACGGTTCAGCCTGTTCAGCAACAACAGGCGGATGTACCGCCTTGGGAAGACATGCCGAGCCAATTATCGGCTGAGCCGCCTCAAACTCAAACGGCGCAGATACAAGAAGCTGCGGAACCATTGCCTGTTGTAAAAGTTCAGACGGCCCCTGAGCCGGAAGAATATCCGCACATGGATGAGGAAATTCCGCCTCCGTATTTTGACGAAGCATATGTATATGAAGATTCGCATCGTGCTGATGCGATGGAAGTACCGCAGCCGGTTGCATCTGCTGAGTCTGAAGAAGAGGAGGGAGATGAAGAAGAGCTTCAGTTCGCTCCTTTGCCTGAGTTTAAAACAGAGAATTGGCACAGCATTATCGAACGCTTCGCCCGTAAATTAGGTGCAGCGCAGATGTTGGCGCAAAATGCGGCATGGACGAGTTATGATGCGGAAGCAGGTTTAATCATGCTGTCGTTGACGGATGAGGCCAAAGCCACCGCCAATAAAGAGCGCTTGGATAAAATCTGCCAGACGTTGAGCGAGGCCTATCATCTTGGCAATTTAAGGCTGCAAACCGAGCCTTGGCAAGATGATAAAGGCTGGGAAACGCCGGTGATGCGTCGTAAACGTATTCAAGAAGAAGGGCGGCAGCAGGCGCAAGATTTGTTGGAAGCGGATACGACGGCGCAGAAAATCTTGCAAACCTTTGAAGCGCAATGGCTGCCGGATTCTTTAGAGTTGGTAGGACATTCTTAACATACTGATATACAAGGCCGTCTGAAAGGCAATAGCGTTTTCAGACGGCATGAGTGAAACCCATTTATTCAAACCCATAGGAGTAAAACATGTTTGGAAAAGCCGGATTAGGCGGCCTGATGAAACAGGCCCAACAAATGCAGGAAAACATGAAAAAGGCACAAGCCAAGCTGGCTGAAACCGAAGTAGAAGGCGAAGCAGGCAACGGCTTGGTGAAAGTCGTGATGACCTGTTCCCACGTTGTCCGCAAACTTGAAATCAGCCCTGATTTGATTCAAGAAGCCGCTGACGACAAAGAAATGCTGGAAGATTTGGTATTGGCCGCCATCAATGCCGCTTCTGAAAAAGCCGAAGAAACTACCAACAAAACCATGGGCGCATTCACCCAAGGCCTGCCAGCAGGCATGGGAGATTTCTTCCGTTGATTTAAAATCAATAAAAGGCCGTCTGAAGCCAGATTTGGGTTTCAGACGGCCTTTTTTATTATGAGGATTCAGGGCTTTCTTTGGGGAAGAACAATCGTTCTTTATTGATGTAAAAAAGCCTGAACAGAAGTTCAGGCTTTTAAAATTTGGCTCCCCGACCTGGGCTCGAACCAGGGACCTGCGGATTAACAGTCCGTCGCTCTACCGACTGAGCTATCGGGGAATGGGGCGTATTATAATGGCTGGAAAAAATGTGTCAATCCATATTTTCAAGAAAATGGTGCAGAATATTTCAAATATTTGAATGTTAAAAATATTTTGTAATCAAGTTTCACATACTTTTCAGCCGTTTCAGACGGCCTTTAGTATTTGGCGTTAACCAATTTGCCGTTTTGGAACACTTGCTGCTGCATCACGGTGCCGTTGTAGGCGTAAGTGGTCAGCGAGCCGTTGCTTGGCGTGGCGCGGAACTGCATCAGCTGGTTGCGGCTGAGGACATAGGGGTCCGTGCGTTTTTGGCTGTTGTCGCTGTAAAAGTCTTGGACGACATATTCGTTGTTGCGTTTGCTGATCAGTTGGCGATGGAAGCCGCCTTTGACTGCGCTGTTGCTGGGTGTGCCGTGTGCATCAAAATAGGTCACGATTTGTTCTTCTGAGATACGGATGCCGTCTGAATCTGTGCCTTTGGTGGTTTTGGTTTTGTCCAAGCCGACAGGGATGTTGATGGATGTACCCAGACCGACATGGCGGCCGATGCCGGTGCCGACGCCTAAGCCGACGGAAACACCTGGCGTGCCGACTGTACATGCGCTGAGTGAAGCGGCCAAAAGGGCAGGTAAGAGAACTTTTTTCATAATGTGTATCCTTGTAATAAGAAATGTTTGTAATGTTGGAAGTATAGTATTTTTGCGGGGTGGCTGGTGTTAGTATTGGTAAAAGGGCGCAAGGCCGTCTGAAAAACAAGATAGAAACGGATATATCATTCTGGTGTAGAATGTGCCGGAATAATGATTTAATAAGAATGTGAATGAATAATGAAAACTTTAAAATTTACGAAGATGCACGGCTTGGGCAATGATTTTATGGTGGTCAATGCCATCGAGCAGGATTTTGATCCGTTGGCTGCGCCGCTTGCCCAATGGGCAGACCGCTATCGCGGCGTGGGTTTTGATCAGTTTTTGGTGGTGGAGAAGCCTTCTTCTGATGCGGTCGATTTTCGGTATCGTATTTTCAATGCGGATGGTCGGGAGGTAGAGCAGTGCGGCAATGGTGCACGTTGTTTTGCGCGTTTTGTCGCGGATAAGGGTTTGACGGATAAAACGGAAATTTTGGTCGAAACGGCCAAAGGGATTATTGTGCCGAAGCTGTTGGATAACGGTTTGGTTACCGTCAACATGGGTAAACCGCGTTTCATGCCGTCTGAAATTCCGTTTGTGCCTGCACATGGTGAAACGGAAGATGCGCTGACACATATTGTCTTGGTCGGTTTGGAGTCTGTACCGGTAAGCTGTGTGAATATGGGTAATCCGCATGCGGTAATTTTGGTTGATAATGTTGAAACCGCACCGGTGGATCATTGGGGCAGTGCCATTGAATCGCACGAGCAGTTTCCTGAACGGGTCAATGTCGGTTTTATGCAGATTGAAGATGAGTTGTCCGTCCGGTTGCGTGTGTTTGAGCGCGGGGTGGGGGAAACTCAGGCTTGCGGCACTGGAGCGTGTGCGGCCGTGGTGGCCGGCGTGCGCAATGGCCTGCTGAAAGCGGGTGCGCCTGTGCGTGTTACTCTGCCTGGCGGCGAATTGTTTATCAGTTGGGAAGAAGGTGGCGATGTGCAAATGACCGGCCCTGCTGAAACCGTTTTCGAAGGCGAGTTGCAGTATTCATGATGGTTTCTTTGGATTTTTGGTTTGCCATTGCGTATGCTGCGGTATCGTTGGCGTTTATTTTTCGTGCGCAGCGGTTTCAATGGTTTTGGGCTGCGGTGTTGTTGTGGCTGGGGATTTCGGCACTGGGAGCGCGCCTGTTGCCCGGAATGTGGGGCTTTACGCATACAGGCCCTTTGTTCATCCCTCATTTTTACCTGACCGCCGCCAGTGTTTTTTTCTTTATTGACGATTGCAGTAAAACGGAAGACAGAAAGTTTTGGTCGGCAGGCGAATATGCCGGTTTGACCTTATTTGCCGTTTCCAACGTCGTCATGACTTTGGCCTTTGTTTTCCTGGCTTGCGCGGTTTATTTCATCTTGCCGCTGGCAGGCTCGGTTTTTGCATGGGCGGCCTTGCTGAAAATTTATGCTTTGAAACCCATTTATTGGTTTGCATTGCAGGGCGTCCTGATGCTGGTGTTTTATCTGCACCGCGTGGTTGTTTGCAAGCAGCCTGCCTCTCTTTTCAGTATGCGGCAGATGTGGGCAGGCTGGATGGTTGCCGTCGTGATGCAGGCTGTGGTTGCCGTTGCATTGATTTTTGAGCGCAGTGGATATTGACCGCGCTTGAACCAAAAGTTATAAAGAAAGAAATTTTCGATATTGGTTTTTCAGACGGCCTGAGTTTAATATGCAGGCTGTATTACATCTAAATCAGGAGCAGGAAATGAAAATTGCAAATAATATTACCGAGCTGATCGGCAACACACCTCTGGTGAAACTGAACCGCCTGACCGAAGGTTTAAAAGCGCAAATTGCCGTTAAACTTGAATTCTTTAATCCGGGCAGCAGTGTGAAAGACCGTATTGCTGAATCTATGATTGAAGCGGCCGAGAAAGCCGGTAAAATCAATAAAGATACCGTTATCGTCGAGGCAACCAGCGGTAATACCGGTATCGGTTTGGCCATGGTGTGCGCGGCCCGGGGGTATAAATTGGCCATCACCATGCCTGAAAGCATGAGTAAAGAACGCAAAATGCTGCTGCGTGCGTTCGGTGCAGAATTGATTTTGACCCCAGCTGCCGAAGGCATGGCAGGCGCTATCGCCAAAGCCCAATCTTTAGTGGACGAACATCCGGGCACTTATTTCATGCCGCGCCAATTTGATAACGAGGCCAATCCTGAAGTTCACCGTAAAACCACTGCCGAAGAAATTTGGCGCGATACAGACGGTAAAGTGGATATTTTCGTGGCCGGTGTGGGTACGGGCGGTACGATTACCGGCGTGGGCGAAGTGTTGAAAAAATACAAACCCGAAGTTCAAATCGTGGCCGTCGAGCCTGAAGCTTCCCCAGTATTGAGTGGCGGCGAAAAAGGCCCTCATCCGATTCAAGGTTTGGGTGCAGGCTTTATCCCCAGCGTTTTGAATACGACTGTTTATGACAGCATTTCCAAAGTACCTAACGAGGCAGCGTTTGAAACTGCGCGCGCTATGGCCGAAAAAGAAGGCATTTTGGTGGGTATTTCTTCAGGTGCGGCAGTATGGAGCGCATTGCAACTGGCCAAAAAACCTGAAAACGAAGGCAAGCTGATCGTTGTCTTGTTGCCATCATATGGCGAACGCTATCTTTCTACACCTCTGTTTGCCGATTTGGCATAATATAGGATTGTTGTTAAAAGGCCGTTTTCAGACGGCCTTTTTTGCGTATGGGCTTGAGATATCGTATGAAATCTGTTGTAATTCAGTTAATCTGTTTTGAATACCGTTATTCAAAAGTTGGTTTCTTCAACGAATCATGCTTATAATGCGCATTATGAAAAAATACATTCTTCCTATCCTTGCCGTAGCGGCACTTGCCGGTTGTGAATCGATTTATGTTCCGACTTTGAAAGAAGTGCCAGTTCGACCAACCAATGTCAAAAAGCCTAAGGCTGATTCACAAGTTTCAGCCAGCGGTTATCATTTGGCTCCTTCGCATTGGGCAGATGTTTCCAAGATTCATGATGAAGCACGCCGCTTGAGCACCCAAGTGAGCCAAGGTAACCTGACCAAAGTTCAGGCCGCCCAATATTTGAACCGCTTCCGTATCCAACAAGTGGGACGCAACTCCGTCGATGACAGTATGTACGAAGTTTATCTGCGTTCTGCCGTTGACAGCCAACGTGGTGAGATTACTACCGAGCAATCCAAACAGTACATCCAAGGTGCTTTGCGCGGTTGGCAACAACGCTGGAAAAACATGGATACTAAGCCAAGCAATCCTGCATTTACCAACTTCTTGATGGAAGTTATGGGTATGCAGCCTTTGAAATAAAAAAGTCATAAACCGAGAAGGCCGTCTGAATATTCAGACGGCCTTCTTTTTGCATTTTATATCGGTATTGTTGAACTCTATCTAATCAAGAGCCAAACAGCTTGTCAGCCGCTTGACGGGCTTTTTCTTTGATGTCTTCGGTCAGGTAGTTTTTCATTTGGGAATAAACCAACGCAATGACGGCAATGTCATCACTGAAGCCAAAGGGAATCAGAAGATCGGGAATGCTGTCGATAGGGCTGAGGAAGTAAACCAGTGCGCCGACAATAATCATTTTGGCGTGTTTGGGTGTATGTTCGGATTCCCAGAGATAATAAAGCGCATAAAGCTGGCGGACGACAGGTTTGCCCAAGCGGCCGGCAAAACGTCCAAGTTTTTTCATGAAGCCGGATGTGTCTAAGTTTCGACGGCGGAAGGAGGGGATGTAGTTTTCCGGATCGGGTGTGTTTTGATGAGGGGAGTGTGCCATGATTGAGCTTCCTTTTTAAGGTATGGAAACATGGTTGGTGTTGCGTTGTATTTTAGTCTATTTGGGGGCGGATAAAATGCTTATGAATGTATAACTATGTAATAGTGATACCAATGCTGCAATAGTAATAAGTTAAGAAAGGCATATGCCTTTGTAAAAATGGCGTTTAAGAATGAGAATTTATCTTGCAGTTGATATGATTCTCAAGTCATGATGATGTTATCGTCAGTGTTACGGCGGGCAGGGTGGCTTAATTGCAGGAAAGTCACAAAAAGACCAATCATACAAAAAAAAATTTAGAAATGATTATTTGATTTTATTGGTATTTTGGTAAAAACCATTGGAGTACTCATAAATTACACTGTTCAAAATGAGATAAAACAGGTAAATTATGGTTTATGTAGCTTATTGTAGTCTTGAGCTATAGGTTTTGAGCTGATAATAAATCATAGAGGAACTGACCATGTCCGCCAAATCACGCCCGGTATTTTTGGAAATTCCCAATATCCGATTGCCCATACCGGGGATTGTATCTATTCTTCACCGTATCAGCGGCGTCGGCTTGTTTTTGATGCTGCCTGTTCTTTTATACCTCTTCTCAGGAACATTGGATCGCGAATCGTCGTTTGAAGCATATCGTTCCGTTATTTCTAATCCGTTTGTGAAGTTGATCCTCATCGGTCTGCTGTGGGCGTATCTACATCATCTCTTTGCCGGCATCCGCTTTCTGTTTTTGGATGCGCATAAAGGCTTGGAGCTGAATACCGCGCGCAATACCGCTAAAGCCGTATTTGCTTCTGCATTGGTTTTGACTGTCGTTTTGGGAGCTTTATTATGGTAGATCGTAAATTGACAGGTGCGCATTACGGTTTGCGCGATTGGGCAATGCAGCGTGCAACTGCGGTCATCATGTTGGTGTATACCGTAGTTCTTTTGGTTGTTTTGTTCACGTTGCCTAAAGAATATTCGGCATGGCAGGCATTTTTTGATCAAACTTGGGTGAAAGTGTTTACCCAAGTGAGCTTTTTGGCCGTATTTTTGCATGCGTGGGTAGGTATCCGTGATTTGTGGATGGACTACATTAAGCCTTTCGGCGTGCGTTTGTTTTTACAAGTTGCCACCATCGTTTGGTTGGTAGGCTGCTTGGTGTATTCAGTTAAAGTAATTTGGGGGTAAATATGAGTTTTCCTGTTCGTAAGTTTGATGCCGTGATTGTTGGCGGTGGTGGTGCAGGTTTACGCGCAGCCCTCCAATTGTCTAAATCTGGTTTGAATTGTGCTGTTTTGTCTAAAGTGTTCCCGACTCGTTCTCATACTGTAGCGGCTCAGGGCGGTATTTCTGCTTCATTGGGTAATGTGCAGGAAGACCGTTGGGATTGGCACATGTACGATACCGTGAAAGGTTCCGACTGGCTGGGCGACCAAGATGCGATTGAGTTTATGTGTCGCGCCGCGCCTGAGGCAGTGATTGAATTGGAACACATGGGTATGCCTTTTGACCGCGTAGAAAGCGGTAAAATTTACCAACGTCCTTTCGGCGGCCATACTGCCGAACACGGTAAACGCGCGGTAGAACGTGCTTGCGCGGTTGCCGACCGTACCGGTCATGCGATGTTGCATACGTTGTACCAACAAAACGTCCGTGCCAATACACAATTCTTTGTAGAATGGACGGCGCAAGATTTGATTCGTGATGAAAACGGCGACGTCGTCGGTGTAACCGCCATGGAAATGGAAACCGGCGAAGTTTATATTTTCCACGCTAAAGCCGTAATGTTTGCTACTGGCGGTGGCGGCCGTATTTATGCGTCTTCTACCAATGCCTATATGAATACCGGTGATGGTTTGGGTATTTGTGCCCGTGCAGGTATTCCGTTGGAAGACATGGAATTCTGGCAATTCCATCCGACCGGTGTGGCCGGTGCAGGCGTGTTGATTACCGAAGGTGTGCGCGGTGAAGGTGGTATTTTGTTGAACGCCAACGGCGAACGCTTTATGGAACGTTATGCCCCAACCGTAAAAGACTTGGCTTCCCGTGACGTGGTTTCCCGTGCAATGGCAATGGAAATCTACGAAGGTCGCGGTTGCGGCAAAAACAAAGACCATGTATTGCTGAAAATCGACCATATCGGTGCAGAAAAAATTATGGAAAAACTGCCGGGCATCCGCGAGATTTCCATTCAGTTTGCCGGTATCGACCCGATTAAAGACCCGATTCCTGTCGTGCCGACTACCCACTACATGATGGGCGGTATTCCAACCAATTATCATGGCGAAGTTGTCGTTCCTCAAGGCGACGAATACGAAGTGCCTGTAAAAGGCCTGTATGCTGCAGGTGAGTGCGCCTGTGCTTCCGTACACGGTGCGAACCGCTTGGGTACCAACTCCTTGTTGGACTTGGTGGTATTCGGTAAAGCTGCCGGCGACAGCATGATTAAATTCATCAAAGAGCAAAGCGGTTGGAAACCTCTGCCTGCTAATGCCGGCGAATTGACCCGTCAACGTATCGAGCGTTTGGACAACCAAACCGGCGGTGAAAACGTTGATGCCTTGCGTCGCGAGCTGCAACGTTCTGTTCAGCTGCACGCCGGCGTGTTCCGTACCGATGAGATTCTGAGCAAAGGCGTTCGAGAAATCATGGCGATTGCCGAGCGTGTGAAACGTACTGAAATCAAAGATAAGAGCAAAGTGTGGAATACCGCGCGTATCGAAGCCTTGGAATTGGATAATCTGATTGAAGTAGCGAAAGCGACTTTGGTGTCCGCCGAAGCACGTAAAGAATCGCGCGGCGCGCACGCTTCAGACGACCATCCTGAGCGTGATGACGAAAACTGGATGAAACATACCCTGTATCATTCAGATACCAATACTTTGTCTTACAAACCGGTACATACCAAGCCTTTGAGCGTGGAATACATCAAACCGGCCAAACGCGTTTATTGATGAGTTTTCAGACGGTCTTTATCTTGGAGGCTGTCTGAAACCTAACCATACCCACATTGAACTGCCTGAATCCATAATACAAAATCATTGGGCAGTTTATGAGAAAAGGAACACTTCTCATGGAAAAAATGAGTTTTGAAATTTACCGTTACAACCCGGACGTTGATGCCAAGCCTTATATGCAACGTTACGAGTTGGAATTGGAACCAACCGACGTTAAACTTTTGGACGCTTTGGTGCGCCTGAAAGCACAAGACGATACATTGTCTTTCCGCCGTTCTTGCCGCGAAGGTATTTGCGGTTCTGACGGTATGAACATCAACGGCAAAAACGGCTTGGCATGTCTGACTGATTTGCGCAGCCTGAAACAGCCGGTCAAAATCCGTCCTCTGCCGGGCCTGCCTGTTATCCGCGACCTGATTGTGGACATGACCCAATTCTTCAAACAATATCATTCCATCAAACCTTATGTTGTCAACGACAATCCGATTGATGCGGACAAAGAGCGTTTGCAAACTCAGGAAGAGCGTAAAGAGTTGGACGGTTTGTACGAATGTATTTTGTGTGCCTGCTGCTCGACTGCCTGCCCGTCATTCTGGTGGAATCCTGATAAATTCGTCGGTCCGTCCGGTTTGCTGAATGCTTACCGCTTCATTGCGGACAGCCGCGATACCATTACTAATGAGCGTTTGGATAATTTGAACGACCCATACCGTTTGTTCCGCTGCCACACCATTATGAACTGCGTAGACGTATGTCCTAAACACTTGAATCCGACCCGAGCCATCGGTAAGATTAAAGAGATTATGTTGAAACGAGCCGTTTAAGAAATGATGGTTTTTGACGATATTGCCAAACGGAAAATCCGTTTTCAAACCCGCCGGGGATTATTGGAATTAGATTTAATCTTCGGTAGGTTCATGGAAAAAGAATTCGAGCACCTGAGTGATCAGGAATTGTCCGAATTTTCCGAAATCCTCGAATTTCAAGACCAAGAATTGCTTGCCTTGATTAACGGACATTCGGCGACGGACAAGAAGCACCTGATTCCCATGCTTGAAAAAATCAGACAGGCATGATGTGTTATAGAGCTTGTTTGCGATACCGATCCGAACAAGCTCTTTCCATACGGAGGCCGTCTGAAAAAAGACCGTGCCGCTTAGACGGCAACGAAAGCCCCAACCTACAAAGGAGTTTAAGAATGTCTAAATCAGTCAAGCTCACCACCCCAAATCAAGAGGCTTTGGAGCTGCCAGTATTGGAAGCAAGTATCGGCCATGATGTGGTTGACATCCGTGCGTTGACAAAAAATACAGGTCTGTTTTCATTCGACCCAGGATTCGTATCCACTGCAAGTTGCGAATCCAAAATCACTTATATTGACGGCGATAAAGGTCTGTTGTATTACCGTGGTTATCCTATCGAGCAGCTGGCCGAAAAATCCGATTACTTGGAAGTTTGCTACCTGTTGATCTACGGCGAGCTGCCTACGCCCGAACAGAAAAAAGAATTTGATGCCACAGTCAGCCACCATACTATGGTACATGAACAGTTGACTTGGTTCTTCCGCGGTTTCCGCCGTGATGCGCATCCGATGGCGATGATGGTGGGTGTGGTTGGCGCGTTGTCTGCGTTCTATCAAGACAGCTTGGATATTACCAATCCTGAACACCGCAAAATCGCGATTTACCGCTTAATCTCCAAAATTCCGACCATTGCGGCAATGTGTTACCGTTATTCCAACGGTCTGCCGTTCAATTATCCCAAAAATAACCTTTCCTATGCTGAAAACTTCTTGCACATGATGTTTGCCACACCGTGTGAAGAATACAAACCTAATCCAGTATTGGCCCGCGCACTCGACCGCATCTTTATTTTGCATGCCGATCACGAGCAAAATGCGTCAACTTCAACCGTACGTTTGGCCGGTTCTTCCGGTGCGAACCCGTTTGCCTGTATCGCAGCCGGTATCGCTTGCCTGTGGGGTGCTTCACACGGCGGTGCAAACGAAGCCGTGTTGAAAATGCTGGATGAAATCGGCGATGTTTCGAATGTTGCCGAATACATGGAAGGTGTGAAACAACGCAAATACCGCCTGATGGGCTTCGGTCACCGCGTATACCGCAATATGGACCCGCGCGCCAGCATCATGCGCGAAACCTGCTATGAAGTCTTGAAAGAGTTGGGTTTGGAAGATAGTCCGAAATTCAAGCTGGCGATGGAATTGGAACAAATTGCACTGAAAGACCCATTCTTTGTCGAACGCAAACTGTATCCAAACGTCGATTTCTACTCCGGCATCGTCTTGTCCGCGTTAGGTATTCCGACCGAAATGTTTACCGTTATCTTTGCGTTGTCCCGCAGTGTAGGCTGGATTTCACATTGGCATGAAATGATTAGCGATCCGACACTGAAAATCGGCCGCCCACGTCAACTGTATACCGGTGCGGAACGTCGTGATTATGTTCCGGTGGATAAGCGCTAACAGACAATATATTAATATATTGTTGAAAAGTCGTTTGAAAAAATCGAATTGTTGTTTTCAATGAGGTTGACCCGTAATTAATTAAGTTGATAACAGGTAATTTGATTTAAAATAGGGTAGAATAAAGTGTCATTTCAGACGGCCTGAATTCCGTTCGGAGAACACGGGATTCTACCCTTTGTTTATATTTTAAAGAAAAGAGCTCACGCCATGATGGACGAAAAACTCAATTTCTCTTATCTGTTTGGTTCTAATGCGCCATACATCGAGGAGTTGTATGAAAAGTTTCTGGAAAACCCGGAATCTGTCGATGAAAAATGGAAACAGTACTTTACAGATTTGAGTAAACAGCCGGGCGCAGTCGCTGTCGATGTTGCCCACACACCGATTCGTGAATCATTTGCCACTTTGGCTAAAAAGAAAATTGCATCTGCTGTTGCAGGCGGTGTGGATGAGGCAATGATGAAAAAGCAAGTCAGCGTTTTGCGACTGATTTCTGCCTATCGTATTCAAGGCGTGGGTGCGGCCCAACTTGATCCGCTCAAACGTATTCCCCCTCAAAACATCGAAGCACTCGACCCTAAATTCCACGGTCTGTCTGATGCCGACATGGCGCTTCAATTCAATATGGGCGAGGGCGACTTTTCCGGTCAAGGCAAATTGCCCCTTTCCCAAATCATCAGTAATCTGAAACAAACCTACTGCGGCCACATCGCATTGGAATATATCTATATTCCCAATACTGAAGAGCGTCGTTGGGTGCGCAATTATTTTGAAAGCGTATTGTCCACACCGCATTACAATGCCGATCAAAAACGCCGTATCTTGAAAGAAATGACCGCTGCTGAGACTTTGGAGCGTTATCTGCATACCAAATATGTCGGTCAAAAACGTTTCGGTGTCGAAGGCGGTGAAAGCGCGATTGCCGGTTTGAATTATTTGATTCAAAACGCCGGTAAAGACGGCGTGGAAGAAGTCATCATCGGTATGGCACACCGTGGCCGTCTGAATGTTTTGGTTAACATTTTGGGCAAAAAACCGGCTGATCTGTTCGCTGAGTTTGAAGGCCGTGCCGAAATCAAATTGCCTAGCGGCGACGTGAAATACCATATGGGCTTCAGCTCCGATATCGCCACTCCGCATGGCCCGATGCATGTTTCTTTGGCGTTCAACCCGTCACACTTGGAAATTGTTAACCCGGTAGTGGAAGGTTCTGCGCGCGCCAAACAAAAACGTTTGGGCGAAAACGGCCGCGATAAAGTCTTGCCGGTATTGATTCACGGTGACTCCGCATTTATCGGTTTGGGTGTTAACCAAGCAACATTCAACCTGTCTAAAACACGCGGTTATACCACCGGCGGTACCGTTCACATCGTGATCAACAACCAAATCGGCTTTACTACTTCCGATACCCGCGATACCCGTTCTACCGTACACTGTACCGATATTGCGAAAATGGTTTCCGCTCCGGTTATCCACGTGAACGGCGATGATCCTGAACGTGTTTGCTTTGCCATTCAAGCCGCTTTGGATTACCGCAAAAAATTCCATAAAGACATCGTGATCGACGTTGTCTGCTACCGTAAATGGGGCCACAACGAGGGCGATGATCCGACCCTGACCCAACCGATGATGTACAAAAAAGTATCGCAACACCCTGGTGCGCGTGCTTTGTACACCGAACAACTGATTGCCGAAGGCGTGGTCACCCAAGCTGAGGCTGACGGTTACATCCAAGCCTACCGTGATGCTTTGGACAAAGGCGAACATGTTGAACAAACAACGCTGAGCAACTTCCAACGCACACAAATCGACTGGAGCAAATACCAAGGCAAAGATTGGCGCGAAAAAATCGAAACCGGTTTGCCTGCCGCCGACATCGAGCGTCTTACCGAGAAATTCACCGCTGTACCGGAAGGCTTTGCCCTGCATCCGACAGCAAAACGTGTGATCGAAGCGCGTAAAGCCATGGCATCCGGCAAACAGCCTATTGACTGGGGTATGGCCGAAACCCTCGCATACGCAAGCCTGCTGACCAAAGGTCATGGCGTGCGTATCTCCGGTGAGGACTCCGGCCGCGGTACATTCTCACACCGTCATGCAGTATTGCACGATCAAAAACGCGAAAAATGGGACGACGGTACTTATGTTCCTCTGCGCAACATGGGCGAAGGCTTGGGCGAGTTCTTGGTTATCGACTCTATCTTGAACGAAGAAGCTGTGATGGCGTTCGAGTACGGCTTTGCCTGCTCCGCTCCTGACAAGCTGACCATTTGGGAGGCTCAATTCGGTGACTTCGCCAACGGCGCGCAAGTAACTATCGACCAATTCCTGTCTTCAGGCGAAACCAAATGGGGTCGTTTGTGCGGCCTGACCACCATCCTGCCGCACGGTTACGACGGTCAAGGCCCCGAGCACTCTTCTGCACGCGTAGAACGTTGGTTGCAACTGTGTTCTGAGAATAATATGCAAGTCATCATGCCGTCTGAAGCGTCGCAAATGTTCCACCTCTTGCAACGCCAAGTTTTGGGTTCATACCGCAAACCGTTGGTGATTTTCATGTCCAAACGCCTGTTGCGCTTCAAAGGTGCAATGAGCCCGCTGGAAAACTTTACCGAAGGTTCGACTTTCCGTCCGGTTATCGGCGATACCGCCGAACGCGCAAGCAACGACAGCGTGAAACGCGTAGTCTTGTGTGCCGGTCAGGTTTACTATGACTTGGAAGCTGGCCGTGCCGAGCGTAAACTGGAAGATGATG
Organism: Neisseria mucosa; assembly: GCF_013267835.1. Lineage (NCBI taxonomy): Bacteria > Pseudomonadati > Pseudomonadota > Betaproteobacteria > Neisseriales > Neisseriaceae > Neisseria > Neisseria mucosa. Next base: position 120,514 of record NZ_CP053939.1, read on the forward strand.
TTGCTATCGTCCGCGTTGAGCAGCTGTATCCGTTCCCATATGAAGAGGTTAAAGCTGAACTGGCGAAATATCCGAACGCAAAATCTGTGGTTTGGGTGCAAGAAGAGCCGAAAAACCAAGGCGCGTTCTACCAAATCCGCCACCGCATCGAAGGCGTTATCAGCGAAGAGCAAAAACTGTCTTATGCCGGTCGTCCAAGCAGCGCATCGCCTGCAGTGGGCTACTCAAGCAAACACATTGCTCAATTGAAACAATTGGTTGAAGACGCTTTGGCGTTGTAAGCCTAGCGGCATTCCGTTTGAAATTGTTCAGGCGGAATGCCCATATGCAGAATTAAAAACACACAACAGGCCGTCTGAAAGGGCCATTGGAGACACAAAATGATTATTGATGTAAAAGTACCTATGCTGTCTGAAAGCGTATCTGAAGGCACGCTCTTGGAATGGAAGAAAAAAGTTGGCGAAGCAGTTGCCCGTGACGAAATCCTGATCGATATCGAAACTGACAAAGTGGTTTTGGAAGTACCTTCTCCACAAGCTGGTGTATTGGTTGAAATCGTAGCGCAAGACGGTGAAACCGTTGTTGCCGACCAAGTTTTGGCACGCATCGATACAGCTGCCACTGCCGCTGCTGAAGCCCCAGCCGCCGCGCCTGCAGAAGCTGCCCCAGCAGCCGCTCCAGCAGCCGCACAAAACAACGCCGCTATGCCTGCCGCTGCCAAACTGGCTGCCGAGACCGGTGTTGACGTGAACGCATTGCAAGGCTCCGGCCGTGACGGTCGCGTATTGAAAGAAGACGTACAAAATGCCGCTGCCAAACCTGCCGCAGCCGCTGCTCCTGCTGTTGCACTTCCTGCCGGCGCACGTCCTGAAGAACGCGTACCGATGAGCCGCCTGCGTGCCCGTGTTGCAGAACGCCTCTTGGCTTCTCAACAAGAAAACGCCATTCTGACCACATTCAACGAAGTCAACATGAAACCAATCATGGACTTGCGTGCGAAGTACAAAGAAAAATTCGAGAAAGAGCACGGCGTAAAACTGGGCTTTATGTCCTTCTTCGTTAAAGCCGCTGTTGCCGCCCTGAAAAAATATCCGGTTGTGAATGCTTCTGTTGACGGCAAAGACATCGTGTACCACGGCTACTTCGACATCGGTATCGCGATTGGCAGCCCACGCGGTTTGGTTGTACCTATCTTGCGCGATGCCGACCAAATGAGCATTGCCGACATTGAACAAGCAATTGTTGATTATGCGAAAAAAGCCAAAGACGGCAAAATCGCTATCGAAGATTTGACCGGCGGTACATTCAGTATTACCAACGGCGGTACTTTCGGTTCTATGATGTCTACCCCGATCATCAACCCGCCTCAATCTGCGATTTTGGGTATGCACGCTACTAAAGAGCGCGCTGTGGTTGAAAACGGCCAAGTTGTTGTCCGTCCAATGATGTATCTGGCTCTGTCTTACGACCACCGTATCATCGACGGCCGCGAAGCTGTATTGACTTTGGTAGCCATTAAAGACGCATTGGAAGACCCAGCCCGCCTGTTGTTGGATCTGTAATCGTTTCAGACGGCCTTTTATTTATTAATGAAAAGGCCGTCTGAATTTTTATTTAGATGTAGCGTAATGTAGTATCGTGCTACAATAGGCTCAACGAACGATTGAGGCCGTCTGAAACATTTGATTCGAATGAATCGACAGATATGGACTTTCAGACGGCCTTTTCTTAAAACCATCAAAACGCAGTCATTCAAAATAAAAAAGAAACAAAAAGTATCGTTTTTATTTTGAGATACTGCCAAAAGCAAAGGATGACACGATGTCTCAATATGATGTAGTAGTGATTGGTGCAGGCCCGGGCGGATACGTTGCCGCCATCCGTGCCGCGCAACTGGGTTTCAAAACCGCTTGCGTCGATGCAGGCGTCAACAAAGCTGGCGATGCCCCTGCCTTGGGCGGTACTTGCTTGAACGTAGGCTGTATCCCTTCTAAAGCCCTGTTGCAATCCAGCGAACATTTCCACGCAGCGCAACACGAGTTTGCCGAACACGGTATCACTGTCGGCGACGTAAAATTCGACGCGGCCAAAATGATTGAGCGCAAAGATGCCATCGTGACCAAACTGACCGGCGGCGTGAAATTCCTGTTCCAAAAAAACAAAGTAACCAGCCTGTTCGGTACTGCTTCCTTTGCCGGTAAAAATGGCGATGCTTACCAAATCGAAGTCGATAACAAAGGCGAGAAAACCGTTATCGAAGCCAAACACGTCATCGTAGCCACCGGTTCCGTACCGCGTCCGCTGCCACAAGTCGCTATCGACAATGTAAACGTATTGGACAACGAAGGCGCATTGAACCTGACCGAAGTGCCTGCCAAACTCGGCGTGATCGGTTCCGGCGTGATTGGTTTGGAAATGGGTTCCGTATGGAACCGCGTAGGTGCAGAAGTTACCATTCTTGAAGCCGCGCCGACCTTCTTGGCTGCCGCCGACCAACAAATCGCCAAAGAAGCCTTCAAATACTTCACCAAAGAGCAAGGTTTGAACATCGAATTGGGCGTGAAAATCGGCGACATCAAATCTGAAGGCAAAGGCGTTTCCGTTGCTTACGAAACTGCTGCCGGCGAAGCCAAAACCGAAGTATTCGACAAACTGATCGTTGCCATCGGCCGTATTCCAAACACCAAAGGCCTGAACGCAGAAGCCGTCGGCTTGGAAAAAGACGAACGCGGCTTTATCAAAGTGGACGGCGAATGCCGTACCAACCTGCCTAATGTATGGGCAATCGGTGACGTGGTCCGCGGCCCGATGTTGGCACACAAAGCCAGCGACGAAGGCGTAGCCGTTGCAGAGCGCATTGCCGGTCAAAAACCGCATATCGACTTCAACAACGTACCGTTCGTGATTTACACCGACCCTGAAATCGCTTGGGTGGGTAAAACCGAAGAGCAGCTCAAAGCCGAAGGCGTGGAGTACAAAAAAGGTACTTCGGGTTTCGGCGCAAACGGTCGCGCATTGGCCATGGGCAAAGCCAAAGGTACGGTTAAAGTATTGGCAGATGCCAAAACCGACCGTATCTTGGGCGTACATATGATTGGCCCGGTTGTCAGCGAATTGGTTACCGAAGGCGTGACTGCGCTCGAATTCTTCGCCAGCAGCGAAGACATCGCCCGCATTATCCATGCCCACCCAACCTTATCCGAAGTGGTTCACGAAGCTGCCCTGGCGGCCGACAAACGCGCTTTGCACGGTTGATAGACATTAAGGCCGTCTGAAACTTTTCAGACGGCCTTAAGGCCTTCGACAAATTGAATGTTTCGATAGCTTCGTTTTCTGATTTATAATTCCGTCAGACAAACACACAGCATTTACATTCATTATGAACAAAGAAATAGTCGGTATTTTCTTTATACCGGCGGGCATCATCAGCATGTGTATGGCCGCATTGTGGCAAATGTATGTGATGATGACCGAAACTTATACGCTCAACCGTTTCAAAGATAAAGAATTGGTTTGGCGCGTGGCATTGTTGTTTATCAGTTTCAGCCTTGCCGTTTATCTGCTCTGCCCGAATTCGCGTAAAAAAGGCATTGTCTTTTTTATTCTCGGGGGAGGCGGCGCAACCATGTATCTGCTGGCGCGGATGTGGTTGCCCTTCAGTAAATAGTAGGGCCGTCTGAAAATATGGGATTGGCCGCAGGGCGATTCCTAAAACCCACTCACCTTAAGGAGAAATCCATGAATTTACACGAGTATCAGGCTAAAGAACTGCTGGCTAGCTACGGTTTGCCCGTACAAGGCGGTATTTTGGCACACAACGGCGAAGAAGCCGCTGCAGCTTACGACAAATTGGGCGGCAAATTCGCTGTTGTCAAAGCACAAGTACATGCCGGCGGCCGCGGTAAAGCGGGCGGCGTAAAAGTCGTTAAAAGCCGCGAAGAAGCTAAAGAAGTGGCTGAAAGCCTGATTGGCACCAACTTGGTAACTTACCAAACCGATGCCAACGGCCAACCTGTCAACAGCGTTTTGGTTTGCGAAGACATGTATCCGGTTCAAACCGAGCTGTACTTGGGCGCAGTGGTTGACCGTTCTACCCGCCGCGTTACATTCATGGCTTCTACCGAAGGCGGCGTAGAAATCGAAAAAGTTGCTGCCGAAACTCCTGAAAAAATCTTCAAAGTAACCGTTGATCCGCTGGTCGGCCTGCAACCCTGCCAAGCGCGTGAAGTGGCGTTCCAACTGGGTTTGAAAGACAAACAAATCAACGAGTTCGTCAAACTGATGACCGGCGCGTACAAAGCATTTGTCGAAAACGACTTCGCCCTGTTTGAAGTGAACCCGCTGGCAGTCCGCGAAAACGGCGCGCTGGCCTGCGTGGACGGCAAAATCGGTATCGACAGCAACGCGCTCTACCGCCTGCCGAAAATCGCCGAATTGCGCGACAAATCCCAAGAAAACGAACGTGAGCTGAAAGCCTCCGAATTCGACCTGAATTACGTTGCTTTGGAAGGCAACATCGGTTGTATGGTGAACGGCGCAGGTTTGGCGATGGCAACTATGGACATCATCAAACTCAAAGGCGGCCAACCTGCCAACTTCTTGGACGTAGGCGGCGGCGCGACCAAAGAGCGCGTAGTTGAAGCGTTCAAACTGATTCTCGAAGACAAATCCGTCAAAGGCGTATTGATCAACATCTTCGGCGGTATCGTCCGTTGCGACATGATTGCGGAAGCCATCGTGGCAGCCGTTAAAGAAATCAACGTTGACGTGCCTGTCGTTGTCCGTCTGGAAGGCAATAACGCCGAACTCGGCGCGAAAATCCTGAACGAATCAGGTCTGAAACTGACTTCCGCCGACGGCCTGAATGACGCAGCCGAAAAAATTGTCGCAGCCGTAAACGCCTAAGGAGAAAAGAATGAGCGTATTGATTAATAAAGACACCAAAGTATTGGTTCAAGGTTTCACCGGTAAAAACGGTACTTTCCACTCCGAACAAGCTCTGGCTTACGGCACTAAAGTCGTCGGCGGTGTAACTCCGGGCAAAGGCGGTCAAACCCACCTGAACCTGCCCGTGTTCAACACCATGAAAGAAGCCGTTAAAGAAACCGGCGCAGACGCATCCGTGATTTATGTTCCCGCTCCGTTTGTTTTGGATTCTATCGTTGAAGCGGTTGATTCCGGCGTAGGCTTGGTGGTTGTGATTACCGAAGGCGTACCGACTCTGGACATGCTCAAAGCCAAACGCTACTTGGAAACCAACGGCAACGGTACCCGCTTGGTCGGCCCTAACTGCCCGGGCGTGATTACTCCGGGTGAGTGCAAAATCGGCATTATGCCGGGCCACATCCACACTCCCGGCCGCATCGGCATCATTTCCCGTTCCGGTACACTGACTTACGAAGCCGTGGCACAAACCACCAAACTGGGCTTGGGTCAATCAACCTGTATCGGTATCGGCGGAGACCCGATTCCGGGCATGAACCAAATCGACGCGCTGAAACTCTTCCAAGAAGACCCCGATACCGACGCCATCATCATGATCGGTGAAATCGGCGGTACTGCGGAGGAAGAAGCAGCCGAATACATCCAATCCAACGTAACCAAACCCGTTGTCGGCTACATCGCAGGTGTGACCGCTCCTAAAGGCAAACGCATGGGCCACGCCGGTGCGATTATCTCCGGCGGTAAAGGTACTGCCGAAGAAAAATTTGCCGCTTTCGAAAAAGCCGGCATCGCCTACACCCGCAGCCCTGCCGAATTGGGCAGCACCATGCTGGAAGTGTTGAAAGCAAAAGGTTTGGCATAAGACTTAAGTCTTTAAGCTGAATTGAAAAGGCCGTCTGAAGTTTTCAGACGGCCTTTAATTTGAGGGATAAATGGCAATAAGAATTGCTGCAAATTAAACCAATATTGGTAAGGACAATGCCGAAAGGGCATAAGGATAGAATCCCCTAATTGTTAAACTGTTTTACTTCGTCAGTTTTTGAACAATTTTCCCAGTTGTGTTGTCCATTCGGTATTGGTTAATTGTACCGTTGACAATATATTCGGCGGCTTTTTCAATGACATCCAATCCGACATCAAACCATTCGTTGGGAATGTAACTTTTCCCATCTTTTCCCATTAAGCGGATATTCAGTTTTTGCGCAGCAAAGAAGGCATGCAATAAACGCTCGAACGTATGCGGATTGATATTGCGGCATTCAAAAGACAATACAGGGACAACTTTGCTTTCCAAGAAAGCAGTATCGTTTTCCGCATTAGCGATTCTGTTTTCCACCGTATCCGTAGTGAAGCCTATTTTATAGAGATTTTTATAGGCGGCAAGCTGCGGTGTGGGTTGAAGCAGTTTGACGATGTAAAGATGTCCTGTTACTAAATCCGGTTGATTATCGGCAGTCAAAATATCCGGCAGGGCTTCAGTATCGGACAGCATGACTTTTTTACCGTTTTCATCTTTATAGACAGCGCGGGCGAGCGAACGGGTCAAGATGTTAGATTCCGTCCCGTTTTCATAAATAACGCGTAACCGTCTGTTTCCCCTTGTACTTTTCCTATCTTCTGTCTCCGCAAAATCAGCGACGTAACACAAAGCCCCGTGCAATAGGAACACATCGCCCGGCTGAAGGAAGGTTTCAGTTTTGAGGCGTTCAAAATGGGCTTTACTGTGTTTGAGCATATGGTGGATTTGTTTGAACCAAGCTTCAAACCGCCAAAAGTCCGCACAGGGTTGCCGTACCGCATTGTCTTCGTCCGTATAGGGAGCACCATTTATCGTCCGCTGTTGGATGTGTTCTATCCTGAAAATATCCGTATTGCCCATGTCGAGCAGGTTTAAATCATCATTGTTGAAGATATCTTCCAGCGTAACCACATTTTCTGCTTTAGAGCGTTCCGTTTTTTCAGACGGCCTCAGCAAATTGAGCGTATCGTGTTGCTGGAGGGTTTCGCAATGCTGTTTGTTGTTCAGCAAGGCTTGCCATTTCCTATCTAAAATTTTCTCATCCAAATTACCGTCTTTATTCGGTAAACGTCCATGCCGTCTGAAAAACGCTTCGACTTCGCCGAATGTTTGCAAAACCATTGCATCGGCATCGGCTTTGGCGGCAATCGGTTTGACATCGGCAAGCAGGCCTAAATCGTCATGATTGAAAATATCGTCCAAGCTGTTGATTTTAGAATCAACGCGCATACCTTTTAGCAACATATTCAGCCCCTTGCCATGCGTTCCGCTTTTTTGTTGCGGATATAGATTAAGGCCTCCCCCATGCGTTTTTCCAAGGGGTCGTCTGAATCTTTGTCAGGTATCCGATTGTTGTTGCGGAAAAAATCATTGATACGCGGCCACAGCATAGCGGCCTCATCTTCCGTCATTTGGATACGGTCTGCCTGCACATAATCCTGAATCGCTTTCAACAGCGGCGCGTCCACATTTTTGGACAAAACTTCATATGCGTCCCTGAAAGGATTGACTTCGCGGATTAAATCCACATTCAACCTATCCACATTGATAAATTTTTCGCCGACTTTGATAAAACGGTTGTCAGCAGTTTTGACTTCGCCTGTTTGCAGATTTTTGATTTGCGCATTGTCAGGCAAATCACGTTCCCTGACGGTTTCTTCGACGGAATAACTCTGCCCGGCTTCTTGCAACTTAACCGTATCGACAAAAAAATCTCCTTGTCTGACATAGGTTTTTTCGCCTTCGATAAGCGCATTATCGGGCAAATCCTTGCCGTCTTTGATACCTCCACCCTGGGTTACCGCTATTTTAGTCAGCGTCCCTTGCACGATTTGGTCTTGCTCTTCTACCGACAGCTCGGGATAACGGCAGGCAACAATTTTCGGCAGCGCGGTTTCATTGACGGCAGAGGCTGGCGTGTCTTCTTGAATATAGCGTTTGGCATTTTGCGTATCCTGTACCAACGCAGCGATAAGGTCGTCTGAATCCTTATTCAGAATATCGACGACTTTTTTAGAAGCAGGCAGCGTCGTATCGTCGATAATCACATCGCCCGGATTGGGCTGCTCATCCGGCCTCATATCCGAGCGGCGGCGGAACGTGATATTGGGTGCCAATACCTGTTCCATCAGCAGCGACAGCGTAATCGCCTTCAAAAGATTATTGACCGACACTTTGACATCCTCATCTGCCGCATCGGGCTGCGCGATCAGATTGGTAAATTGAGCATGGGTTTTGCCCTCGCAATCCCGGGTGGCGCGACCGATAATTTGGACGACTTCCGTCATCGAGCTGCGGTAGCCTATGGTCAGTACATGTTCGCAATAAGGCCAGTCGAAACCCTCCTTCGCCATACCCAGCGCAACAATAATATCCATATCATCGCGCGATTTGATATTGCGTAAATATGCCTGGATTAAAGAACGGTCGGATGTTTTACGGTCGTCCACCAAATCCGCCAGTTTCAGCAGCCTGCCGTCATGCGCTTTGACCGTGATGATGCCTGTTTCACGGTCTTTTTCCACAAATTCGCCCAATGTGTCGATGATGTGGTCGACTGCCGAATACTTATCGACCGCCGCTTCGCCCGAATTGACGTTGGGAATATGGATAATTGTCTTTTTCGACGGATCGAGCACTTCACCCAAAGCATCAAGATAGCGGCCTTGGTAGAAATGGTAGCCCAATCCCAGAGATTTCAAATATCGGTAGCCGTTGAGTTGTTCGTAGTAGGTGTAGGTTACTTTTTCAAACTTGGCTTCGTCTTCTTCGCTCAAAATCGGCACGGCATCGCCTCGGAAGTACGAGCCGGTCATGGCGATAATATGGGCCGAGGAGTTGCGCATGATTTCGTCCAAGACTGCGCCCAAACGGTTGTTTTCTTCCGCAGAAACATGATGGAACTCGTCAATCGCCACCAGCGTGTCATTAAATGCCCCGACATCTGCGAGTTTGTCGAAAGCAAAGCGGAACGTCGCATGGGTGCAGACCAAAACTGGGTCGTTGCCGCGCATAAAGCGGATAAAAGCATCCACTTTGCCTTGGTCTTTATCGTCGCCGCTACCCGTGCAGAGATTGTTTTCCGGTTTGACGCGCCAATCGGCAAAAAAGCCGTGTTTCGCCAATTCGGTATCGGCAAACGAGCCGCCGATGGACATTTCGGGTACGGCGATAATCGCTTTTTTGATGCCTTGATGGGCCAGCTTGTCTAAAGCTAAAAACATCAGCGCGCGGGATTTGCCTGAGGCGGGCGGCGCTTTGAGCAGCAGATATTGCGCGTCGCGTTTGGCAAACGCTTTGGCCTGCATTTCGCGCATGCCCATATTGTTTGGTTTGGTGCTGTTGCCGGTTTGTCCGTATTCGACGTGGAGCAGGGGGATAGTCAAGATATTTTCCTTTTAAAGACGGTAATGTCGGGGCAAAGATGCCGTTTTACGGCGTGGTTTGGCCGTTGACGGCTTTTTCGTATAAATCAAACAAAAATTCTACGCGCTCCATGCCGTCTGAAAAGGGTTTTGCGCGGTAGAGGCGGTCAACGGCGGCATCGAGGCTGAGATGGGCTTCTTTAAGCGGCGGCGGCATTTTGTCTGGATCGTAGAGCTGCGCGAGGGTTTGATCGGGATAGTCGGCGCGGATAAGCAGGATGTCTTCGGCAAGCGCGGCTATGCGGGCTTTTTCAGCTTCGCCGGCTTCGGGCCAAGGAAAATTGTTGTACACAATCGTGCCGGAATAGCGATAACGGCTTTCCAGACGGCCTGCGACAGTGCGCATCCAGTCGTTGTGCATGGCTGAAGTGAGGATGCCGAATTCGTAGAGGGTTGCGTTGGGGATAGTTTGGTTGCTGTCGGTACTGATGATTTCACTATCAAAAAATGCCATAGGGACGTATTCGCGGCGTTCGGAGGATACACGGGGAACGAGGATGTAGTTTCCGGAAGTAGGGTGGCGGATTTCTCCGAATAAGTGAGGGGTTTCTGCCAATATTTGAGTTTCTTTGCGTCTGCTTTCAGAACGAATAGCGCGTACTTTTTCAATACGCTGATGGATTTCAGGATGTTTTGACGGCATATCTGCTAACTCTTGTTCGGAAATGCCGTTTAGCCAGATACACCAACGCTCTTTGCCATTGAGGAATTCTTCGGAGCCTAACAGCCGTTTAATCCATTTTTCTGCTGTAGGGTCTTTTTCTAAAAGCGCATCTTTTTCATATGTGGTTAGAATTAAATGTCCGCCATCATTGGGCATATTGCCGAAAACCATTTCGGGTATGTTGCAAATAGGGGTACGTCTAGCTTCAATAGCAAGATTACTCCCTGGAATCAGATAGGGGCTGATGTTGGCAACGCTTTGGCTGTGCCATTCTTTATCGAGAAGTTTGTAGAGTTTGGGCTGCACGCTATTGGGGCTGAGGCCGTCTGAAAGATATGCTGCTTCCAGGCCGATGATGACGACATGGACGGCGGCTTTGTCTTTGGCATTGTTTGCCCACGGGAAGGTTTGGTAGGCAAAGGCGATGCGGTTGCCCAATGAGAAAATAGGGGGCCAGAGGGTGGCGACCTGGTCGCCTTGGCTGATGGAATTGGTGGCGACAAGGGCGAGCCTGGCGCGGCTGGCGCGGATATATTGTGCGCCTTTCCAAAACCAACAGGCAACGTAATCCAAGACGCCGTATTTTTTCCAGCCGTTAAAGACAGTGTCCATGTCTATATTTTGTTCGGCATTACGATATTGTTTGCCGCCAAATGGGGGATTGCCGACGATATAGACTTCGTCTTCTGCGCGCTTGCCACGGGGGCAGAAGGCTTCCCAGTCTTCGCGCAGGCTGTTGGCGGCCTTAATGTTGCCGCCGCTTTTGAGGGGCAGTGTGGGCAGGCTGTTGCCCAGCTCGTTTTCATGGGCAAGGTTCATTTGGTGTTCGGCCAGCCAAAGCGAGAGCATAGCGATTTCGTGGGCGAAGTCGTCCAGCTCGATGCCGTAAAATTGGTCGAGGCGGATTTGGCTGCTGAAAATGGCGTTGCTGTCGATTTCTTTGACAGCTTTGAAGATTTCGATTTCGAGGCGGCGCAGTTCTTTGTAGGCGATAATCAGGAAATTGCCGCTGCCGCAGGCAGGGTCGAAGATTTTGATGTTGCCCAGCCGCATGGAGAGGCTGTATAGGGCTTTCAGACGGCCTTCATTGCTGGGATAGCGTTTGAAGATGTCTTGAAACGCCGCCTGAAAGTCGTCAAGAAAGAGCGGCTTGATGGCTTTCATGATGTTGGGGACGGAGGTGTAGTGCTGTCCGAGGCGGCTACGTTGGGCGGGATTGATGACGCTTTGGAACATGGAGCCGAAGATATCGGGATTAATTTCGGACCAGTCGAGTTTGCCGCATTCGAGCAAAAGGCGGCGGGTGCGGTCGTCGAAATCGGGGACAGGCTCGTCTGCTTGGAAAAGCCCGCCGTTGACGTAGGGGAAGCTTGCGAGATGGGCAGGCAGGGATTCGGAACGTTTTTCAGGGGGCGTGTCGAGGGTTTGGAAAAGTGCAGTCAGGACTTCGTCTGCATTTTCGCCGGTTTTGTGCGTATGGCTTTCGATGAGTTTGGTAAAGCTGTCTTTGGGGAAGATTTTGGTGTCTTCGGCAAAAAAGCAGAAGAGCAGGCGGGTCAGGAAGACATTGAGGGCATGGATGTCTTCGGATTTTTCAAGATGGTTGGTGCGGCGGATATGGTCGAAAAGGCGCCCCATTTTTTCGGCGGCTTTGGTGTCGGCGGGATTTTCTTCAAATCCGCTGCTTTTTTCCAAGCCTGCAAGGGGAAGGAAAAAGCCGTAGTTTTGCGCCAAGTCGGTGTAGGCGCATTCGAGGTAGTCGTCGGCTTGGCTATCGTAGGCGGCGATGTTTTGAAAATCGGTTACGATAAAGAAGCGGATTTTGTTTTTGTCGGCTGTGGCGGATTGTTTCAGGTCTTGCAGGACGTCGTATATGTCTGTATCGGGGGTGACGGGTTTGAAATAGAGTTTGCGGCTGAGGGCAATTTCGCCATGCAGGGGCATATCGGCAACGTTGGTGCCGGGGGTTTGGTTTTGCAGTTTGGTAATGGTGGCTTTCGGGGTATCGAACAGGCGCAGGAAGCCGTAGATGAAGTTTGCTTTGTCTTCCGACTGCACGAGCTTGGCCAGCCCGTCAAAAAGTTTGGTAGGATTGACTGCCATGGTTGCGATACCTTTGTTAAGAAATTGTAATGATATGAAATTATATCTTTTTTTATCAAAAAAGAATATTGGAATAGGCTGTGTAAAAGGTATTAAAAAAGGCCGTCTGAAGTTTTCAGACGGCCTTTTTTAAATTTCATCGGGTTGTTTTCATAATAAGCACTTAATTTTATTTAAATTAACGTTTATTTTAGAATAAACGGTTATAATTTATTAACAGATAAATATTCTGTAACCATATCAACCTATATCAAGGAGAGAAGCATGAAAAAACACAATTTTGAAGCGCGTCGCGAGGCTTTGCTGAAAGACATCCGAGAAGTGATGGATGATGTGGAAGAGTTGTACCGCGACGGTGTGGAAGCCGGTTCGGAAGAGGGCGGCAAAGCCCGGGCCAAATTGGAAGAGAAATTGGCCGCGGCCAAAGAACGTTTGAGCCGTTTTGAAGAAGAGGCCGGCGAACGTTTGCGCCATCATGCCGAGCGTGCGCGTGAAAAATACGAGCAGTTTGAAGAAGCGGCTCAGGAACGTTTTAAAGAAGGCAAAGAGCGTTTTGCCGAATTTGAAGCCGATGCGGGCGAGCGTTTGAAACGCGGTGCCAAACACGCTGATGAAGTGGTGCATGAGAAACCATATTATGCGATGGGTTTTGCCGCATTGGCCGGTTTGGTTGTCGGTGTGTTGTTGAACCGCCGTTAATGTGAATATGTTAAGGCCGTCTGAACAGGCGTGTACATGAAATCATGGATTTCATTGCGCCGTGCAGACGGCCTTAGCCTTATTTTTCCTGGGAAAAAGGATAATCGAGATGGGAATTCGCCAGCGTTTTGAACATGGCAAGGCTTTGTTGAATCAGGGCGCGGATTTGCTGCTGCTGCGTTTGCAGGTATTGAGCTTGGATTTGACGCGTCAGGCGGAGAATGTGTTCCGTTTGGCGGTTTGGTTGGTGTTGTCCGGCGCGCTGTTGATGGTGGGCTTGGTCGGTTTGCTGTTCGGCTTGAACCGCGTGTTGTCGGATGTGGCGGCGTTGTGGGTGTTTTTCGGCATTTTCTTCGTGAGCTTGCTGATTATTGCCGTATTGTTCCGCAAAGTATCGGCAGATTATCGAGAGCAGGGCAGCCGTGTGGCTGAGACCTTGCAGGATATTCGATCGGATATTGCGTATTTGCGCGGTGAGATAGACAAGGATACGGACGATGAAGCAACAGGAGTATGAAGAAGCGCGCGAGCTGCTGCTTTTGGAAGCCAAACTGGTGCGGCTGCGGATTGAGGCGGAAAATTTGAAACTGCGTAAAGTGGAAGAACGGGAGGCGCGGCAGTCCGATCGTTTGATGATGTTGGCCGATGTGGCGTTTCAGTTGAGCCAAACGCGTTTGCTGTCTCAACGCGCTTTGTTTTCTACATCACGCCGGCGGCATTGGATTTGGCTGGTATTGGCGGTCATGTTGGGCTTGTCGAGATAATCGGGAGCGGAGGGGTAGTCTAAACATTGTCTGCGGCGCTGTGTTGGATTGTGTGAGCCGCTTGTTGAGGACGCTGCGTCATTGCGTTGCCGAGATTTAAACTTTATCTATGTTGAGTATTTTTTACAAAAGACACCGGCCGTCTGAACATTTCAGACGGCCTCAATGTTTGGAGTTTCAGATATAATGGCGGCAATTTTGAAATTGTTAAATGAAGGATAAGTGATGAACCGTTTGTATCCCCACCCGATTATCGCCCGTGAGGGCTGGCCGATTATCGGCGGCGGTTTGGCTTTGAGCCTGCTGGTGTCGATGTGCTGCGGCTGGTGGTCTTTGCCGTTTTGGGTGTTTACCGTATTTGCTCTGCAGTTTTTCCGCGACCCTGCGCGTGAAATTCCGCAAAATCCTGAAGCGGTGTTGAGCCCGGTTGACGGCCGTATCGTGGTGGTCGAGCGCGCACGCGATCCGTATCGTGATGTCGATGCTTTGAAAATCAGTATTTTTATGAACGTGTTCAACGTGCATTCGCAAAAATCGCCTGCCGATTGTACGGTAACGAAAGTGGTTTATAACAAAGGCAAATTCGTGAATGCGGATTTGGACAAAGCCAGCACGGAAAACGAACGTAACGCGGTGTTGGCGACTACGGCTTCTGGTCGTGAAATTACTTTTGTTCAAGTGGCCGGTTTGGTGGCGCGCCGTATTTTGTGTTACACCCAAGCCGGTGCGAAACTGTCCCGCGGTGAACGCTATGGCTTTATCCGCTTTGGTTCGCGCGTGGATATGTATCTGCCTGTCGATGCGCAGGCGCAAGTGGCGATTGGCGATAAAGTAACCGGCGTCAGCACTGTATTGGCGCGTTTGCCGCTGACTGCGCCGCAAACTGAATCTGAGCCTAAAACCGCAGCTTCACAAGCTGCCCAGGCTGAAACAGTGGCAAACCCATCTACCGAACAGCAGCAAATCGAAGCAGCGGCGGCCAAGATTCAAGCGGCTGCACGCGATGTTTTGAAAGATTAATGGCTGGTTTTAAAATTGGTTTAAAGTAAGAAAAAGGTTTTCAGACGGCTGTCTGAAAACCTTTTTTGTTTATCTATCTGATTTTAAAACTTCACGTTCACACCGCCGGTAAAGCTGCGGCCCATTTGCGGCGTATCAGAGAGGAAGCTGCTGTGGGCGTAAACGGACTGATTGAGCAGGTTGTCGGCTTTAACGTACCAATTCCACTCGCCATAGCGCGTATTGCGGCGGTAGTTTGCGCCGAGGTTGAGCATGTGGTGTCCGGGCGTGCGCGTTTCGTAGCGGGCAAGTTTGTTTTGGGCGAACACGCGGTAGTAGTCCAAATTGGCATCGATACGGTCGGTCAGCGAGGCTTTCAGGTGGACGCCGAGGCGCGCAGCCGGAACACGGGGCGCGTTTTGGTCGTCCTGCGCGATGAAAGGACGGTTGCCGTAGGCATCTTCCCTGCCGGGTAGGGAAGGCAGGTTTTTCAGACGGCCTCGTACATAGTCGCCGGAAACGCCGATGCGGTAGCGCGGTGTCGGTTTGAAGTAGATTTCGCCTTCCGCGCCGTAGAAGTCGGCGCCGGATTGGTTGTAGCGCACGAGCTTCATTTCGCTGTCGTCTTCGATGGATTTGGGGCCGCGTCCATCGTTTAAGGTTTGGGCGTAGATGTAGTTGCCGAAGCGGTTGCGGTAGAGTGCCAGATTGTATTGCCAGCGGTCGCCTTCGTAGCCCAGTGCGAGTTCGATGTTGTTGGAACGCTCTTTGTTGAGGTGTTTGTTGCCGACTTCAAAGGTGTTGGTGGCAACGTGTTTGCCGTGTGCGTACAGTTCTTGCGTTGACGGCAGGCGTTCTTGATGGGAGGCGGTCAGGCTGAGTTTGTGGTGTGGCGTGAAATACCAGTTGCCCGAAAGTGCGAACGAGCGGGCGGTTTGACGGTGCGCACCGAGGTCGGGTAGGGGCTGGTTGTAGTAGTTTTCCCGATCAATCAATGCTTTATCGTACTGGATGGAGGCTTTTTGTTTTTCCACGCGTACGCCGCCTTCAAGCGTGAAGTTGTCCCAGTTTGCCTGTTCTACACCGAAAAAGCTGTAATGGCGCACATTGTTGTCAATCAACATCGGTTGTTGGACAGTTTCGGGAATGGTGGAAAGCGCGCTGGATTTTTGTCCCAAATATTGCACGCCCCAGCTGCCTTTCAGACGGCCTATGGGTTGGTGGCGCAACTCGATACGGGCGTTGTGTGTTTTGTTGTTGAAGAAGTTCTCTACTGCATCGCCTGCTTTTTCGTCGTGGTGGTAGTCATTGCGGTTCAGATGTACGCGCAGGGCTTCAAAACCGGGCAGAGGCTGCTTCCATTCGGCGCGGAGTTCGTAGCGTTTGTTGCGCAGGTCTATCCACGGTTTGCCGTTGTGGGCATGGGCGTGTGCATTATCGTCGTCATGAAAGCCGCAGCTCAAGCCCGGGTTGTCGTAATCGATGTCTTCTTCGGTCAGCAGGTGCGGATAAAGCTGCAAATAGCGTTTGTTAATCAAACTCTTCTGCCAGATGATGTCGGCGTGGCAATCATCGTATTCGTGGCTGTGCGCAGGCAGGCCGTAGCGGTCGCGACGGTCGCTGTACGCCACGCCGAGGAAACCTTTATCCCCAACCCAAGACAGCCCGATGCTGCCGGTTTTTGAATCGGCATGGCTGTCGGGCAGTCGTTTCAGACGGCCTTCTTCTTTTTGATAGCGAGGTACGGCGTAATCGCCCGATTTGCGGTACAAGCCTTCGGTATGCAGCACGAAGTGGTTGCCCAAACCGATATTGATGCCTGCGGATGTCAGTTTTTCCAAATTGCCGCTGCTCAAACGCAATCCGGCTTCGCCCGATACGCCGTTTTCAGGCATTTTTTCGGGGATTTTGCCATCGGCAACATCGACCAAACCGGCTACATTGCCCGAGCTGTACAACAGCGTAACCGGGCCGCGCAGGATTTCGACCTGCTGCGACAAGGCGCTGTCCACCATCAAGGCATGGTCGGGCGAGAAGTCCGCCATGTCGCCTGTTTCGCCGTGATGGTTCAACACTTTAATCCGTCTGCCTGTTTGACCGCGTATCACAGGCGCGGACGCGCCGCCGCCGTATTGCGAGGCATGAATGCCCGGTACGCCGTCCAAAGCATCGCCCAAGTTGACGGCTTTTTGCCGCAAAGTATCGCCGGAGATGATTTTGTCGGAGGCGGTCGAAGCGTGCAGCAGCCCCGACGTTGCACGCGGACGGCTTTTACCGACGACAGTAACCTCTTCCAAGTCAACCGACTGCTCGGTTTCATGCGCTTGGGAGAGGATGGGGGTGCTGATTAAAAGAATAGATAAAACAATGGGTTTGAGTGTGGTTTGTGTCATTTTAGTTTCTCATCATATTTCGAAAGGCTGTTATTATATAACATTTCATTATTAATATGATAAGATTTTTGAGAAAAAAGGCCGTCTGAAAACGAAGCGTGGTTTTCAGACGGCCTTTGGCTTGTATGCAGATTTAAATGAAAACGGAACAATCGTTCTGCTGCCTGGTTTGGGTAAGGCAGAAAGTCATGGCAGATTGTTTGCTTTCATTGAAAGCATTACTTGGTTTCAGCGGCTTTAGCGCCAGCGGTCTCTGCAATCAAATCCAAGAATACCAACGGCTTTTTGCCGATATTTTTGAGTGCATGGGACTGGCCGGGGCGGGCGATGGTAATGTCCCCTGCGCCGACTTCGGTTTGTTTGCCTTCGCTGTCGGTAAACAGGCCTTTGCCGGATACGATGATGTAAACGTCTTCATTGCCGGTATGTTTGTGCTGACCGATAGAAGCGCCCGGCGGCAATGTGAGCCAGCCGATTTCTTTGAATGCGTCTTGGTCGGCGGTTTGATGGCGCGTGAAGGCAAAGCTGCCGAGCAACGGGCCTTGGCCTCCGGCTGCGTTTTCGCGGTTCCATTCTGCTAAGTCGGTTTTTTTGTACACTTGGATGCTGCGGTCGGTGGGGGTGGTTTGTTCGGCAGCTTGAGCGCTTAAAGATGTGCCGAGCAGAAGGGCGACAGATAATGCGGCAAATAGTGGTTTCATGGCGGTTCTCCGTTTGTCAGGTTAAGTCAGATAATGCGGATTCCGTTTTCAGACGGCCTGCGGGGTTGAAACGATTAACCCCGCAGGCTTCCCCCAAGATTTATTTCACATTGCGCAGATAGTTCAACAATAATGGAACAGGGCGGCCGGTTGCGCCTTTTTCGCCGCCGGATTTCCATGCGGTACCCGCGATGTCGAGGTGTGCCCACGGGTAGTCTTCGGTGAAATAAGACAGGAAGGTGGCGGCGGTAATCGTGCCTGCTCCGGGCGTGCCGATGTTGGGAATGTCGGCAAAGTTGGATTTGAGTTGGTCTTTGTAGGTCTCAAAGAGCGGCAGTTGCCATGCTTTGTCGTCCACGTTGCGGGAAGCGGCCAGCAGGCTGTCGACCAAATCTTGATTGTTGCCCATCACGCCGCTGACGTCATGACCCAAGGCGATGATGCACGCGCCGGTCAGAGTGGCAACGTCGATAACGGCTTTAGGTTTGAATTGTTCGGCGTAAGTGAGCGCGTCGCACAAAATCAGACGGCCTTCGGCATCGGTGTTCAACACTTCAATCGTCAGGCCTTTCATGCTTTTCACGACGTCGCCCGGTTTGTTGGCTGCGCCGGAAGGCATGTTTTCACAAGTGGCGACGATGGCAATCAGGTTGATCGGCAGTTGCAGTTTGACGGCGGCGCAAAAGGTGCTGATGACGGTTGCCGCGCCGCACATGTCGAACTTCATTTCATCCATGTTCAGGCCGGGTTTGAGGGAAATGCCGCCGGTGTCGAAGGTAATGCCTTTGCCGACCAATACCACAGGTGCGGCTTCTTTGTCGGCCGCGCCGAAATAGCTCAGTTCGACTAAATATGGATCCTCAACGCTGCCTTTGGCAACAGACCAGAACGAACCCATGTTTTCTTTGATGTAGTCTTTTTCAATGATTTTGGCGTGTGCGCCCAGTTTTTCGGCTTCGGCTTTAGCGGTACGCGCTAAAAATTCGGGTGTGCACTCGTTCGGCGCGGCATTACCCAAGTCACGGCAGAGGCTTTGTCCGTAAACTTGCGCTTCGGCTACGCGCAGGGCTTCTTTGACGGCGGCTTCGTGTGCGCTGTGGAACACAGCTTCTGTAAATTTGGCGGGCTTGGCTTCTTTTTTGTAGCGGTCGAAACGGTAGGCGGCATTGCCGAACGCGATGGCGAAGGCTTCGGCAATGGCGGTGGCTTGCGCTTCTTCAAAGGCATGAACGTCCACATTGACCGTTTCTTGGTTTTGCGCCCATTTGGCGGCTTCGGCGGCAGCTTTGTTCAATGCGGCGCGGTCGGTTTTTTCGAGGCGGGCGACGGCAATGGCTTGCAAACCGTTGTCCGTCGGGATTTTGGTGTCGGCGAAATTTTGACCTTCTTCAAGGGAAGCGAAGAGGGCGAGGGCAGTCGGGTTGCTCAGTTGCGATGCTTCGGCGCAGACAAATAATTGCGCACCTGCCTGTTGAGCCTGCAAAGTTTCGGCTTTTGTGCTAAATTTCACGTTTATTCTCCTGATTGGAACGGTTGTCGGTTATTCAGACGGCCTGTTGACTAACCGTCCGAACAGATGAAAATCATTGTACTCCATTTGTGTCATGCCGTCTGAAGCCTTATGAATAAATATGGGTTTCCCATAAACCGTATACCACGCTCAATCTTATGATTTACCAAAGAAACTTTATTAAAGAACTTTCCTTTACCGCCGTCGGCATTTTCGTCGTCCTCTTGGCGGTATTGGTGTCGACGCAGGCCATCAACCTGCTTGGCCGCGCAGCCGACGGGCGTGTCGCCATCGATGCCGTGTTGGCCTTGGTCGGCTTCTGGGTCATCGGCATGACCCCGCTTTTGCTGGTGTTGACCGCATTTATCAGTACGTTGACCGTATTGACCCGCTACTGGCGCGACAGCGAAATGTCGGTTTGGCTCTCCTGCGGATTGGCATTGAAACAATGGATACGCCCAGTCATGCAGTTTGCCGTGCCGTTTGCCATTTTGATTGCCGTCATGCAGCTTTGGGTGATGCCGTGGGCAGAGTTGCGCAGCCGCGAATATGCCGAAATCTTGAAGCAGAAGCAGGAATTGTCTTTGGTGGAAGCCGGCGAGTTCAATAACTTGGGCAAGCGCAACGGCAGGGTTTATTTTGTCGAAACCTTCGATACCGAATCCGGCATCATGAAAAACCTGTTCCTGCGCGAACAGGACAAAAACGGCAACGACAACATCGTTTTTGCCAAAGAGGGCAATTTTTCGCTGACCGACAACAAACGCACGCTTGAATTGCGCGACGGCTACCGTTACAGCGGTACGCCCGGTAAAGCCGATTACAACCGCGTTTCTTTCCAACACCTCAGCCTGATTATCAGCACCACGCCCAAACTTATCGACCCTGTTTCACACCGCCGCACCATTCCGACCGCCCAACTGATTGGCAGCAGCAATCCCCAACACCAGGCGGAATTGATGTGGCGCATCTCGCTGACCGTCAGCGTTTTGTTGCTGTGCCTGCTTGCCGTGCCGCTTTCCTATTTCAATCCGCGCAGCGGCCACACCTACAATATCCTGATTGCCATCGGTTTGTTTTTGGTTTACCAAAACGGGCTGACCTTCCTGCGCAATGCTGTGGAAGACGGCAAAATCCATTTCTGGCTCGGACTGCTGCCCATGCACATCATCATGTTTGTGATTGCCGTCGTCCTGCTGCGCGTGCGCAGTATGCCTAGCCAACCCTTCTGGCAGGCGGTTGCCAAAAGTCTGACATTGAAAGGCGGAAAATGAACCTGATTTCACGTTACATCATCCGTCAAATGGCGGTTATGGCGGTTTACGCCCTTCTTGCCTTCCTCGCTTTGTACAGCTTTTTTGAAATCATCAACGAAGTCGGCGATCTTGGAAAAGGCAGCTATAACGGCGCAAAATTGGGGCAGTATGTTTTAATGCAGATGCCTGCGCGCGCATATGAACTGATGCCGCTTGCCGTTTTGATCGGCGGCCTGATTTCCCTCAGCCAACTGGCTTCCGGCAGCGAACTGACCGTCATCAAAGCCAGCGGCATGAGCACCAAAAAGCTGCTGTTGATTCTGTCGCAGTTCGGTTTGATTTTCGCCATTGCCACCGTTGCACTTGGCGAATGGGTTGCACCCACGCTGAGCCAAAAAGCCGAAAACATCAAAGCCGCCGCCATCAACGGCAAAATCAGTACCGGCAATACCGGCCTTTGGCTGAAAGAAAAAAACAGCATCATCAACGTGCGCGAAATGCTGCCCGACCATACGCTTCTGGGCATCAAGATTTGGCAGCGCAACGATAAAAATGAACTGACCCAAGCGGCGGAAGCCGAATCCGCCGTTTTGAATCCAGACGGAAGCTGGCAGCTGAAAAATATCCGCCGCAGCATATTGGGCGAAGATAAAGTCGAGGTTTCTACCGCCGCCGAAGAAAACTGGCCGATTTCCGTCAAACGCAACCTGATGGACGTATTGCTCGTCAAGCCCGACCAAATGTCTGTCGGCGAATTGACCACTTATATCGACCATCTGGAAAAAAACAACCAAAATACCCAAGTCTATGCCATCGCATGGTGGCGCAAGCTGGTGTATCCCGTTGCCGCATGGGTGATGGCGCTTGTTGCCTTCGCCTTTACGCCGCAAACCACGCGCCACGGCAATATGGGCTTGAAACTCTTCGGCGGTATCTGCCTCGGTTTACTGTTCCACTTTGCCGGACGGCTCTTCGGCTTTACCAGCCAGTTATACGGCGTGCCGCCGTTTTTGGCCGGCGCATTGCCGACGGTTTTGTTTGCACTGTTGGCGGTGTATCTGATACGTCGTCAGGAAAAAAGATAAGGCAAAATAAACTTCAGGCCGTCTGAAAGGCAATCTTCAGACGGCCTGAGTATTTTGTGTGCAAAAAACAAAATGCTAAAGTAAAATAATACCTTTCCAAACCAATACGGCTATTGAAAATGTCCCAAACCATCTGCTTGAATATGATTGTCAAAAACGAAGCGGCAATCATCGAAGAAACACTGGCCAACATCACCGACCACATCAAACTTGACTACTACGTCATCAGCGATACCGGCTCGACCGATGATACCGTCGACGTGATCCGCCGCTTTTTCGAGGCAAAGGGCATCGCGGGCGAGATTCATCATGATGGTTGGCAAAATTTTGCATACAACCGCAATCAGGCTTTGAAACACGCAAAAGGTAAAACCGATTACGTGTTGATTTTTGATGCGGACGACCGCTTTGAAGGCAAATTGGAATTACCCGAGCTGACTGCCGACCGCTACCGCCTCCGCATGAGAAATGCTGCGGGCAGCGTGATTTATTACCGTCCGCTGTTGTTGCGCAATGACGGCACATTCTACTGGCGCGGCGTGTTGCACGAGTTTATCGAAACCGACAAACAAGATACCAGCGAAGCCACGCTTCATGGCGACTATACGGTTCTCAGCGGCCGTTTCGGCGCGCGCAGCAACATGGCGAACAAATACCTGCTTGACGCCGTTTCTTTGGAAAAAGCGTTTTACAGCCCCGAAGATGAAGACCTGAAACCGCGTTACGCCTTTTATGCGGCGCGCTCTTATTGGGATTCCGATATGCCCGAGCGTGCGAGCGAATGGTTTAAAAAACGCATCGAGTTGGGCGGTTGGGTCGAAGAAGTAACGGTTTCTTACCAACAGCTGGGCGAGTGCTACAAATTAATGGGCAAACGCGATGAAGCTTTGGCGACTTGGCTGGCAGGCTACGATTACAACCCGCGCCGAGCCGAGTGCCTCTACCTTGCGCAAACCATGCTGCGTCAGGAGGGAAAATACCGCATTTCCCATGCAATCGGCCTGATGGCGAAACGCATTCCGTTCCCGAAAGACGATATTCTTTTTGTCCAAAACAATGTTTATCAGTTGGACATCGACTATGAATTGTCGGTTACCGCCTATGCGGCCGGCGATTTGCGCCAAGGCTATGAGTCTTGCCGCCACTTGCTCTTGCTGAATGTACGCGAGGCATTGACCACGGTGACCATGCAAAATATGTGGCTCTACCGCGAACACGCGCAAACTGAAACGCGCGAAGTGTTGGAGCAGCTGGTGGCCGTCATGCAGCCTTATGCCGCGCAGGGCGGACGTTTGGCAGAAGTGACCGAATATTTTGCCGATATTTTGAAAAACCGTTAATCAGGACTTTGACCCAGCTATAAGGCCGTCTGAAAGGAAATTTTTTGAGCAAGCGCAATCTGTTTTCCGTCGATAAATCTTTGGAAAAGTCCGAACGCGTCCTCTTGGTCGGCGTGATGCTGACGGCGGACTATTCCGGCGCAAACGAAACGCGCGAGCGCGGCTTTCAGACGGCCTTGGCCGAAGCGGCAGAATTGGTGGGCGCGGCCGGCGGCGATTTGGTTTCTATCGAAACTTCACGCCGCGATAAGCCGCATCCAGCTTTGTTTGTCGGTACTGGCAAGGCGGAAGAGTTGGCGGCAGTGGTCAAGCAGCATGATGTCGGGCTGGTTGTGTTCAACCACGAACTCACGCCGACACAAGAGCGTAATCTGGAAAAAGAGCTTCAATGCCGCGTCCTTGACAGAGTGGGTTTGATTTTGGCGATTTTTGCCAAACGCGCCCAGTCGCAGGAAGGTAAGTTGCAGGTGGAACTGGCCCAGCTGAACCACTTGAGCGGACGGCTGGTGCGCGGTTATGGACATTTGCAAAGTCAGAAGGGCGGCATCGGCTTGAAAGGGCCGGGCGAAACCCAGCTGGAAACCGACCGCCGTTTAATCGGACAAAAAATTACGGCATTGAAAAAACAGCTTGCCGATGTCCGCAAACAACGCGCTACGCGCCGTAAATCGCGCATGAGCGGCCGTCTGAAAACTTTTGCCATTGTCGGCTATACCAATGCCGGAAAATCCAGCCTGTTCAACCGCTTGACCAAAGCGGACGTATTGGCGAAAGACCAGTTGTTCGCCACTTTGGATACCACTGCGCGCCGGCTTTTTCTGTCGCATGAGGCGAGCGTGATTTTGACCGATACCGTCGGCTTCGTCCGCGATTTGCCGCACAAGCTGGTGTCGGCGTTTTCCGCTACTTTGGAAGAGACAGCGATGGCGGATGTGCTACTGCACGTCGTTGATGCGTCCAATCCCGATTTTGAACGGCAGATGGACGATGTCAACGAGGTCTTGGAAGAAATCGGCGCGCATGAAATTCCGCAATTGGTGGTGTACAACAAAATCGATTTGCTGCCGTCGGGTATGCGTGAAGCAGGCATTTTGCGCGACAATTCCGGGCAGGCAGTCGGCGTGAATATTTCCGTTGCCGAAAGTTTGGGCTTGGACGGTTTGCGCGAAGCAATGATTGAATTGGCCGTACAGCCGAATGCTTGATGTTTAAATGAAACAAGGCCGTCTGAATCTTCAGACGGCCTTACCGTAAAATTTTAAATCTGAGGATTATGCCGACAGAGGGCTTTTCTTTTTGAACACGCTTTCGTAAAGCATCCAAGCGGCGAGGCTCAGGTATATGGTGCTGGACAAAATGCCGATAACGGCAAAAATAGGCATAAGGCGATCAATCATGGTGAGGTTTCCCAATAAGTTAGTTTTATAAGTAAATGTGTGTTTTTTGATTTCCGTCTTCGCGGAATGCCTAAAGTATGCTGCTTAAATGGATTGAGGTCAACAAAGAATGTATCGGGATTTTTAAAAAAGTTCCATTTTTACATTAAAATAATCGGAAGTTTTTAAAGATAAACGGTATTTATATATTACCGTTCATCGTTTGATGAACGGTCAATACTTTGTTTTCCATATTTTTTACAAAATCCGATAGCCTGGTAATTCAAAATTGAATGAAAAGAGGCGGAAAAACGCTTTTTGCTAAAATGTAACACCCTGGGACGGTTGTTTCAGGCCGTCTGAAAAATAAATCGAACACATGATGACATCTCCCACACATCCCCAAAAAAACTGTTTCCATTGCGGACTGGAAGTCCCTGAGCATCTGCATCTGACGGTTCGTTTTGAAGACGAAGAACATGAAACCTGCTGCGCCGGCTGCCAAGCGGTGGCGCAGAGTATTATCGATGCAGGTTTGGGCAATTATTACAAACAGCGTACCGCCGACGCGGAAAAATCCGAATTGCCGCCGCCGGAAGTGTTGTCGCAATTAAAGTTGTACGATTTGCCCGAAGTGCAGGCGGACTTTGTCGAGGTCGGCGTAGGGGATGAACGCGAGGCGGTATTGATGCTGGGCGGCATTACCTGCGCCGCGTGTGTGTGGCTGATTGAGCAGCAGTTGCTGCGTATGAAGGGCGTGGTGCGTGTGGATTTGAATTACAGCACCCACCGCTGCCGCGTGGTGTGGGACAGCGCCCACATCGAATTGTCGGATATTTTGCTGAAAATCCGCCAAACCGGTTATACCGCCGCGCCTTATGATGCGCAAAAAATCGAAGCGCAGGCGCAGAAAGAGCGCAAGCAGTTTATCGTCAGATTGGCCGTGGCCGGTCTGGGCATGATGCAGACGATGATGTTTGCCCTGCCGACTTATTTTTACGGCGGCGACATCGAGCCGCTTTATTTGGAAATCCTGCATTGGGGCGGCTTTTTGATGGTGTTGCCCGTTGTGTTTTACAGCGCGTTGCCGTTTTACCGCGGCGCATGGCGCGACTGGAAAAACCGCCGTGTCGGCATGGATACGCCGATTGCCATTGCCATTGTGATGACCTTTATCGCGGGTATTTACAGCCTGGCCACCAACGCAGGGCAGGGCATGTATTTTGAATCCATCGCCATGCTGCTGTTTTTCCTGTTGGGCGGGCGTTTTATGGAACAGATTGCCCGACGCAAAGCAGGCGATGCGGCGGAGCGGTTGGTCAAACTGGTTCCGGCATTTTGCCACCGTTTGCCGGCTTATCCGGAAAGCGAAGCCATCGAGGAAGCCGCAGTCGTCCGCCTCAATATAGGCGATACGATTGTTGTGAAGCCTGGCGAAGTCATTCCGGTGGACGGTACGGTTTTGTCCGGCGAGAGCGAAGTCAACGAAGCCATGTTGACCGGCGAAAGCCTGCCCATTGTGAAAAGGCCGTCTGAAAAAGTAACCGCCGGCACGCTCAACACCAGTAGCCCTTTAATCATCCGCACCGACCATACCGGCAGCAACACGCGCCTGTCCCATATCGTCAAACTGCTCGACCGCGCGCTGGCGCAAAAACCGCGTGCCGCCGAGTTGGCTGAAAAATACGCGTCCAGTTTTGTGTTTGGCGAACTCTTGCTTGCTATTCCCGTTTTTATCGGCTGGGCTTGGTATGCCGACGCGCACACCGCCTTATGGATTACCGTCGCCCTGCTGGTCATTACCTGCCCGTGTGCCTTGTCGCTCGCGACTCCGACCGCGCTGGCTGCTTCTACCGGTGCGCTGGCCAAAGACGGCATTCTCATCAGCGGCAAACAAAGCCTGGAAACGCTTGCCCAAATTGACGATGTCGTGTTCGACAAAACCGGTACGCTGACCAAAGGGCAGCTTTCCGTCAGCCGGATGTTGTCCGCAGGCCGTCTGAACGAAGCCCAAGCCCTTGCCGTTGCCCAAGCATTGGAACAGCAATCGGAACACCCCATCGCCCGTGCCATTTTAAACCATACGCTTTCAGACGACCCTGTATCCGCGCTTGATGTGAAAGTGCAGCAACGGGTCAACCGTATCGGACACGGTGTCAGCGCACAAATCGAATTGGATGGCGAAACCCAAGTTTGGGCTTTGGGCAAAGCGGCGTTTGTTGCGGAAATTGCCGGTAATCTGCCCGAAGCCTTTACCCATATCGACCACACAGGCAGCATTATTTTCTTGGGCAATCAAAGCGGTTTTCAGACGGCCTTTTTGCTGGAAGACCAAATCAAAGACAGCGCAGCTGAAATGTTGCAAAACCTGAAACAACACGGCATCCGTCTGCACCTTTTAAGCGGCGACCGTCAGGCTGCCGTCGCCCAAGTTGCGCAAGAGCTGGGTTTGGATGCCTATCGTGCCGAAGCCACGCCGGAAGACAAGCTGGCTTATGTAGAAAATCTGCAAAAACAAGGACGTAAAGTCATGATGATCGGCGACGGGATCAACGACGCCCCCGTCCTTGCCCAAGCCGACGTGTCGGCAGCCGTAGCCACGAGTGCCGATGTGGCGCGAGACGGTGCCGATGTGGTTTTGCTCAATGATGATTTGAACGTTTTGCCCGTGATGATGGAACAGGCACGCCGCACCCATCAAATCATCCGCCAAAACCTGACTTGGGCGAGCGCATACAATCTGGTTGCCGTTCCGCTGGCCGTATTTGGTTACGTGACCCCGTGGATCGCCGCGCTCGGCATGAGTTTCAGCTCGCTGCTGGTGTTGGGCAATGCCTTGAGATTGTTGAAAACCAAAAAGGCCGTCTGAAAACGGCCAATCCATTGCTCAAACGAAAGAATACGTCATGCCTAAAGTCACTTTTTATACACACGTCGCCCGACCGGCTGCCTTTGCCTGCCGCCTGATTGCGCGCGCCATACGCGATGGCGGGCAGATCTTGGTGTGGTCGGATTCCGCTGCGGCAGTGCAGCAACTCGACATTGATTTGTGGCAGCAAATTCCCGAAAGCTTTATTCCGCATGAAGTCTGGCTGCCTACCGACCTCATGCCGTCTGAAACGCCGGTATTGCTTGCGTTTGGAAATGCACTGCCGAATATTCCGAAAGATTGCACGGTTTTAAACCTGTCTGCCGATTTCTGGAGCCAAGCCCCGGCCATTCCAAACCGTATCCTTGAAATTGTGGGCAACAGCTTAGAAGATTTGGCCGAAGCCCGAGACCGTTTCCGAGCTTATCGTCAGAGCGGATTTGAGATTGAGCATTTTTCGAGAGAAGGAAAGGATTGAGTTTTGAAGATATTCAAGGCCGTCTGAATATAAACAAAGGGACATTTTGATGATGTCCCTTTGTTTTTTAGATTGATTATCGGAAGGCTTCATGCCATATGCCATAAAATATGAGGCAACAGCAGAAAGCGTAGAAATAGTGGAAAAAGCGTTCGAAAAAGGAAGTATTGGCAAGATACCATTGGACAGACTGATGGTGGTGTTGGGGATTTTTGAGGATTAAGATAGGGAAACGGGCAATCGAAGGTACGGCAAGCAAGTCAAACAGATTGAGGAAGACTGTAACCAATAATGAAAAACCGATTGTCTCATGAAATACGTCGAATGGTTGCAATGAAATGGTGTGTGCAAATAGGGAGGTCAGGGCAGATTTGTTGGACATCCATAAATAAAACAGCCCACCGATAGACAGGTAAAGCGCAAACCGGGCCCATATGGATAGTTTGCGTGGCAAATAAAGGATAAAGAATAAGTTGAGCAGGATAAAGAAAATAGGAAAAACTGATTTCATGGGTTTGTTTGCTTACAGTTTGGTATTTAAAGCTGCTAAGGGAAACGCATTATTGATTGTATGAAAGGCCGTCTGCCATTCTATTTTATGGCCGTCTGAAAAAGATTTGCGTAAGGGCAAGGATTTCAGACGGCCTTAAGTTTTTTGAAGTCAAAAAATGATGGTTTAGGATTCGGTTTTTGAGGCCGCGTTGGCGAAATAGCGGTTGGATACCGGATTGAAGATGAGGAGCAGCAAAACAGGGTGGAGTATGGATTGAATAATGATTTGTTGGGAACTATAGCTCGCCATATCGCTATACACCATGATCAACGAAGCGGCCGCCAGCACAACAGCCAGCCAACGGGCAGAACGCTTGCCTGAAAGCAGGCCGACGGCAATAAATACCGGCAAGGAAAGGAGTATGAAGTATAGGGGCATAGACAGCCACCAAGGCAGGAAAGGGAATGCCAAGGCTGCAACCTCTATCAGTACATCGCCCGAATAAATCGCCAGAGCAACAGTGATAAAGCAAGTAAGGGCAGTTAGGATGAAATAGAGAACGGTGGCGATGGTAACAGGGATTGGACGTTTCATGTAATAAAAGCCTTGGAGGGGATATCGGGGATAAGGATTAAAATCGGTATCGGCCAAACCTTGTCATTGAAGGCAATGGCCGTCTGAAAGCAGGCTATTCGTCTTTCTCAAATGAAGAAAGCTTGATGATGGCAGACTGGAAGACTGTAACCAAATAGAGCATGATAGGAAGGATGAGATACGTAAAAGGAATATCTGCGCGCAATAGTGCAATTAGAAAGGCAAGGTATAATGTCAGCAGGGCAAGGAAAATAACGCTTTTTTTCCATGTCGCTTGGCGGATTTCTTTTGCAGTCGGTTGCTTATAGCGGACTTTTTTGTGGCAGGTTGGACATTCTTTAATACTTTTTAATCCTTTGAATGCACTACCTCGAATCGGATTGGAACAATGCGGGCAAGAGAATGGGGACGGTTTCATTATTTTTTTATCGGGCTGGATAAGGCATTGCCCATCCGGAAAAGCGGGTTGGATGGGCAACGTATATGTTTATTCGTCTTTTTCAAAAGATGAAAGTTTGTTTTGAATCGGGATAATGTAGTAGACGAGAAAGCCGATAACTAATACCGTACTGATATATGGGGGGAATGTACCAAACAGGCTGATCATTATTGCCGCTACGATGCAGACAACGACTACAAAAATAGCGAAAGGTTTCAGCAAAGCTTTGAAATATTCGCCGACAGGCGGCTTTTTGAATTTGACTTTTTTATGGCAGGAAGGGCATTCTTTGACTGCGGCCAAACCTTTAACCAATCCGCCTTGGATCGGAGCATGGCAGTGAGGGCAGGGGAGAGAAGGATTAAGATTATTCATTGTATTCAATCTGACTTAGGGTTTGGAAAGGTGGTATCGATATTGCCGATACCACCGCTATTTATCGGAAACAATAGGCTTATTGGGAATATTTTTTACCTAAAGCTTCGGCTGCTTTTTGTAATTCTTGATTGGCTGTACGCAGGGTTTCTTGCAATTTTTGAGATTTGTCTTGGAAATCTTTGGCAAATTTGACTGCTTCTTTATCTTTACTATCGATAGTCAGTTCAGTAGCATACTTGCTTCCATAAATCATAAACTCATTAATTGTACTGTTGACTTGCACAGTTCGATCTAAAACTGCTTTGATTTCTGGATCTTTGATATCAATAGCAGCTGCACTTTGATGGAATTGTTCCAGTGCGGCAGTCAGTTTTTTTATCTGCTCGATAGTCTCGGCTTCTTTATTCTGTCTAGCCAACTGTTGCAATTCTTGACCTATTCGACCAATTTTTTGAGCTTCCTCACCAGTAATGAAGTTATTGAATTTTTGCAATTCGGCAAGACCGTCTGGAGATTTTTTATCGGAAATGACGATAGGTTCGGCCAGTTTAGGATCTGCTTCCGGGAATTCACTCAGGGCTTTTTCGTATTTGTTGGCCGGGCTAGATTCGCTTTGGGCAACTTGTTCTGCCGGTTTGTCGCTGCTGCCTTTATTGCCGGAGTCGCCGCAGGCTGCCAGTAGGGAAGCGGACAAGATTAGCATACCGAATTTGTTTAATACGTTCATATTAGGATTCCTTCTTAAGTTAGGGGAAACGGGGAAATTTGTTTTTATTGATGAGCGTAGACAATTATTTGTACTTTTGTTCTATTTTATTACAAATTTGTTTATTTTTCATAAATTAGGTTAAGTGGTATGTTTTTGGAATTAAACGGCAAAGATGGATGGTTATAAATTTTTGAATGCATAATGAAATTAACAAGGGTAATAAGGTTGGCTATGCTGTTTTGAACTAAAGTAGATTTTTTTATTAAGATATTGTTGGTTGATGCAATAGGAATAAAAAGGCCGTCTGAAACAATAAAGTTTCAGACGGCCTTTTGATTGGCAGGAATTAGTTGCCCAAGTCGAATGCTTTATGCAGAACGCGGGTGGCCAGTTCCATGTATTTTTCGTCAATCAGGACGGATACTTTGATTTCGGAAGTTGAAATCATTTGGATGTTGATGCCTTCTTCTGCGAGGGTGCGGAAGATTTTGGCGGCTACGCCGACGTGTGAACGCATGCCCAAGCCGACTGCGGAGACTTTGCATACGGTGTCGTCGCCGTCGATGTAGGCTGCGCCGATGCTGTCTTGACGTTGCTGCAGGATTTCGATGGTTTGCTTGTAGTCGCTGCGCGGTACGGTGAAGGAGAAGTCGGTTGTGCCTTCGCTACCGACATTTTGGATGATCATGTCGACTTCGATGTTGGCATCGGCAACTGCGCCGAGGATTTGGTAGGCAACGCCGGGTTTGTCGGGTACGCCGCGTACGTTGATGCGGGCTTGGTTTTTGTCGAATGCGATACCGGTTACGGCTGCTCTTTCCATGTTGTCGTCCTCTTCAAAGGTAATCAGGGTGCCGTCGCCGCCTTCTTGCAGGCTGCTGAGTACGCGCAGGCGCACTTTGTATTTTCCGGCGAATTCTACGGAGCGGATTTGTAAAACTTTTGAGCCGAGGCTGGCCAATTCGATCATTTCTTCGAATGTGATCGTGTCCATGCGGCGTGCTTCGGGTACGACGCGCGGGTCGGTGGTGTAAACGCCGTCTACGTCGGTATAAATTTGGCATTCATCGGCTTTGAGGGCTGCGGCAAGTGCAACGGCGGAGGTATCGGAGCCGCCGCGGCCGAGGGTTGAGATATTGCCTTCGCTGCTGATGCCTTGGAAACCGGCTACGATAACGACTTTGCCCTCGGCGAGGTCGGCACGCATTTTTTCGTCATCGATGCTTTCGATGCGGGCTTTGGTGTGGGAAGTGTCGGTTTTGAGGGCAACCTGCCAGCCGGTGTAGCTTTTGGCGTCAACGCCGATGTCTTTCAGGGCCATGGCCAGCAGGCCGATGGTCACTTGTTCGCCGGTGGCAAGGACGACGTCCAGCTCGCGCGGATCGGGATGTTCTTGCATTTCGTGCGCCAGGGCGACCAGTCGATTGGTTTCGCCGCTCATGGCGGATACGACGACTACGATGTCGTGTCCTTCGGCGCGGGCTTTGGCGACACGTTTGGCTACGTTTTTGATGCGTTCGGGCGAGCCTACTGATGTGCCGCCGTATTTATGTACGATTAACGCCATGTTTCGTGCTTTCTTGTGGGGTTTGTCGGGCAGCTTGGTTTGCTGGAAAAAGGGTTATTATTACTATTTTTTACATGAAATTCAAGGATGGGACGCGCTTTTTTGAGTAAATGCGCATAAATGGGCGGGGTTAAAAAAGGCCGTCTGAAATCTTTCAGACGGCCTTGCTGCTTATCGGGACAAAAGGGCGGCCTTTTGGTGTTGGACCAATTCGGCAATGCCTTTATGCGCGAGGGCAATGAGTTTGCCCAATTCTTCGATGCTGAACGGTGCGCCTTCGGCCGTACCTTGGATTTCGATGATTTTGCCGGATGCGGTCATGATAATGTTGACGTCGCTGTCGCAGCCTGAGTCTTCGGGATAGTCCAAGTCCAAAAGCGGTACGCCGCCCACCACGCCGGCGGAAACGGCGGCAACGGCTTCGCGGATGGGGTTTTCGCTGATGAGGCCGTCTGAAAGGAGTTTGTCCACGGCGATTTGCAGGGCAACGTAGGCGCCGGTAATGGAGGCGGTACGCGTGCCGCCGTCGGCTTGGATGACGTCGCAGTCAATCAGGATTTGGCGTTCGCCGAGTTTTTCCATATCGACGACGGCGCGCAGCGAGCGGCCGATCAGGCGTTGGATTTCTTGTGTGCGGCCGGACTGTTTGCCTGCGGCGGCCTCGCGGCGCATACGGGAGGCGGTGGAAGCCGGCAGCATACCGTATTCGGCCGTTACCCAGCCTTGTTCTTTACCGCGCAGGAACGGTGGGACATTTTCGTCGATGGAGGCGGTGCAAATCACTTTGGTGTTGCCACACTCGATAAGGCAGGAGCCGTCGGCGTGGGGGAGGAAGTTTGGGGTAATTTTGATGTTGCGCAGGCTGTCGGCGGCGCGGCCGGTGCGTGTGTAGTCGCTCATGATGGTCCTTTGGGGGAATAAAAAACAGGTTGCCTTGAATTATAGAGGAATTTGGCGGCAAAGGCCGTCTGAAAATCGGCGGTCGGGTGTGTTATAGTATCCGTACTTTCACTCGTATTTGAAAACGGAGTAAAACCATGGCTACAAGACGAAATATTCAAATCCACAGCATGACCGGCTTTGCCAATGCCGCAGGCGAATGCGGCGGCAAGCGGATTAATTTGGAAATCCGCGCGGTCAACCATCGTTATTTGGATGTCCAATTCCGTATGCCGGAAGAGTTGCGCTATTTAGAAGGCGCGTTGCGCGAGCAGATTGCCGCGGCCGTGGCGCGCGGTAAATTGGAATGCCGCATCCAGCTGCAGGATGCCTCCTCGGGCGGACAGACTTTGGAGGTCAATCAGGATTTGGTTGCCCAACTGGCGCATTTGAACAAAACTTGGCGCAAGGAGCATGATTTTGCCAAATTGAGCGTGGCCGATGTTTTGCGTTTTCCCGGCGTTTTGGCGGGTCAGGGCGAAGATGCCGAGGCTTTGGCCAAAGGTGTTAAAGATTTATTGACCAGCGCTTTGAAAGAGTTTGCAGCAGCCCGCAAACGCGAAGGCAAAAAACTGGGCGAACACCTGCTGCAACGTCTGGACGGCATGGAAGAGATTGTGGACGCTTTGAACGAATTGTTCCCCAGCCTTCTGCAGGCGCATATGGACAAAGTCAAAGCCCGTTTGGCAGAAGCCGTCGGCAATATCGACAACGACCGCTTGCAACAAGAATTTGCTTTATTCATCCAAAAATCCGATGTAGATGAGGAATTCAGCCGTTTGCGCACCCATATCGCCGAAGTGCGCCGCATCGTTACCGAAGGCAAGGGCAGCGTAGGCAAACGTTTGGATTTCCTGATGCAAGAGTTGAACCGCGAAGCCAATACCTTGGGCAGCAAAGCCATCGCCGCCGAATGCACGCAAGCGTCGGTTGAACTGAAAGTCTTAATCGAACAAATGCGCGAACAGGTTCAAAATATCGAATAAATCGATAACGAACGGATAAAACAAGGCCGTCTGAAAAGTTTCAGACGGCCTTAATGCTACTGTTTTGCTTTTGAAATTTGTTGCAAATCCCAAATCTGTATTAAAACAGGTGTAGATTGAGTGGAAAATCTAACAAATATCTTTGAATTTGAAAAAAGCTGGACAGGACTTAATAGTCTTTCAAAGTGCCATTATGATTCATCGGGCGTCAAATACCAAACCATAAATTTGTAAAAGCTACTCCAATGCCTTAGCTGATCTGTACCTAGCAAGTGTTGCTCACCCAAGCCACAATCCCAAACGCTATTATCTTCAGTATTGTAAAAATAACCCCCTTCTCCTTCCCCGGTTGTAAAGAGAATATAATTTTTTGGGATATCCCAATACTCATGAGCCATGATTGCTCCATCAAAGCTGTCAGGTGAACATGGATCAACAAGTTCACTATAGCTACCAATTAGTGATCCTAAAAAATATTTGGTATAAAGCTCATAAAATTCACTATCAGGTCTTACGCCCAAAGATAATAAAACATCATGGGTAAGTTTTTGGTCATCTAAATTTTTCTTTATTATTTCAGGATGTTTCTGCTGAGATAATAACAACTCAACCTGCTCTTTTAAATTCATTTTTTATTTCCTTTTAAGTTGTTGTAATTTAACTTCCCTGTATCGCTTTGGTCTTTTGCAAAATTAAATTGGAGGCATTTAAAACATAAGACATCACTATTTTTCTGGCTGCAAAGACTACTTGATACTTATAAGCTACGATTGTCGTTATATTTTATGTTTAATTTGATGAAATGACAGTTTTTCTATTTTCATTGTCAGAGTTATATGAATAAGTTAATATCTGTTAACTTATGGCAATTATTGTCATGATAAGAACATACAAAGGAGTAAAAACATGAACTTTCTGACCGCAGTCAGTCGGCAAATGACCCGCTTCACCGCCCTGATCATCATTCTTGCCTCTATTATCGCCTTTATCGAACCTGCTACGTTTTCATGGGTAAAAGGCGATACGCAAGTCGTTGTACTCGGCATCATCATGCTCGGCATGGGCATGACTTTGGGTAAGGAAGATTATCAAATTCTGGCGCAACGTCCGCTCGATATTTTTATCGGCGCAATCGCCCAATACACGATTATGCCCCTGCTCGCCATCGGCATTGCCAAAGCCTTCAATCTTTCACCCGGATTGACGCTGGGTCTGGTTTTGGTCGGTACCTGTCCGGGTGGCGTTTCGTCCAATATCATGAGTTTTTTGGCTAAAGGCGATGTTGCTTTTTCAGTCGGCATGACCACGGTTTCCACCGTCCTCGCGCCTGTGATAACGCCGCTGTGGATGACTTATTTGGTCGGACAAACCGTCGAAATGGACGGCTGGGGTATGTTCAAATTTATGCTGCTTGTAACGCTTTTGCCTGTTGTCATTGGTTCGGTGGCCAATATTTTGCTGCACAAAAAACACTGGTTTGAAGACGTGCGCGCGATTATGCCGGCTGTTGCCGTTGCCGCATTCGCGTGTATTGTCGGCGGCGTTGCGGCCGTCCACGGCCACCGTTTCGCCGAATCCGCCTTCGTTATGGTACTCGCCATCGCTGCCCACAATATCGGCGGCTATATCCTCGGCTATTACAGCGGCGCGTTAACCGGCATGAATACTGCTAAAAAACGCACCCTTGCCATCGAAGTCGGCGTACAAAATGCCGGACTTGCCACCGGTTTGAGCGCCAAATTTTTCCCCGGCAATGCCGAGTCTGCCGTTGCCGCCGCCGTTGCCTGCGTTTGGCACTCTGTATCGGGAACGATTTTGGGCAATTTGTTTGCCTGGTGGGACAAGCGTCAGCAATAAGCCGGTAAACATTGCCAAATAATAAAAGGCCGTCTGAAAAGGTTTCAGACGGCCTTTTGATTGTTTTTGAAATCAATGCGCTTTATGTGTCGTGCCGTACACGATTTTGTCCGTTAACGCCATGGCAAGGGCGGAAATCAGGAAACAGATGTGGGTAATGCACTGCCACATCATTTGTTTTTCGGTCAGGTTGGCGGCGTTGAGGAAGGTTTGCAGCAGATGGATGGAGGAAATGCTGATGATGGACATCGACAGCTTAACCTTCAAAACCGATGCGTTAACATGGCTGAGCCATTCGGGCTGGTCGGGGTGTTCGTTAACGTGGAGGCGGGAAACGAAGGTTTCGTAGCCGCCGATAATGACCATGGTCAGCAGATTGGCAATCATCACAACGTCAATCAGGTTTAACACGGCCATCATGATGGTGTTTTCATCCATGATGCCGAGATTGGTGACCAAATGCCATAAGGATTTGAGGAATTTGTAGGCGTAAATGCCTTGGGCGACAATCAAGCCCAGATAAATCGGCAGTTGCAGCCAGCGGCTGGCGAAAATGAAATGCGCGAAGATGCCCATTCGGTCGCGGGGCGTGTGTTTGGTCGGGGTAGAATGTTCCATAATATGTTGTGTTCGGGAAAGATAGGGGGCGGCATTTTAATGGAAAAATTTTCAAGCCGCAATCTTATTAGTGGCTGAATTTAAAAAGAAAGGCCGTCTGAAAACAGGATGTCGGCTTTTTGTTTTCAGACGGCCTTGTAGGTTGTCAGGTCGGGCAAACACGCGCAAAATCGCTTTGCTTTTTAGAGATGGACATTATGCTTGCAGATTCGTTTTTTTATTATCTGGTGTTGGTCGGCTTTGCCGCCGGGCTGATGGATGCGGCGGTTGGCGGCGGCGGGCTGTTGCAGATTCCCGGATTGTTCAACCTATTGCCAAACGCTACGCCTGTAGCTTCAGTGATGGGCATCAATAAATTCGCTTCCTGTTGCGGCACGCTGACTGCGATGGGGCAATACCTGCGCCGAATCCCCGTGCCGTGGAAAATGCTGCTGCCTGCCGCGGCGTTGGCGTTTGCCGCTTCATATTTGGGCGCGAAAACGGTGGTGTATTTCCCCGTGCAATACATGAAACCGGCAATGCTGGTCATCATGATTGCCATGTGCCTGTACACTTTTTTGAAAAAAGACTTGGGGCAGACGGCGCGCACTGAAAAGCTGACGCGCCGCGAAACTTTATGGGGCTTGTTTTTCGGCGCATTAATCGGGTTTTACGACGGCGTGTTCGGGCCGGGGACGGGCAGCCTGCTGGCTTTTGTGTTCGTCCGCTTTTACGGCTATGATTTTTTAGCGGCTAACGCCTCGGCAAAGGTCATCAATTCGACCACCAATCTTGCCACACTGACGTTTTTTATTCCGCAAGGCCATGTCGTGTGGGCATGGGCAATACCGTTGGCGGTGGCGAATTTGTGCGGCGGCGTGGTCGGCGCGCGCTTGGCAATACGCGGCGGAACTAAATTACTGCGTTACGGGTTTATGTTGCTGCTGTGCCTGACCATTGGAAAGTTTGCCTGGGATTTATTGGGTTGATATCGAATGAAAAAAAGGCCGTCTGAAATTTTCAGACGGCCTTTGCGTTTTACAGTTTAACCGAATGCTCGCGCGTTTCGTGGAATACGATGTCCGGCCAGCGTTCCTGCGTCAGATTTAAGTTGAC
Source organism: Neisseria mucosa (assembly GCF_013267835.1). NCBI lineage: Bacteria > Pseudomonadati > Pseudomonadota > Betaproteobacteria > Neisseriales > Neisseriaceae > Neisseria > Neisseria mucosa. The sequence goes on from NZ_CP053939.1 coordinate 157,813, forward strand.
GCGGTTAGGCGCGAGGTAGGCGAGGTTGCCGCCAGCGTCTATCGCCAGATTGCCTGCGTTGGCTTTTTCAAATTCCGCCAGCTTTTTCTTGTCTTCGCACGATACCCAGCGCGCCGACCAGATGGATGCGTTGTCAAACACGGCTTCTACGCCGTATTCGTTGGCCAGCCGCGAGGTAACGACTTCAAACTGCAACACGCCGACCGCGCCCAAAATCAAATCCGCGCCGCTCATCGGTTTGAAGACCTGCACCGCGCCTTCTTCGCCGAGCTGTTGCAAGCCTTTTTGCAGTTGCTTGATTTTTAGAGGGTTTTTGATGCGGACGCTGCGGAACAGTTCGGGCGCGAAGAAAGGGATGCCGGTGAACGCCAGTTGTTCGCCTTCGGAGAAACTGTCGCCGATTTGGATGTTGCCGTGGTTCGGGATACCGATGATGTCGCCGGCGTAGGCTTCTTCCACCAGCTCGCGGTCGTGCGACATGAAGGTTACCACGCTGGAGGCGGCGATTTCGCGGTTGATGCGCAGGTGTTTCATTTTCATGCCGCGCTCGAATTTGCCGGAGCAGACGCGCAAGAAGGCGATGCGGTCGCGGTGTTTCGGGTCCATATTGGCTTGGATTTTAAAGATAAATCCGGAAAACTTCGGCTCGTCCGGCTCGACCATGCGTACGGTCGCATCGCGCGGTTTCGGCGCGGGCGCCCATTCAATCAATGAATTGAGGATTTCCTGAATACCGAAGTTGTTAATCGCAGAGCCGAAGAATACGGGCGTGAGTTCGCCGGCGAGGAATTCGTCGAGATTGAACTCGTTGGAAGCGGCCTGCACCAATTCGATTTCGTCGCGCAACTGTTGGATTTCCAACGGAAAGCGTTGTTCCAATTCGGGATTGTCGATGCCTTTGATGATGTCGAACTCGTGCGGCAGGCGTTCGCCGCCCGCTTCAAAGAGATAGATTTCATCGTTCAGGATGTGGTACACGCCTTTGAAGTTTTTGCCCATGCCGATCGGCCAGGTTACGGGCGCGCAGCGGATTTGCAGGATGTTTTCCACTTCGTCCAGTAATTCCAAAGAATCGCGCACTTCGCGGTCGTATTTGTTCATGAACGTCACAATCGGCGTATTGCGCAGGCGGCAGACGTTCAAGAGTTTGATGGTTTGCGCTTCCACGCCTTTTGCCGCGTCGATGACCATCAAGGCGCTGTCCACGGCGGTCAAAACGCGGTAGGTGTCTTCGGAGAAGTCTTGGTGTCCCGGCGTGTCCAAGAGGTTGACGGTGTGGTCTTTGTAGTCGAACTGCATTACGGACGAAGCCACGGAAATGCCGCGCTGCTTCTCGATTTCCATCCAGTCGGAAGTAGCAAATTTGCCGGTTTTCTTGCCTTTTACCGTACCCGCGCTTTGAATCGCACCTGAAAACAGCAACAGTTTTTCGGTCAGCGTGGTTTTACCTGCGTCAGGGTGGGAGATGATGGCAAACGTGCGGCGGCGGCGCACTTGGTCGAGGATTTCTTGGGACATGGTTTTCTTTGCAAAAAGTTTCAGGCCGCTTTTTCAGACGGCCTGAAGGATATGGGTGTTGGGAAACAGGCTAAAATAAGGGCGTGTGCGACACGCCCTGCAATAGATTGAAAGATGCGGAATTGTACAAAAAAATGCTTGATAATTCAATGTTTGTACCAAACACAAGGCCGTCTGAAAAGTTTCAGACGGCCTTCGATTATGAATCGATGATTAAATATCCATCGGTTTCCATTCCGCGCCTTTTACCGGCGGCAGCCATGATTGCGTACCGCTGGAGGCAAATCCCCACAAGGTGTCGGGGAGGCCGTAATGGTCGGCGCGCGTCGGGTCGAGTTGCGTTTCGATTTCATCTTCGCGGCCTTCACGGATTTGCGTGGCGATGTGCGGATTGATCATCACGGTTTTGCCCAAGGCGATAAATTCTGCCCAACCGGTTTCATAGGCGGCCAAAATTTGGTCGGCGGTAAACAGGTTGCCCACGCCGATAAGCGGCAGTTTGCCGTTGATGCGTTCGTGGATAAACTGCATGCGGGTTTGCGCGGTATCGCCGCCGCGACGGATCTTTTTATCAAATTCCCACAGGGAAACGTGCAGATATTGCAGCGGTTTTTGTACCAATGCGTCAATCAGTGCGCCGGTTTCGGTCATGGTTAAGCCGTCATCTCCCGGCTCTTCAGGGGAGAAGCGGTAGCCGATAATGAAGTCGTCGCGCTGGTGTTTTTCGCGGACGGCAACCACGGCATCGACAACGGCCAGCGGGAAGCGCATTCTGTTTTCCAAGCTGCCGCCCCATTGGTCGTTGCGGCGGTTGCTTTGGGCAGAGTAAAACTGTTGGATTAAATAGCCGTTTGCGCCGTGGATTTCCACGCCGTCAAAACCGGCACGAAGCGCCAAATCGGCGGCTTGCGCATAAGAGGCGATGAGTGCTTCGACTTCTTCTGCGGTCGCTTCGCGTGCGTGTTCGGCTTCGCTGGCGGAAGCGCTGATTTTGTCGAGACCGTCCAAAAGGTCATCAATGGCTTTGGAACCGCCGTGATGGATTTGCAAAATCGCTTTTGCGCCTTGTTGTTGCAGGATTTGTGCGGTTTCTTTCAGGCTGTCGAGGCAGTGTTCGCCTGTGGCTTCAGGTTGGCCGTGAAAGGCTTTGCCGTCTTTTTGAACCAAAGTGGCGGCCGTGATAAACAGGCCCATATCGCCTGCGCGGTTGCTGAGGAAGGTGCGCTCTTGGTCGCTGATTAAACCGTCGGCTTGTGAGCCGAAATGGGTCATGGGGGCGACGGCAAGGCGGTTTTTGATGGTTACGCCGTTATTGAGGGTGTATGTTTGAAAGAGTGGGGCGTATTTTGGATTCATGAGATTTTGCTTTTGATAAGTGAATGGTTGGCAGAGGATTGGGCCATTCGGGAATTTATCAAGTACACAGGCCGTCTGAAAGGTTTCAGACGGCCTGTTTATTCTTTAAGCCTTAGGATTAAAGATTAGGATTGACAATGATTTTTACTGCGGATTCGTTGTTGTGGATCAAGCGTTCGAAGCCTTCGGAAATCAATTCGTCCAGTTTGATGCGTTGGGTGATGAAAGGCTCAAGGTTGATTTTGCCTTCTTCAACCAATTTGATGGTTTCGGCGTGGTCGTTGCAGTAGGCGATGGTGCCGCGCACGTCCAGCTCTTTCATCACGACGCTGTGGACGTTGATGGTGGCGGGGTGGCTCCAAATGGATACGATGACGACTTTCGCAGTCGGACGGCAGGCTTCGACCATGGTGTCCAGCACTTTGTTGACGCTGGTGCATTCGAATGCGACGTCTACGCCTTCGCCGTTGGTCAGTTTTTTCACTTCTTCAACGACATCGACTTCGGACGGGTCGAGGATGTAGTCGGCCACACCGGCTTCGCGTGCTTTGTCTTTACGCGCTTTGCTCAATTCGGTGATGATGACTTTGATGCCTTTGGCTTTCAGTACGGCAGCCAACAGCAAACCGATTGGGCCTGCACCGCCGACCAATGCGACGTCGCCTTCTTTCGCGCCACTGCGTACATAAGCATGGTGGCCGACAGACAGAGGCTCAATCAAAGCAGCTTGGTCCAATGGGATTTTGTCGGAAATAGGGTGTACCCAACGGCGTTTGACGGCAATTTTTTCAGACAAGCCGCCACCGCAGCCGCCCAAGCCGATGAAGTTCATGTCTTTGGAGAGGTGGTAGTTGCTGCCTTCGCCGGTCGGTACGTCGTCGCGGATGATGTAGGGCTCAACGACAACGTGTTGGCCGACTTTGATGTCGTCCACGCCTTCGCCTACGGCATAAACCACGCCGGAGAACTCGTGACCCATGGTGACTGGCGCTGACTCGCCGGAGATTGGGTGTGGATGGCCGCAAGGCGGAATGAAAATCGGGCCTTCCATGAATTCGTGCAGGTCGGTACCACAGATACCGCACCAAGCAACATTGATGCCGACAGTACCCGGAGCGACGGTTGGCTCGGGAATGTCTTCGATGCGGATGTCACCTTTGTTGTAAAAACGTGCTGCTTTCATTGTAACGCTCCTTTTTTAAAGTGGAGGCCGTCTGAAAAAGACGGTCAATTAGGGAAAGGGAAGCAGTGTGGCGTGTGAAGTATTTTTATTGGTATGTTTTATATTTGTTATTTTACTACTGATAATATGGAAATGGTTTGTCTTTGCTCAAATTAAAGTTTGTAAATGAAAAAAAAGGCCGTCTGAAATAGATAATCTGTTTTCAGACGGCCTGGGGTCAATAGTTTGAATGCATTATGGTGTAGGATTGTTACTTTTGCCTCGCTTCAAATGTTTTTGGTAGGCGACGACGTAATCGGCCTTGCTCAAGCCCGCCAATACGCGGATGTGGGCGGCGGCGGATTTGGACATGGATTCCAAGGTATAGCCGCCCTCCAGTACGGAAACGACACGTCCCTGACAGCTTGCCGTTGCTTGGACGATTTTGTGCGTCAGCCAGGCAAAGTCGGCTTCATGCAGGTTCAGACGGCCTGTTTCGTCTTGTTTGTGCCCGTCAAAACCTGCCGAAAGCAACACCAACTCGGGGCGGAAGGCCGTGAGCTTGGGCAGCCATTGTTCGCGGATGGTCGTGCGGAAGATACGGCTGCCTGTGCCCGGTTTGAGGGGCGTATGCAGCATATTCTTATTGCCGGCGTATTGTTCTGCCTGAGGGAAGGGGAAGATGTCGGTTTCAAACAGGTTGAAAAACATCACGCGCGGATCGTCTTGGAGAATCTCCGCCGTACCGTCGCCGAAGTGAACGTCGAAATCGATGACGGCGATGCGTTGCAAGCGGTATTGGGCAATGGCATGCATCACGCCGGCGGCAACGTTGTTGATCAGGCAAAAGCCGCCGGCGCTGTTGCTGTGGGCATGGTGGCCTGGCGGGCGGATGGCGCAAAAAGCATGCCAGGCCTTTTTGTTCATCACCATATCGACTGCCTTGACGACGGCACCGGCCGCAAAACGGGCGGCTTGAAGGGAGTCGTGGCAGATGACGGTATCGTCGTCGATACGGTGGATTTTACCGGGGAGCGGCTGGGCGGCTTCCAACTCGTGTAGATAGTTGCGCGAGTGGACCAATGCCAGTTGCGCATCTTTGATTTCCGGTGCTTCGGCGGTTTGCAGGCGACGCCAAATGCCTTCTTGTTTTAAGGCGGTTTGAATGGCGCTGATGCGTTCGGGCCTGTCGGGATGGTTGGGCCCCGGCTGGTGCTGTAGGAATATCGGATGCGAAATCCATACGGTGCGGGCGTTTTTGCCAAACAAACGGCGCAGGCGGGTGCTGATGCGCCAAAGGATTTTTTTGAACATGGAACAGTATGTGTCGGACAAGTCGTAAAGACTGCTAAATATGGTTAATAAATACGGAAATACTTGGAAATTTTTCAGACGGCCTTTAGAATAGCTCAATTTTGCAGTCCAACCAATGTGTTTGATTGCAGTGTGCAGTTTTTTACTTAATCTAAAACTTGAAAGAACGGATATATTATGAATCAAGCAGTGGCTCAATTTGCCCCTTTAGTGCTGATCATGGTGGTGTTTTACTTCCTGATTATGCGTCCTCAACAAAAGAAATTCAAAGCGCACCAAGCGATGTTGGCCGCTTTGAAAGTCGGCGATAAAGTCGTTTTGGCGGCAGGTTTCAAAGGCCGCGTGACCAAAGTCGGCGAGCAATTCTACACTGTCGACATCGGCCAAGGTGCGAAAATCGAAGTGGAAGTTGAGCGCAACGCGATTGCCGCGAAAGCCGAATAATCCGTTTTTTTGCAAAAAGCCGCCTCATTTTCCGAGCGCGGCTGTTTGCCTTTATAAATAAAGCAAAGGTTTACCATGAACCGTTATCCTTTATGGAAATACCTGCTGATTGCGTTCACGATTGTGGTTGCGGCTGTTTACTCGCTGCCCAACCTTTTCGGTGAAACGCCTGCCGTACAGGTATCGACCAACCGACAAGCCATCGTGATCAACGATCAAACCCAGTCTAAAGTGGATGCCGCGCTGAAACAGGCGGGTATTCAGACTGATGGTATGTTCATCGTCGACAACTCGCTGAAAGTGCGTTTCAAAGATACCGAAACGCAATTGAAAGCGCGCGACGTCATCGAAAATACTTTGGGCGAAGGTTATATTACCGCGCTCAACCTGTTGGCAGACAGCCCTGAGTGGATGGCGAAAATTAAAGCCAATCCGATGTTCTTGGGTCTGGACTTGCGCGGCGGCGTGCATTTCACCATGCAGGTGGACATGAAAGCCGCGATGCAGAAAACGTTTGAACGTTATTCCGGCGACATCCGCCGCGAATTGCGCCGCGAAAAAATCCGTACCGGCACGGTGCATCAGACTGAAAACGGTCTGACCGTGCCTTTGCAAGATGCTGCCGATGTACAAAAAGCCTTGCCTCAGTTGCAAAAATTGTTCCCTGAAGCCACGCTGCTGCCGGACGGCAACAATATCGTGCTGACTTTGTCTGAAGAGGCAATCAATAAAGTACGTTCTGATGCGGTTAAACAAAACATCAATACGTTGCACAACCGTGTGAACGAATTGGGCGTAGCCGAACCGGTTATCCAACAATCCGGCCTTGACCGCATTGTCGTACAGCTGCCGGGCGTGCAAGATACTGCCAAAGCCAAAGACATTATCGGCCGTACCGCGACTTTGGAAGTGCGCATGGTGGAAGACGATCCGATCAAACTGCAAGAAGCTTTGAACGGCAATGTGCCGACCGGTTACGAATTGCTGTCAAGTGGTGGCGATCATCCGGAAACTATTTTGGTCAACAAACAAGTTGAACTGACCGGCGACAACATCAACGACGCGCAACCTAGCTTTGACCAAATGGGCGCGCCTGCCGTGAGCCTGAGCCTGGATAGTGCGGGCGGCAGCATTTTTGGCGAATTGACTTCGGCCAATGTGGGTAAACGTATGGCTATGGTGTTGATCGACCAAGGTAAATCCGAAGTCGTTACCGCACCTGTCATCCGTGCCGCCATTACCGGCGGCCGCGTGGAGATTTCCGGCAGCATGACGACAGCCGAAGCCAACGATACTTCATTGTTGCTGCGTGCCGGTTCGCTGGCCGCACCGATGCAGATTGTTGAAGAACGTACCATCGGCCCGTCTTTGGGTAAAGAAAACATTGAAAAAGGTTTCCACTCTACCTTGTGGGGCTTTGCCGCTGTTGCTGCATTCATGGTGATTTACTACCGCTTGATGGGTTTCTTCTCTACCATTGCCTTGAGTACCAATATCTTGTTTTTGGTGGGTATTTTGTCTGCCATGCAGGCAACGCTGACCTTGCCGGGTATTGCCGCCTTGGCCTTGACCTTGGGTATGGCGATTGACTCCAACGTGTTGATTAATGAACGTATCCGTGAGGAATTGCGTGCCGGTGTCGCACCGCAGCAGGCCATCAACCTCGGTTTCCAACACGCTTGGGCAACCATTGTCGACTCCAACTTGACCTCTCTGATTGCCGGTATCGCTTTGTTGGTATTCGGTTCCGGCCCGGTACGCGGTTTTGCGGTTGTACACTGTATCGGTATTCTGACTTCGATGTATTCATCCGTGGTCGTGTTCCGTGCTTTGGTCAACTTGTGGTACGGCCGCCGTCGCAAATTGCAAAATATTTCCATCGGTTCGGTATGGAAGCCGAAAGCTGAAATGGCAGAAGGCAAGGAGTAAAACATGGAATTATTTAAAATCAAACGCGATATTCCGTTTATGAGCTACGGCAAACTGACGACTTTTATTTCGTTGGTTACGTTTATCGCCGCCGTGTTCTTTTTGGTAACCAAAGGCCTGAATTTCTCCGTCGAATTTACCGGCGGTACGGTGATGGAAGTCCAATATCAGCAGGGCGTTGATGTGAATAAAACACGCGAACGCCTCGATACGCTGAAAATGGGTGATGTACAGGTTCAGGCCTTGGGTACGAACAAGCACATCATGATCCGCCTGCCGAACAAAGAAGGCGTAACCTCCGCCCAATTGTCCAACCAAGTGATGGATTTGCTGAAAAAAGACAATCCTGACGTTACCTTGCGCCAAGTCGAATTCATCGGCCCTCAAGTCGGCGAAGAATTGGTCACCAATGGTTTGATGGCATTAGGCTTCGTGGTGGCAGGTATTATTATTTACTTGTCCATGCGTTTTGAGTGGCGTTTTGCAGTGTCCGCGATTATTGCGAATATGCACGATATCGTGATTATTCTCGGCTGTTTCGCCTTCTTCCAATGGGAATTCTCATTGACTGTCTTGGCAGGTATTTTGGCAGTTTTGGGTTATTCCGTGAACGAATCTGTGGTTGTGTTTGACCGTATTCGTGAAAACTTCCGTAAGCCGCATATGCGCGGCCACACTGTGCCGGAAGTCATCGACAACGCGATTACCGCGACCATGAGCCGTACTATCATTACCCACGGCTCGACCGAGGCAATGGTTGTTTCTATGCTGGTGTTCGGCGGAGCGGCCTTGCACGGCTTCTCTATGGCGCTGACCATCGGTATCGTGTTCGGTATTTACTCTTCCGTATTGGTTGCCAGCCCGCTCTTGCTGATGTTTGGCTTGAGCCGTGAGAACATTGCCAAAGAAGTGAAGAAAAAAGAAGAAGTGGTAGTTTAATCGTTGCAATACTTCGATAAAGGCCGTCTGAAAATTGATTGAATCAGTTTTCAGACGGCCTTTTGTATTTAAATTTCAGAATATTTTATTTTGATGAAATCAGAGGGGATAAATGTGAAAGAAAAAGAAAAAATAGGAATAATATAATTTTGTGATGAATCAAGTTTATTGTCTGATATGCCCTTAATTGCTTGTCAGTCCCAATATTTTAAAACATAATACTTTTGCCCCCGATGCTGGAGTTTTACTACAAGTACATGATTTAAAAAAATCTGTCGGGTGTGCAGACCCTGCCAATCAACCTCAAATAAGGAAGGTTAAGAATGAAAGTAACCAGTTTCGGCGAAGTGCTGTGGGACGATTTTCCAAACGGAAAAGTATTGGGTGGCGCGCCTTTGAATGTTGCTGTCCGTTTGCAGTCTTTGGGTATCGATGCTGCCATCATCAGCCGTCGCGGCGATGATGCCGATGGCGAGGAATTGCTGCGCCAGGTCCAAAGCAAAAACGTCAATACTGATTATTTGCAGGTTTGCCAAGAATGCGCGACCAGTTTGGTAAAAGTACACTTGGACAAGTCTGGCAGTGCGTCTTATGAGATTGTTTATCCTTGCGCGTGGGACAGGATTTCGAATGATAATGCGGCAATCAAACGAGTGGCGGAATCCGATGCTTTTGTTTTTGGCAGCTTGGCAACCCGTGACGAGATTTCGCGTAAAAGCCTGGATGTTTTATTGAAAGAAGCCAAGTTTAAAATTTTTGACGTTAATCTGCGCAAGCCGCATTACGATATTGACCGCTTGTTGGAGACCATGAAACAGTCCGATATGGTCAAACTCAATGATGATGAGCTGTATGAGTTGGCTGCGGCTTACGGCTCTCCTTATCACAGTATCGAACAAAATATCAGCTATCTTGTTAAGCTGACCGGTGTCAAAATCTTGTGTGTGACTTTGGGCAGCCATGGCGCGGTTTTGTATAAGGACGGCGAGATGTACCGTCATTGCGGTTTCCGAGTTAAAGTGGTGGATACTGTCGGCTCGGGCGACAGCTTTCTTGGTGGTTTGACTTACAAGCTGCTCAATAATGCGCCTCCTCAAGAAGCCATTACTTTTGCTTGTGCGTTGGGCGCGTTGGTTGCTTCGCGTCATGGTGCAACGGCGGATATTTCTTTGGAAGAAGTTGAAGCGTTTATGAATCCTGCTTGATATTTTGACAAGAGACGTAAAAAGGCCGTCTGAAAACCATTAAATCAGGTTTTCAGACGGCCTGAGTATTTTCAGGCTTTACCAATAAGTGGTAAAGCATTCCAGGTTGGTATTTTTCGGGCCGCCGCCTTCTTCGGTCGGCGAGCCAATCATCATCAGGCCGATGATTTTGTCTTTGTCGGTACACTCAAATGCTTCGCGCAACAATGGGCTGTTGACCCACATGCCCGTAATCCAAACATTGTCGAAGCCTTGAGCAGAAGCAGCCAGTTGTAAAGCATAGGCGGCACAGCCGGCAGTCAGCATTTGTTCCCATTCAGGTTTGGGTTTTGCCACTTCACGGTTCGGCGCAAATGTAACGCCGATAATCATAGGCGCCATGTTGCCGACACGTTCGGCCTTTTTCATGGCATCATCACCGAAGTTGAGTTCGGTAACGGTCTTGCTCAACAGCTCGCGGAAACGTTGCAAGCCGGTCTCGCTTTGAATAACGGTAAAGCGGTAGGGGCGCATATTGCCGTGATCGGGCACTTGTGTTGCCGCTTGCAGCATTTGTTCCAGTTGCTTGGCATTGGGTGCCGGAGCAGCCAGTTTTTTGGAAGAGCGACGTGTGGTCAGGAGATTTAAGGCATCCATGTTTTATTCTTTCTTGTGAACTTGAATGAGAATAATTATATAGCGGAAAGATAAATAAATCAGCAAAAGACTGAGGCCGTCTGAATTCAGGTTTCAGACGGCCTTTGGGTTTTACAGGATACCGTTGTTTTGCGTATTTTCAGTAATCAGTGCTTTGCTGATTTCGTCGGCGGTGTAACTCTTACCGCTTTCAAATACAAAGCTGTCGATATTATTGTTGGCAATATCATGGATGGTCAGGGTGTCGCCTGTATCTTTGATGGTTAAGACCCAATCATCGCCGGTTTTCAACTGTAAATCTTTCAGCGTCAGCCCTTCTTTGAAAAGGACTTGGGTATCGCTGCCACCATACGGATTAAAGGTGTCGTTGCCGCTGTTTCTGCCAAACATGATGATGGTGTTGTCGGCACCCGGATCGGTAATGGTGTCGTTGCCGCCGGCTGTATCGACGATGTTGATGCCGCGGCCCAAAGTAATGGTTTCATCACTGCGGTTGCCCCTGTATTCGACAACAGAAGTGTAACGCGACAAATCTAAATCGCTGTTGTCGCTATCGGCATGGATGGTGTGGTTGAAGTTGTTGTACACATCCCGGTTGAGTTCTTCAACGGGTTGGCCGGTGTATTGGACGATGTTTTTGTTGCCGATCATGTGCGGGATAGACAGTTTGAAGTGGTTGATCAGTTCGCCCGTGCTGTATGAGGCATTGCCGTCAAACTGAAACTCGGAAATCGCCCCATAAATACCGCTTTGATTTTTGATAGTCAAAACATCGTCTGTGCCTTTGATGTGGATATGCCAAGTGTCGCCATCCAGCAGGGGGGGAGATACAAATTGGTTGCTGTCGGGCAGGTCGGCAATATCGGTTTTGTCGTAACCTTTTTTAACGGTAATTTCAAGGTCGTCAAGGGTAATGCCGCCGCTAAATTTCACGGTGTTGGCGTTGAGCGTGTGCAGGCCGGCCTCGTTGTCGAAACCGAAGTTGTAGTCGAAAATGGTGTCGTGTCCGTAACCTTTTCCGAAAACATAGGTGTCGTTGTGTTCGCCGCCTTCCAGATAATCATTGCCTGCGCCGCCGTCGAGTAAGTCTGCGCCTACATGAGCATAGAGTTTGTCGTTACCGTTGCCGCCGTAGAGTTTATCGTCGGAAGCGGGTTCGTTGCCGTAATAGGTTTCGCTGTGTTCGCGCAAGATGTCATCGCCATCGTGGCCATAGAGGATGTCGCGGCCGTCATTGCCGCCGTCGATTTCATTGTTGCCTGCATCGCCATGCAAGGTATCGTCGCCGTTTGTACCGACAAATTTGATGGTTTCGGCTTTCAGGGCTTGGAAGGCTTGTTGGAACTGCGCGGCAGTGTAGGTTTGGTCGTTAAACTGGAAACGGTCGATGGAAACGCTGCCATCTGCGCCGATTTGGTTTTGAATCAGGGCTGAACCTTGCTCAGAAGTAATTTCCCAGCTTTGGCTGCCGTCGTCGTTATGAATGGTCTTCAGGTTGAGCTTGGCATTGTTCAGGCCGTCTGAAAACTTGAGGGTATTGATGCCTTGGTTGTCTATAATGGTATCGTTGTCGCCGTAGATATAGGTATCGTTTCCGGCGCCGCCTTTTAGAATGTCTTTGCCGTTGCCGCCCACCAAAACATCGTCTCCAGCATCGCCATTGATGGCATCGTTGCCATCGCCGCCATCCAGATAATCGTTGCCGTCGCCGCCGTTGAGGTTGTCGTTGCCACCCATGCCGTAAATGGTATCATCACCGCGTCCGCTATTGAGACGGTTGCGGCCTTCGTTGCCGGTCAGGATGTTATTGCTGTTGTTGCCGGCGGCAAAAATATTGGCTGTGCCGGTCAAGGTAACATTTTCGACGTGGGTGGCGGCAGTATATGAAATGCTGCTGAATACGGTGTCTTCGCCGCCGCCAGCTTGTTCAATCACTACGTCTTTTGCGTTATCAACATAGTAAGTGTCATTGCCGTCTCCGCCTTCCATAATGTCGGCACCGGCTTTGCCGTCGATAATATCATCGCCGGATGTGCCGATCAGGTGGTCATTACCATCGCTGCCATCGATGGTCCGGCCGCTTTCGGTATGCTCAGTCAGGGAAATATTGAAATATTTGGCAAAGCTGTTTACATCCAGTTTTTGTGTGCCGATGATGAATTGGGAGACTGCCGGCGTTGTGCCGTTTTGCGTGTATTGGTTTTTGATGGTTAAAACGGCATTGCTGTTTTTCACAGCAATCAGCCAGTCTTGACCGCCGGTTTCGTTGTTTCGGACTTCGACGGTTAAATCGTTAAGGCTCAGGTCGGTATGGAAGCGGATGCTGTTGTGGCCTTGGTCGTCGATGATGGTGTCTTGTTCGCTTTTGGCAGAGAAAAGGTAGGTGTCGTCGCCTTCGCCACCTTCAAGCATATCGTTGCCTGCTTCGCCGTTGAGGGTGTCATTGCCTGTTTCGCCGAAAAGACGGTCGTTGCCTTCGCCGCCGTTGATGAAATCGTTGCCGCCGCCGCCGTGAACGATGTCGTCGCCGCGGCCGCTGTTGAGTCGGTTGCGGCCTTCATTGCCGATGAGGATGTTGTTGCTGTTGTTGCCTGCGCCGAAGATGTTGGCCGTACCGGTCAAAACAAGGTTTTCAACGTAGTTGGGGAGGGTATAGCTGACGCTGCTGTAAACCGTATCATCGCCGCCGTTTGGGTCTTCAATGATTGTATCGTCGCTGCGGGTGACATAATAAACGTCATCCCCGGGCGTGCCTGTGGTTGTTTGGGCAAGGGGGGGAGGTTGTAATTGCTCTGCATGTCGTAATTCAAATTGCGCATTGCGGATGCGGGTTGCTTTTTCGGTTGTCATGATATTTTCTTTAGATATTGATGAGAGTAACAAGGAAGTAAACGTATCCGGCATATGGCCGGTATTGCTTAATTTGTATTGTGTTTAGGCTATATATACTAGTGCCGAAATTTGATAAAAACAACAAAAACATTAAGATATGACAATAATTAGAGAGCCTTGTCGGGCCGTGTTTGCCGTCCCTTCTTTTACTAAATGGTTTTGCCTTGTTTGATTGTTTTGTGCCTTCTATACCACACATTGATTTTTATAGTTTCAAACTATGAAGAGTGTAAAAAGGCCGTCTGAAAAAAAGAAGCAGGTTTCGCATTGCAAAACCTGCTTCTGATTTTTCAGACGGCCTGTCTGATTACAGCGTACGGGCAACTTCGACGATGTCGAAACATTCGAGTTGGTCGCCTTCCATAATCTCGTTGTAGCCTTTGATCATCAGACCACATTCGAAGCCCATGCGGACTTCTTTGACGTCGTCTTTGTAGCGTTTCAAAGAAGACAGTTCGCCGGTATGGATGACCACGTTGTTGCGGATGAGGCGGACATGGGAATCGCGTTTGACCACGCCGTCGGTAACCATACAGCCTGCAATATTGCCAACTTTGGAAACGGAGATAACCTGACGGATTTCGACCGTACCGGTGACTTGTTCTTTCTCTTCCGGAGAGAGCATGCCGCTCATGGCGGCTTTCACATCGTCGATGGCATCGTAAATGATGTTGTAGTAACGGATTTCCACATTTTCATTTTCGGCCAGTTTGCGTGCGGAAGCATCTGCACGGACGTTAAAGCCGATGATGAACGCGCCGGAAGCGATGGCCAAGTTGACATCCGATTCGGTAATGCCGCCCACGCCGCTGTGCAACACGTTCACTTTCACTTCGTCGGTGGACAGTTTTTTCAGGCTGCCCGCCAAAGCTTCGTAAGAACCTTGTACGTCTGCTTTGATGATGACAGACAAGGATTGGGCTTGGTTTTCGCCCATGTTGTTGAACATGTTTTCCAGTTTTGCGGCCTGTTGTTTGGCCAAGCGCACGTCGCGGTATTTGCCTTGACGGAAGAGGGCGATTTCGCGCGCTTTTTTCTCGTCGGCCAACACCATTGCATCTTCGCCTGCGTTCGGTACGTCGGACAAGCCGAGGATTTCGACAGGGATAGACGGTCCGGCTTCATTGATGGCTTTGCCGTTTTCGTCAACCATTGCACGAATTTTACCGAATGCAGTACCGGCCAGCAGCATATCGCCTTTTTTCAGCGTACCGCTTTGCACCAAGAGGGTAGCAACCGCGCCGCGGCCTTTGTCCAAACGTGCCTCAACGATGATACCTTTGGCTGGTGCATCGACAGGGGCGGTCAGTTCCAAAACTTCGGCTTCGAGCAAGACGGCTTCGAGCAAGGCGTCGATATTGATGCCTTTTTTGGCGGAAACGTCGATAAATTGTACATCGCCGCCCCATTCGTCCGGCACGACTTCGTGCGCGGTCAGCTCTTGGCGGATACGCTCGGGATTGGCGGCTTCTTTATCGATTTTGTTGACGGCAACCACCATCGGCACGCCTGCGGCTTTAGCATGGGCAATCGCCTCGATGGTTTGCGGCATCACGCCATCGTCGGCTGCAACCACGAGAATCACGATGTCGGTTGCTTTCGCACCGCGCGCACGCATGGCGGTAAACGCTTCGTGACCCGGAGTATCCAAGAAGGTAATCACGCCGCGCGGGGTTTCAACGTGGTATGCACCGATGTGTTGGGTAATGCCGCCTGCTTCGCCTTGTACCACTTTGGCGCGGCGGATGTAGTCCAGCAGGGAGGTTTTACCGTGGTCGACGTGACCCATGACGGTAACCACCGGAGGACGCGGCAATGCTTCGGCTTCCACGGCTTCCACGCCTTCATCCAAGAATGCCTCTGGATCGTCGGCAGCAGCAGGTTTGCCGATGTGGCCGAGTTCTTCCACCACAATCAGGGCAGTGTCTTGGTCGATGGATTGGTTGATGGTGACCATCATGCCCATTTTCATCAGGGCTTTGACCACTTCGACGCCTTTAACGGCCATTTTGTGCGCCAAATCGGCAACGGTAATGGTTTCGGGAACCAAAACTTCGTGTACGACAGGTTCGGTCGGTGCTTGGAAGGCGTGTTGGTTCGGCTCGAGTTTGAGTTTCTTGCCTTTTTTGCCGCTGCGTACGCGCTCGTCGTCGCCGTTGCGTGCATTGTTGCGGTCACGGCCGCCTTTGCCGCCTTTGCCTTTGGCGTTGCGGCCTTGGTTCTCTTCGTCACGATCGCGGCGGTCGTCTTTTTTATTGCGCGCGTTGTGTTCGGATTTGCCTTCGCCGGCTGAGGATTTGGTTTTCTCGGCAGATTTGTTGCGTTCGCCTGATTTGGATTTGGCTTCTTTGGCAGATTTTGCTTCTTGCTCGGCCTGTTGTTTCATGGCTTCGCGGCGTGCTTGACGCTCTTGTTTTTCTTTCAACAAGGCTTCTTGATGCGCACGCAGGGCAGCGGCACGACGGGCTTCTTCATCGCGTTGAGCCTGTTCTTCCTCGCTGACGACAGGTTGAGGTACGGCAGGCGCGGCAGGTTTGGCTGCCTTTTTCGCTTCTTTGCCTTTACCGCCTTTGTCTTGTTTGGCTTTAGCAGGTTTTTTGGCTTCGGCCGGTTTTTCAGCTTCAACGGATTTTTCAGACGGCTTGGTGTCTGCTTTGGCTTCTACTTTAGCTTCTACGGCTTCAACCGGTTTAGCTTCTTCTTTTTTGGCTTCGGCAGGCTTGCTTTCTGCTTTTGGTGCGGCTTTGGCTGCTTTCAGTCTGGCTGCTTCGGCCTCTGCTTTGGCGCGGGCTTCGGCTTTTGCGGCTGCTTCTGCTTCAGCTTTGGCTTTTTCTTCGGCAGCTTTGGCTTTTTCTTCGGCAGCTTTGGCTTTTTCTTCGGCAGCTTTGGCGGCTGCTTTTTCTGCTTCGGCTTTTTGGTTTTCAGCCGCTACTTTGGCTTTGGCCTCCGCGGCCAATTCTTCGGAAGAAGGAATGGTAACGGCACGGCTGCGGCGGCGTGTTTCCACTTTTACGCCGTCAACGGTGCTGACTTCGGTTTTTTTGCGGCGGATGCTGATGGTGCCGCTGTTGCTGCCATTTTTCTTTTGCAGGTAAGCGGTCAGCAGTTGTTTGTCGTCAGTGGTCAGGCTGTCATTACCGCTGTTTTTGTTGACGCCGGCTTCTTTCAATTGTTTAAGCAAATCATCGACGGGGCGGTTTAGTTCGGCGGCAAATTGTGCTACGGTTGTATTACTCATTCAGTACCCCCTTAGTTGTTTTCTTCAGTAAACCAGTGTTCGCGTGCAGCCAAAATCACTTTTTTGGCTTCTTCTTCGTCAACACCGGTAATTTCGACCAATTCGTCAACAGACAATTCGGCCAGATCGTCGCGTTGGGTCACGCCTGCTTCGGCAAGCTTGCGCAACATATCGGAATCTACGCCGTCCAGATTGCGCATGTCTTCAGACACTTCGCCCAGTTTTTCTTCTGCCGCGATGGTCATGGTCAGGATGGCGTCGCGTGCGCGGTTGCGCAGGGTTTCAACGATTTCTTCGTCAAAGCCTTCGATGGCGAGCAATTCTGCCGCCGGAACGTAAGCCACTTCTTCCAATGTGGCAAAACCTTCTTCAACCAAAATATCGGCGGTTTCATCGTCGATGTTCAAGTGGGTAGTGAAGAGGTTGCGGATAACGGCGTCTTCGGCGGCATTGCGCTCGTCGGCTTCTTCAACGGTCATGATGTTCAGCTGCCAGCCGGTCAGGATGGAAGCCAGGCGGACGTTTTGACCGCCGCGGCCGATGGCCAGCGCCAGTTGGTTTTCATCAACAATCACGTCAACGGCGTGTTTGTCTTCGTCAATCACGATGCGGCTCACTTCGGCAGGAGACAGCGCGTTCATCACGAATTGGGCAGGCTCGGGAGACCACAAAACGATGTCGATGCGTTCGCCGGACAATTCGTTGCTCACGGCGTTGACACGGGAACCGCGCACGCCGATACAAGTACCCTGTGGATCGATGCGTTGGTCGTTGGCTTTAACGGCAACTTTGGCGCGTTGGCCTGGATCGCGTGCTACTTCGCGGATTTCCAACAGGCCGTCTGCAATTTCAGGCACTTCGTTGGCGTAGAGTTTGGCCAAGAAGTCGCCGCTGGTACGGCTCAAAATAACTTGTTTGCGGCCGGTATTGCCGATTTCGTCCACACGCAGGAAGAGGGCGCGGATGCGGTCGCCGCTGCGGAAGTTTTCGCGCGGAATCATTTCTTCGCGTGGAATCAGTGCATCAAGTTTGCCCGCGACGACTTCAACGATGATGCCGTGGCGCTCAACGCGTTTTACGGTGCCGGAAACGATGTCTTCTTTAGAAGCAAGGAACTCGTTCAGGTTTTGCTCGCGCTCCGCATCACGGATGCGTTGCAGGATGATTTGTTTGGCGGTTTGCGCTGCTTGGCGGCCGAAGCCTTCGTTTGGCAGCTGCTCTTCGTAGTATTCGCCGATTTGGATGGTGGTGCCGGGGATTTCTTCTTGGATTTCCTCGATGGTTTTTTCTACGTCGGGGTAGGTGTAGTCTTCATCGGCAACAATCAGCCAGCGGCGGAAGGTTTGGTATTCGCCGGTATCGCGGTCGATTTCGACGCGCACGTCCATGTGCTCGCGGTCGGCTTTTTTCTTGGCGGCAGTAGAGAGGGCGAATTCAAGGGCTTTGAATACGACTTCCGTTTCAACGTTTTTTTCACTTGCCAGCGCTTCGGCCAGCTGTAACATTTCGCGACTCATTTTCTAGAATCTCCAAGTAATCGGTTTTTAAAATTTAAATTCGGGGCGCAAACGGGCTTTGTCGATGTTGCTCAATTCGATTTGGGCGGTTTTGCCGTCGAAAGAGACGGTAACAATGTCGTTTTCGCAAGATTCGATGCGGCCGATGAAGTTTTTCTGACCATCAATCGGCAGGCGTGTTTTGATTTTGGCGTTCTGGCCGGCAAAGCGCACGAAGTCGGCGGCTTTTTTCAACGGTCGGTCAAGGCCCGGGCTGGAGATTTCCAAGCGTTTGTAGTCGATGTCTTCAACCATGAACACGCGGCTCAGATGGTTGCTGACAGTGGCGCAGTCTTCGACGGTGATGCCGCCTTCTTTATCGATGAAAATGCGCAAATCGCCTTGCGCGGTCAGTTCGAAATCGACCAGCTCGTAGCCCAAGCCGGGCAGGGTTTTATCAAGAATGCTTTGAATATCCATGCTTCTCCAGAAGTACATAAACAAAAAAATGGCCGCGCGGCCATTTTTCGTGTGATTTGAAAAATTGGCCTATTATAACTGTTTTCCAGATAAAAGAAAAGCGTTGATTTGGCGTGGATTTTTTGAAGTAATTGCTTAAATGGAAGGGGTGGGGATGAGGCCGTCTGAAAAGGGAATTGTTGACAAGTTTTGATGTGGCTTTTCTGGAATTTTTTTGGAAAACAAATAATTGGTGGTGCTTTGTTTTCAGACGGCCTTGGATTTCCTGATTTTTCGTGCTTGCACAATGTGCAAGGCGGTTCTACAATTTCTTCATACCCTCCGAAGAAGAAAGATGGCCGCTATGTCCGCACACCCGATTTATAATTTTTCCGCAGGTCCTGCCGTATTGCCGGAAGCCGTATTGCGTACCGCGCAACAGGAAATGCTCGACTACAACGGTACGGGTTTCCCCGTGATGGCGATGAGCCACCGTTCGGATATGTTTTTGAGCATTCTTCATCATGCCGAACAAGACTTGCGCCAGCTTTTGAATATTCCGTCCAACTATAAAATCCTGTTTTTACAGGGCGGTGCGACCACGCAATTCAATATGGTGGCCATGAATTTGGCGCACGGTTTTGCGACTGCCGACGCGGTGGTAACGGGCAACTGGAGCCGTATTGCCTATGAACAGATGAGCCGTTTGAGCAATGCCGAAATCCGTTTGGCCGCGCATGGCGGCGAGCAATATGCCTATAAAAACCTGCCTGCGGTGGAGGATTGGGATGTCAACCCGAATTCCGCGTTTGTTCATTTTGCGATTAATGAAACCGTAAACGGCTTGCAGTATCAAAACGTCCCCAAACTTTCAGACGGCCTGCCGCCGCTGGTGTGCGATATGTCGAGCGAGATTTTGTCGCGTGAGTTTGATGTATCCGATTACGGCCTGATTTATGCCGGCGCACAAAAAAATATCGGCCCCGCCGGTGCGACCGTGGTCATTATCCGCGAGGATTTGCTGGAGCGTTGTCCGAACGATATTCCCGATGTGTTCAACTACCGTTCGCACATCAACCGCGACGGTATGTACAACACGCCTTCCACCTATGCGATTTATATGTCGGGCTTGGTGTTCCGCTGGCTGCAAACGCAGGGCGGTGTGAAAAAAATTGAAGCGGTCAATCGAATGAAGGCACAAACCTTGTATGAGGCGATAGACGGCAGCGGCGGTTTTTACATCAACGATATTCATCCTGATGCGCGTTCCAAAATGAACGTGGTCTTCAAAACCGCAAGTGAGGATTTGGATCGCCGCTTTGTGTTGGAAGCTGAGTTGCAGGGCCTGTGCCTGCTCAAGGGCTACAAAACCGTCGGCGGTATGCGCGCCAGCATTTATAATGCGATGCCGCTTGAAGGTGTGAACGCGTTGGCCGACTTTATGAAAGATTTCCAACGACGTTACGGTTAAGACTTAAGATAAAAAGGCCGTCTGAAACTGGGTTTCAGACGGCCTTTTGATTTGAACAAGCCTTATTCGGTCACTTCTTCAGTAATGCTGTCGCGGTAGATGGTGCTGTCGTAAGTCGGCACGGGAGGCGGCAGCAGGTTGTTGAGCGTCAGCGCGGACGGATTCAGCGTCGGGTAGCCGCTGAAGGTGACGGAATAACCGCCGTTGCCGGTACTGCGGACTTTGGCATGCGCGCCCAACGGGAAAGTGGTTTTGTTGGTGATGTGGCCGAATGGGAAACCGGTCAACACAGGAATCTTGGCGGTGCGCGAAATGTGGTTGACGACGGCGGAGAAGTCGTAGCTGGAATCGTACGCATCGCGGATGGTGCCCATGCGGAAATCGCCGAAGATGATGGCGCGTTGTTTTTGCAAAACACCTGACAGATAAAGCGTATTGAGCATACGCTCGATGCGGTAAGGCTGTTCGCTGACGTCTTCGATAAAGAGGATACCGCCTTGAATGTCGGGCATGTAAGGCGTACCGGCGAGGGAAGCGAGTACGCTCAGGTTGCCGCCCCATAATGTGCCTTCGACGTTGACATCGGCGCGTTGGATGGTTGGGACATCAACGATGTTGACGTTGTTGGTTGTGCCGCGGATGAAGGAATCCATGGTAAAGACGCTGGGGTCAGCTTTGCCGAATTCGCTGTACACCATCGGGCCGGCAAAGCTCATCATATTGCCTTTGGCCAACAGAGCGAGTTGGACGGCGCAAACGTCGCTGAAGCCGAAGAACAATGTGCCGCGTTCGCGCATTCTGGCACCGAGTGAGGCGAAGTCGATTTGTGGCAGGATGCGTGCCGCGCCATAGCCGCCGCGCAAGCCCATGAGGACTTTGGGTGTTTCAACACGGCCGCCGGCAACGTCTTGGAAGTCGGCGGCGCGTTGGGCGTCGCTGCCGGCAAAGCGTTGGTAGCGGCGGCTGCCTGCCTGTTGGTTGGTTACGGTAAAGCCTGCATTGTAGAGGCGGGTCAGGCCGGTAGTCACGCGGTTGGGGTCTTCGGCGAAGCCTGACGGCGCAACAACGCGCAGGAGGTTGTCGCCGGAACGTGGCGGATGGGGTTGCTTAGGTTGCACGGTTTGGGCTTTCGCGGTGGTAGAAGTGGTTTTGGTTTGTGGCGTGGTAGTCGTGCCTGTGCCGCAGGCTTGCAGCAACCCTGCGCCTGCCGCGGCAGAGCAGGTACGCAGGAAATGGCGGCGCGTGGTGGAGTTCATTGAGGTTTTCCTTTCGTTATATGTTCAGACGGCCTGAATTGGGCGTGTCGGACCTTATAGGCCGTCTGAAAGTTTAAGCGATTAAGTTTTTGATTTGTTGCGGCCAATTTTCGGGCAAGGCCATACCGTGTTCGCGAGCGGGTGCGGCCCAAATCGGCGCGGGGAAGTTGGCGTCGTTTTCAAAGCGGGCGATGACGTGCCAATGCAGATGGGGCACAACATTGCCGAGGCTGGCCAGATTGATTTTGGCCGGGCGGAAGACTTGGCGCATTGCGGCTTCAACCTGATACACCATTTCCATGATTTCGTTGCGTTCGGCAGGGGAAAGGTCGGTCATCTCGGAAACATGGTTATTCCAAATGACGCGGCAGAATGCCGGTGCGCCGGCTTCGTTGTGGACGGCGATCACGCGCAGGTT
The DNA here is from genome assembly GCF_013267835.1 of Neisseria mucosa. NCBI lineage: Bacteria > Pseudomonadati > Pseudomonadota > Betaproteobacteria > Neisseriales > Neisseriaceae > Neisseria > Neisseria mucosa. The sequence continues at coordinate 179,546 of NZ_CP053939.1, forward strand.
TGGCGTTTGCAGCAAAATATCTTCGTTGTCGGCAGTGCAGATGGGGCAGGTCATGGGTTTTTCTTTCTCAGTCTGAATAGGAATCGGGTGATTGCCATCAGGATTTTTAGAATGAGGTAAATAGCAGTCAGCGTGATGAATGCGAAAAGCCACGGTTCAGGTATAAACCACCAAAATAAATAGGTGGGCGTGATTAAGTCGGCACATTCTTCGGCGGTCTTAACGTAGTCACACAAATTAATGCAATGACGGCAATACCAAACAAAGGCTTGAGATGTTTGAGTGCAGTCATGGATGAAGTGTCATACAAATTTTGCCGCCCCTTGATTGGCAAGCTCGTCAGCTTTTTCGTTTTCAGGGTGTCCAGCATGGCCTTTTACCCACGTCCAGCGGACATCGTGTTGTTGAACCAAACTATCCAGCTCTTTCCATAAATCGTCGTTTTTAACCGGTTTTTTGGCGGCGGTTTTCCAGCCGTTTTTTTTCCAACCGTATATCCAGCTTTCCATGCCGTTTTTGACGTATTGCGAGTCGGTGCAGATGACGACTTGGCAGCGGCGTTTTAAGGATTTCAGGCCTTCGATGACGGCGGTCAGCTCCATGCGGTTGTTGGTGGTTTCGGCTTCGCCGCCGAACAGTTCTTTTTCGTGTGTGCCGTAGCGCATAAATACCCCCCAGCCGCCTGCGCCGGGGTTGCCTTTGCATGCGCCGTCTGTGTAGAGGTAAACGGGTTTATCCATGGTCATGTCTTTGTCGAATAAGGCGGTATCATAACATAAGGCCGTCTGAAATATCGGCAAATACGGTTTGCGCGTGTAAAATACCCTGCACTTTATCATTCGTTAAGTTGTGCTGGATTGGCGTTAGTTAGGGCTAGAGGGATGTTGAAATCCAAGACTAAAAATGCGGTTAATTAATCAGAAGATATAGCTAAATATAGGAGGAAATCGAAATAAAGGATTGAATGAAAGGATTTCTAATCGCCAAAAAGATCATTACATCAACGAGCAAGAAAATAAAAATGTTTATAAGGTAACAGAGCCAATTGATTTTAAGTAGAAAAATATGAGAATTATATTTGAGTATTATTTTAATGAGGTAAAAAAAGAATTTATTCCAACATGTGACTCAGAGTTTAAGGGGGATTATATACCGTTAATATCTTATTTGAATGATGACTTAGGAGATAAAATTGAATATAAAGAATTTCTTAAGGATATTTTGAATATTTTGATAAATAATAGAGAAGAGGATATATCTTCTAATTCTTGGGGAGTGGATGTAGTAGGAGATAATGTTTATATATTCTTTTTATACGATTCAGATAATAAGCAATATCAAATTAAACTACCTAAAATAGAATTTATCTTTATTATTAGACGATGGATTGATTTTTTAAATAAATCGATTAAGGACCCAAACTACCAAGAAGTTATCGACTCAGAGGATGCTTATAAATGACAGTCATGATCGGTGGCCATGCCGCCTTAGGCAATATACGTGTTGATCGGATATTATATACTTATCCAAATGGCGTATATCTTGCACAAATTTCCGCTTTTGATAGTGAAACTAATCAATATATGACTAAAACTAACAATAATGGGGAGACCTTGATGTTTCCTCAAACGTGGACGGCAGATCGTATCAAAGTGGAAATTAATTCTGCTTATATGAATCAAGTAGATGATTTAGATTCTATTCGTAAAGCTGAAGGTATGTGGGTTGGCATTTCAAATTCAGGCGTACGTGTAGAAGGTTATACCTATCCTGTCGTCACGGCTTTCCCAAGTGCTGAGCAGGAGTAAAGATGAAACTTATTTTTACGTATATTCAACATAAAGGGCAAATTATTCCGGCTTGCTATTTGGAAGAAAATCACCAATTAAATCCATTAACCGGCTATTTGAATGATCCAATGGGTGGTCCAAATTATTTCTCTTTTTTGGATCATTCATTGTCAATCTTAACAGATGAGACGATTCAAGAAGCGGATATTTCTTCCAATTCTTGGAGTGTTGAGGTGATGAACAATCAAGTGAATTTTTATTTTCTCTTTGCTCAAGAAGAGGAGTCACTTTATCTCACTTTGCCTCGTGGAATTATGGTTGATGTGTTAAGGTTATGGCTGATTTTCCGAAGCCAAGAACCTGAAGAAGGCTTAATACAGCGCTTAGAGTTCTAGATTGGAAGGACGGTCAATTATCAAAGAGTTTTAAAATATCTCAAAATTGCCTGCACTTTATTGCCATTCAAAAAGCCTTGGCAGAAGCTGTGTTGAAACCGTCAAAATAGAAAGGAAATATGATGAGCGAACAGCAAGAATTGTTTTGTTACAAACAGATGCCTGTGTGGACGGCGGACGAGATTCCCGAAGCCTTGTTGTCCAAACACAATACCGCCGCCGGTACTTGGGGCTGCCTCAATGTCCTCCAAGGCCGTCTGAACTTCAATGAATTGGACGAAGCGGGCAATATTACGGCTACGCACGAGCTGACGCCTGAAAGCGATGATTGGATTATCCATCCGCAAGCATGGCACTTTATCGCGCCGCAAACGCAAGACACGGAAATCCAACTGTCGTTTTACTGCGAGGCGGCGGACTATTTCAATAAGAAATACGGCATGAGCGCGACACATTCGGCCGTCCGTGCCGCCGAAGACATCGTGCCTGTCGGCAAGGTTTTGGATATGGGCTGCGGTCAGGGCCGCAATGCGCTGTATCTGGGTTTGAAAGGTTTTGACGTTACCGCTGTCGATAATAATCCCCATGCGGTTCAAAACGTGGAAGAGCTGGCGCGTATTGAAGAGTTGAATGTCCGTGCGTTTGAATACGACCTCAACGCTGCCAATATTCAGGAAAACTTTGATTATATGGTGGCGACCGTGGTGTTTATGTTCCTGATGCCGCGTTACGTTCCTGACGTGATTGCCAATATGAAGGAACACACCAACCCCGGTGGCTACAATCTGATCGTGTCTGCGATGGATACGGAAGATTTCCCTTGCCCGATGCCGTTCCCGTTCAAGTTTGGCGAGGGCGAGCTGCGCGAATACTATAAGGATTGGGAATTGGTGGAATACAAGGAAGAGCTGGGCTCGATGCACGCGAAAGACGAATTCGGCAATCCGATTCAGTTTAAATTCGTCACCATGCTGGCGAAGAAACCGCAATAAAGGTTTTGCCGTCAAAAGGCCGTCTGAATTCAGTTTTCAGACGGTCTTTGCCGTAATCAATCCACAATCCTTTTACCCAAAATCACCACGTCTGCCAACATGGTTTCCAAATCGCAGACTTGCGGCAGCCGCCCCCATTCTTCAAATCCGAAACGGTGAAACAGGTTCAGGCTCGGATAGTTGTGGCCGAACACAAGCGCGATGACGTTGCGGATGCCTAAGGACAGCGCGCGTTCGAGCATGTGCCGCAACAGGATTTTGCCCACGCCTGCGCCGCGCATATCGTGGCGGACATAAACGCTGACTTCTGCGCTGATATGGTAGGCGTAGCGCGGATGGTAGTCGCTGAAACTGCCCCAGGCCAATACGGTGCCGTCGGTATCGTAAAGGGCGTAGATCGGGCGTTTGTCCGTGTGTGCGGCAAACCACATTTCGCGTTCGGCAACCGTGGTCGGCGACAAATCGGCCGTGGATTGGCGCGTGGCCACGGTGCTGTTGTAAATATCGACGATGGCGGGCAAGTCTTGGCGCAGGGCAGGGCGGATGGTGTATTGCATTTCAGACGGCCTTTTATTGAATCAGTTTGGAGATGGTCTTAAAGGCCGGATGTTTGGCATCGCCGAGCAGTTGGAACAAAATACTTTCGACATTGGAAACGGTAATGCCTTGACGGCTCATTTGCGCCAAACCATTGTCACGGTTGGCCGTTGTGCGCGAGGCGGTGCATTCAAAAGGCAGGGATACGGCGTAACCTTGCGCCTTCAAATCCAAGGCCGTCTGAAGCATACAGATATGCGCTTCTGCGCCCACTAAAATAACGTGTTTAATGTCGTTTTTGCGTAAGATTTCCTGAATTTCGGGTAAAAACGCCGAAAATCGGGTTTTCTCGACAACCGGCGTGCCTTCGGGCAACAGCAACGATACGGCGGACACGGTGTTGCCCAAACCTTTCGGATATTGTTCGGTTACGGCAAAGGGGATGTCCAAAGCCGTCAAGCCCTGAATCAGCAGGCGGCAGCGTTCCAACATTTCGTCCGCGCCGGAAAGGGCGGGCAGCAGGCGTTCTTGAATATCGACAATCAGACAAAGCGTATTTTTGGGGTTCATGGCTTTTCCTTTCAGACGGCCTTTACAGCAAAATCGTTGAATCAGAATGCAATCATATAACAAGCCGCTGGAAAAGTATTGCAGCTTGCCCTGTTTTAAAGCCTGAAATTCTTTTAAAATACCGCCTGATTTGAATTGATAGAGACCGACAACATGAATTTATACCAAACCGTCGAACGCGAAGCCGCCGCCGCCTTTGCCGCCGCAGGCATCGCCGACAGCCCCGTTGTTTTGCAGCCGACCAAAAACGCCGAACACGGCGATTTCCAAATCAACGGCGTAATGGGTGCGGCGAAAAAAGCCAAACAAAATCCGCGCGAGTTGGCGCAAAAAGTGGCCGAAGCATTGGCAGATAACGCCGTGATTGAAAGCGCGGAAGTAGCCGGCCCCGGCTTTATCAACCTGCGCCTGAGCCCTGAATTCCTCGCGCAAAATATTCAGACGGCCTTGAACGACGCGCGTTTCGGCATAGCGAAAACCGACAAACCGCAAACCGTCGTTATCGACTATTCCTCGCCCAATCTGGCCAAAGAAATGCACGTCGGCCATCTGCGCTCCAGCATCATCGGCGACAGCATTTCGCGCGTGTTGGAATTTATGGGTAACAATGTTATCCGCCAAAACCACGTCGGCGACTGGGGTACGCAGTTCGGCATGTTGGTCGCTTATTTGGTCGAGCAGCAAAAAGACAATGCCGCGTTTGAGCTGGCGGATTTGGAGCAGTTTTACCGTGCCGCCAAAGTGCGCTTTGACGAAGATCCTGCCTTCGCCGATACTGCGCGCGAATACGTTGTGAAGCTGCAAGGCGGCGATGAAACTGTATTGGCGTTGTGGAAACAGTTTGTCGATATTTCGCTCTCGCACGCCCAAGCCGTTTACGACACGCTGGGCTTGAAACTGCGCCCCGAAGACGTGGCGGGCGAATCTAAATACAACGACGATTTGCAGCCTGTAGTCGATGATTTGGTTCAAAAAGGTCTGGCGATCGAAGACGACGGCGCGAAAGTCGTGTTCTTGGACGAGTTCAAAAACAAAGAAGGCGAACCTGCCGCATTTATCGTGCAAAAACAAGGCGGCGGCTTCCTTTATGCTTCCACTGACTTGGCATGTTTGCGCTACCGCATAGGCCGTCTGAAAGCCGACCGCCTGCTGTATGTCGTCGACCACCGCCAAGCCCTGCACTTTGAGCAACTCTTTACCACTTCCCGCAAAGCAGGCTATCTGCCGGAACATGCAAAAGCCGAGTTTATCGGCTTCGGCACCATGATGGGTAAAGATGGCAAGCCGTTCAAAACGCGCAGCGGCGACACCGTGAAACTGGTTGACCTGCTGACCGAAGCCGTCGAGCGCGCCACTGCTTTGGTGAAAGAGAAAAATCCTGAATTGGGCGCAGACGAAGCAGGTAAAATCGGCAAAACCGTCGGCATCGGCGCAGTCAAATACGCTGATTTGAGCAAAAACCGCACCAGTGATTATGTGTTCGACTGGGACGCCATGCTTTCGTTTGAAGGCAATACTGCTCCTTACCTGCAATACGCCTACACACGCGTGCAAAGCGTATTCCGCAAAGCAGGCGAATGGGATGCAACTGCGCCAACCGTTTTAACCGAACCGCTGGAAAAACAGCTTGCCGCCGAGCTTCTGAAATTTGAAGACGTGCTGCAAAGCGTGGCGGACACGGTGTATCCGCACTACCTCGCCGCCTACCTCTATCAAATCGCCACCCTGTTCAGCCGCTTCTACGAAGCCTGCCCGATTTTGAAATCAGAAGGCGCAACCCGCAACAGCCGCCTGCAACTGGCGAAGCTGACCGGTGACACGCTGAAACAAGGCTTGGAATTGCTGGGTATTGATGTATTGGATGTCATGTAAGTTTTTGAATAAAAACGATGAAAGGCCGTCTGAAACTTTGCAGGTTGCAAGGTTTCAGACGGCCTTTTTTATGCTTTGAAAAATATTGTGATACCGTTGATTTTGAGCCTAAGCGGTTTTGAATTTGCTCAGGTAATGCGTTCAGACGGCCTTATCTTTATTTCAAATTGCTTGCCAACAACCAAGCCTGTGCTTCGGTAGCGTCGCTGAAATATTTGGGATGTTGGTTGGTTAAGAGGCTGGAAAGGCGCGCGCCGAGTTTGATCCAAATGTCGTCGGTAATGACGGCAACGCGGCCGAAGTCGGTTTCATGTTGGTTGAGGAATTTGATTTGTTCGACCGCCATATCGATGGTGAAGTCTTTCAGCATGGACAAGTCCAACAGGATGTCGGGCAGATGGATTTTTTGTTTCGCGGCCAACAAGGCTTCTTCCAATTGGCGGAAATCGTCCAAAGTGAACTCGTTGTACAGCGCTACGTTTAAGCCGTAAGATTGTTCGCGGATGGAAATCATGGTGTTCTCCTTGTTAAATTATTGCTTCATCAGAAATTTTTTGATTGAGGCCGGAGTAAAACTGCTGAACACGCCGCCTGCAACAATGATAACCATGCCGACAGCTTCCTGCCAAGTGATTTTATCGCCGAAAAGCAGTACGCCGGATAGGGCGGAGAAAACGACGGTCAGGTAGGAAAGCGAGGCAACGGTAAATTTCTTGCCGACCTTGTAGGCGCGGGTCATGGCCAGTTGGGCAATCATGGCGGAGATGCCGATGCCGGCCAGATAGGGCAGAGAAGAGACGGTCAGCGGATGCCAGCCTGTGATGGTACTCCAGACTGCGCCCATAATCAGGCCGGTAAGCGAGAGGTAAAACACCACGCGCCAGCCCGGCTCGCCCAAAAGCGAGAGTTCGCGTACCTGCAAATACGCCCAGCCCGACATGGCGCCGCCTGCCAGACTGACCAGCGCGGCAAATTCCTGTCCGCCTTGAAAAGAGGGGTTGAGCAAGAGGATAACGCCGATAAAGCCCATAACCAAAATGGCTTGGGTATAAAGCGTAATTCGTTCTTTTAAAATGAAAAATGAAAAAATGGCAAGCCAAATGGAGGAGGTGTAGTTGAGCGTGACGCCTGTTGCCAGCGGCAGATGCATGACGGAATAAAACGTGCACATCATGGCAAGTGTGCCGATGACGCTGCGGTTGAGATGGGTTTTCCAATACGGCGTGGAAAACGTGTTGCCTTGCGCTTTGGCCATGATGCCTAAGAACAGGGTGGAGACCAGCATGCGCCAAAAGACCAGCTCGCCGCTGGAAAAGCCGAATTGCGTTGAGGCGGCTTTGATGGAGAGGTTCATGACGGTAAAGCCGAGCGCGGCGATAACCATCCATGCCGAGCCGAGCGGATCTTTTCTGACGGTTTCCATTTGATGGGTGTGTAAAGCGATTTTATTAATAAGAAAATATTATACAGGTCAATCAGGCCGTCTGAAAAATATCGTTGGGTTTCAGACGGCCTTTTTATTAGAAAATGAGAATTATTATTGAATAATGAGGTGGGTTTTTATAGAATGGAAGCCCTGTTTTCAAGAAAGGCTAGTCATGAAAGTTTCCAATATTTCCGCTGTATTGCTGTCTGCTTTGTTTTCCGTTGCCGTTTCTGCCGCGCCTTTGGGAGAGGTTTCTTCCGAAAACGGTAAGATTTTCAGCGGCGAAAATTACATGGTCGTTAAGAAAGATATGAAAAAAGGGGAGCAGATTAAGCCGCATGATCATCCGGGTTTTAAAACGTTGATTTTTGCCGTTGGAAAAGGCAGCTTTGACGTGACGCTGAATCAGACTGAAAAACATACTGTCGGCGCAGGCTCTGTGCTGCGATTTGGCGGCGATGCAGTGATTGAGGCAGTTGCAACCGAAGATGCGGATGTGGCAATTACTTTGATTAAGTAAACCGATGGATGATAAAAGGCCGTCTGAAAAATGATGTTTCAGACGGCCTGGTTTATTCAGATGACCGTTGCCATTAAGCGCAAATCAAATAGATGAAGCCGGAGCCGAAGATATCTGCCAAGGCGTGAATCAGGAAAAACGGCAGCAGGTTTTTGACTTTGTATTTGTAGAAGAAGTAGTACATCAAGCCGAAAACAACGCCAATAACGGTCGCCCAAAGCATGCCTTGGTAAGTATGGAAGGAGACACGCACCAAGGTCGAATAGGCCAATGCCTGCCATTTGTATTTGTCTTCCACGCAGGTCAAGAGGCCGAGGAAACAGAATTCCTCATAAAAGCCGTTTAAAAGGCCGTAGAGGATGGCCATCGGTGCAAGGGCGGCAAATTTGTCGAAGATGGATAATGGTTTGATGTATTGGAAGATTTCAGTGGTAAAGTAATTGTAGCCGCCGCTTAATGAAGTTACCGCATCGGCGGTTAAGCCCATCAGGATAAAAATCACAGGTGTCCAAAACAACACGCCTAAATTAAAACGAATCGGCAATTGTTTGAAGTCGAAACGGCGGATAATGAGGTAAATCAGAGCAATAGCAAGCAGCGTCAACTGCAGGCTCATGTTTTCCGAATAAGCCACGCCGGTTACCGCAGTATCGCGCGCCTCTTCGGCAACGGCGGCCGTTTCCACTTGCGGCATCAGGCTGGCGATATAAAGTTGGGTGGAGCGGTAGGCAAATTGACCGAACAGGATGACGGTTACAATCAGCATATCAAACCAGCGTAGATGGCGCAAAGGCTCTTTGGGGCGGATGGCGGCGAGTATGCTCATATTCTCCTCTTTAATCTAATAAATAGCGGTGCGCAATAGTTACATAAATATACAAAAATCGTCAACAATTATCACAATAAAACATGAATTAAAAATCAGGCTGTTTCAGACAGCCTGAAGTGCTCCCCAAATGCCGTATTTTCTAAAGGGTTTATCTTCAAAAATATGGCATAATCACTTTATTGCAAACCAAGGAATCTTATCGTGAGTATTTCTCTGTCCCAATATCTGCTCTACCTGCAATACATGTTGGCAGGTATCGCCATGACTGTTGTTTTCGGTGCCGTATATCTGCGGATTACACCCGTTGAAGAATTGCGCCTGATTAAAAACGGCAACCTTGCCTGCGCCTTGTCGTTTGGCGGTGCTTTGGTCGGTTTCTGTCTGACACTGGCGTCAAGTATTGCCCACAGTGTCAGCTTCATAGATTTTATCCTGTGGGCCCTTGCCGCAGCCGTAATTCAGATTTTTGTCTATTTCGCCGCCACCATGATGATTAAAGGCGCTACCGCAGAACTCATCGGCAACAATGTTGCCGTCGGCGCGTTGTTTAGCGCAGTATCCATTTCGATTGGTATTTTGAACGCTGCTTGTTTGACTTGATGTTAATGGTTGGTTGGATAGCAAAAGATGTGCTGATCCTGACTCCTGTCTAGAAAAATTATCGGTAGATTTTTTTGACTGATAAGGTCTTATGTCTGATGGTATTGGCGTTATAGTGAAATTCTGAAAGCATCAAAAAATTCAGACGGCCTGTTATATACAAGGCCGTCTGAAACATTTTAACTACTTAAACTCATCAAATTAGAAAGAGTATTGCAATCTTACGCCCGCTTCGTGGGTGTGGTTTTTAGGTTCTATAGATCCCAATCCATATGAGTCATACTCTTCCGTAACGGTAAGGTTCGATTCTTTAACTTTCCAGCCGCGATAGAATGGAGCGAGGCTGATTTTGGAGCCGTTAGCGAATTTTTTAGATATAGGCACTTCAACCTCGATACCTTGTCCGCCGCCTTGTTTCATTCGGGTTTCTACCTGGTCGGGTTCGTAAGAATATTGGCGGCCTTTCACGGCACGATTGTAGGCAATGCGGGGAGATATCTCAAAGTTTGCAGGAAGGGCGATATTTACTCCGGTATTGATTTGCGCATATGTAGTTCGGTTTTTGCGGTCATAATCATTAGGATCAATGCGGCTGCTTAAGTCCCTCAGAACGCGGTGTCCCAAGCCGGCTCCGGCAGTAATGCTAAAGCGATCGTTAATCGGGAGTGTATATTCGTATAAGGCACGGATATCGTATGCGCGGCGTGGTGCATTTTTGAGTGTGGCTGAGCCATAACTTGCTGAATCGTCGATATAATCCTCAGTTATATATTGTACGCTTCCTGTGTAATCTGTTTTACCGCGCGAATAACGGCCTTCTAATTTTGCCGCATGGCGATCGTTGAAACGGTATTTTACGCCGGCATTAATAGACCATAAGTTGCCTTTTTGCTGCATTAAGCGACTACCATCTTTTTCGTATTCGCGATAGGTCTCGTTGTAATATTCGCTACCAACGGTAAATTCAACAGGGCGGGCAGCCTGTGTACTTACGGTAGCAGAGAGTACTAACACAGCAAAACAGAAATGAGCAGAATTTTTCATATAAATTCCTTTTACTTTATGAAAGCCAATGTGATAATTTGAAAATACAGCATGATGAATTTCTAGGATTTGATAAATATTAACAGGTGTAGTGAACGCTTGGTATGGTGTTTAATGATTTTCTACCTGTATTTGTCTTTTTTATGATATAGCGCAGGTAAAAGCAGAAAAATAGTGTAAAACAGAGTCTGCATGAATTTTAATGATATGTTAATGTTTCTGGGTCGGCTAGTGGGTTTAACACTAAAAATAGATAGAGCAACCCACTCTATTCCCAGGCATAAAGACATTTTGAATGTTAATATCGTATGACATTCTATTTATATAAAATAAGCGATATGACCGACTAGGCAAATTGACCTGACAGCCTATAAGTTATCCCTTCTTCTTCAAATAAGGAACTGCGATGTTCAACTTTATCAAGAAACAGTTTATCGACGTCATTCAATGGCCGAATCCCGACGACAGCCTGTTGATGTGGCGTTTTCCGATTGCCGATGAGGAGATCCAAAACGGTGCGAGCCTGACTGTGCGTGAGGCGCAGATGGCGATGTTTGTCGATGAAGGCGTAACCGCCGACGTGTTTGGGCCGGGGCGTTACACGCTCAATACGCAAACGTTGCCAGTACTGACCAACTTGAAAAACTGGGACAAGCTTTTTGAATCCCCGTTTAAATCGGATGTTTACTTTTTCAATACCAAACAACAGCTCGCACGTAAATGGGGGACGTCCCAACCAGTTACCGTGCGCGATGCCGAGTTTGGCGCGGTGCAACTGCGTTCGTTCGGTATGTATTCTTACCGCATCAGCGATCCGGCAAAATTCTTCAAAGAAGTCAGCGGTGTGGCGGCGCAATACAGCGGCGTAGATTTGGAAAACCAGCTGCGCAATATTGCAGTCACTCAACTGGCTGCTGCGTTTGGCAGCTCCGGTATTCCGTTTTTGGATATGGCGGCAAACCAAGTTTTGTTGTCGCAAAAAATCGGCGAATTGCTCGGTGCAGAATTTGCCAAGCTGGGTTTGGCGCTGGAAAACTTTACGGTTGAAAGCATTTCCTTGCCTGCTTCTATCCAGGCTGCGTTGGATAAGAAAATTTCGATGGGCGTTATCGGCGATTTGGGTCGCTACACCCAATATCAAACCGCCGAATCCATCCCGCTTGCGGCACAAAATGAAGGCGGACTTGCCGGAATCGGTGCAGGTTTGGGCGTGGGTGCCGGTATTGGTCAGGCGATGGCGGGTGCCATGTCTGGCATGATGCAGCCGAATGTGCAACAGGCTCAACAAAATGCTCAGCCGGTTGCCGAGGATCCGCAGGCGAAATTGGTGAAACTTAAGTCTTTGCTCGATAGCGGTTTGATTTCGCAAGAAGATTTTGACAAAGCCAAGGCTGAAGTGTTGAAACAGCTGATTGGTTGATCAATTGAAGGCCGTCTGAAAAATATCATTCAAAAGAAGCATTGAGCTGCTTCTGTGGAAAAGGTTTCAGACGGCCTTTCAAATGATTTGATTAAGCCTGTCCGACTTCAAAAACGTTAAGGCCGTCTGAAACATCCCAACCCATTCTGAAAAAGCAAACCCATGTCTCAAACTCCTTTCTTTAAAACCGACTGCCCAAGCTGCGGCGCACCTGTCGAAGCGCATTCTGCTTCCGCCGTGACGCTGGTGTGCGGCTATTGCAACAGCATGCTGGTGCGGCAAGATAACGGCGTTGTCGACTCCGGCCGCGATTCCGCGTTGCTGGAAGATTTTAGTCCGCTGCAAATCGGAACCAGCGGCACATTTGTCGCACAACGCTTTACCTTGGTCGGACGGCTTCAGGTGCAATACGACGATGGTGCGTGGAATGAATGGTATGCGCTGTTTGACGACGGCAGGGCCGGTTGGCTTTCTGAGGCGGGCGATTTGTATGTGATGACCATGCCGGTCGAAATCGATAATCCGCCGAGATTTGAAGACACGCGAGCCGGGTTTAGCGAGCTGATTTTTCAAGATAAACGCTATATTGCCTCCGATGTCCGCAACATCAGCTTGAAACATGCGGCCGCGCAGGGTGAGTTGCCGTTTGTTTTGAAAGAGGATGCAGAAAATCGGGTTTCCGACTGGCGTTGCGAAAACCTTTTCATCACGCTCGATTACAGCAGCGAAACACCTGAAGCCTTCTTCGGGCGGATGGTAAACCTAGATGATTTGAAGCTGGAAAACACCCGCAGCGAAGACGAAATCAAAGAAAGCGCAGGCCGTCTGAAAGGCAGTATTTCCTCAGAAAACTGTCCCAACTGCGGCTCGTCCGTCCACTGGGTCAACGGCCTCACCGCCCATCTCAACTGCCCAAGCTGCGGCAGCGAATTGGCAATCGGCAAAGACAAAGCCGAACTCATTACCGCCAACGCCATGCGAACGGCGCAGCAAAGCCTGTTTACCCTGCCTGTCGGCAGACAAGGCCGTCTGAAAAATCGCGAATTTTACGTTATGGGCGCGGTCAGATACGCCGAAACCGACGCACAGGAAACATTCGAAAACCTGTTCAGCGGCCTCAACCGTACGCTCACGCCCGAAGGGCAATGGTCGGAGTATCTGCTTTACAACCCTACACAGGGTTTCTTATGGTTGGTTGAATCTGATGAAGGTTGGAATATTTCCGAAACCTTGAACGATTGGCCGCGCCTCGACCGCAACCGCCAACCGCAAGGCTATGGCAAACTTTATGACTATGGCGGACAGGTTAAGGTTGCCAGCGGGGCGTTTTATTGGCGTGTCCGAAACGGTGATTTGAACTATTACAGCGATTACCGAGACGGACAAAGCCGTAAGCTTGGCTCCGAACTAAACAGTCACGAAATGGCATGGACTAGAAGTGCCCCAATTGCTTATCGGGAGATTGCAGATGCGTTTAATTTGACCAGCCAAGCTCCGCATTACACTGCAAACATGGCGGCGGACGGCATTGATAAATCATTAAGAATCATAATGACCTCCATCTTGGTTGTCGTCAACCTCCCTGCGCTTTTGACCGGCGACAGTTCTGCCGCACTTACCGTCATCTTTGTAGGATGCTGGTTGTTGTGGAGCATGGGTAAAAAAGACGAGGACGAGGATTAATATGTCAAGAATCACTTACATCATTTTCAGCACCATCATCATCGTCATCTCCATGATCATCAGCTATGGCTCTTCCGACTCCGACGGCTCGCGTATGCACTCCGGCGGCTATTACGGCGGCAGCGGTTATTCCGGAGGACATAAATGACCCATGCACCCGGTAATCATGGCCTATTGGACTTATATGGCTGCGATGAAGCCATCTTAAAAGATGAAGGCTGTCTGAAAACCGCTTTGGTAGCTGCTGCACAGGCCGCAGAAGCCACCATATTGACCGAACATTTTCACACCTTCGGCGGCGCAGGCGGCGTAACCGGCGTTTTGCTGCTTGCCGAGTCCCATATCAGCATCCACACTTGGCCGGAACACCGTTTTGCCGCTATAGATGCATTTATCTGCGGCGGTATGAAATTGGAAAAAGTGAAGGAAGTGTTGTGCAGGGAGTTGGCGGCAGAAAGGGCGGTTTGGACGGTTGCGCAACGTGGCGAAGGAATACTGGACGATATACAACCATTGGTTGAACAATAAAATCTATAAGACCGTCTGAAAAAATCGGCTGATAGTAAATTAGATAACAAATTTTGTATAAAAAGGCTTTTAAACAAAATGCTTAAAATAAAAGATTGGAAGAGAAACAGAAGTTTGCCATTGGTTATTTACTTGCTTGCAGGTTTGTTTTTGCTTGGAGTGGAAAGTGCCGAAGCAAAAAAATTAACACATGATCGTACCGAGTATTGCCGTAATCAAGTTTATGTCAGTAATAACCAAGGCGCATCCCTGCAAGCTCAACCGGACGATAAGGCATCTTCAATCGCTCAATTGCACTATATGCAATACCTTTGCGTTGTCGGTAATGACAGCAAAAATACCGAAGAAGGATACTCTTGGATAAAAGTAAAAAAAGTACCTTTGGCAATCAAAGAAAACCAAATCAGTTGCCATGATATGAGCCTACCTGACAACTGCACCAAACCTACCGATTTCCCGACTGAATGGAAAATCAAACCGCCCAAAGGCAAAAAATGTCGTCTTTCCACTCATGTTGATGATGAAGGTCAGTTGCTTATTGTCGCAAAAGGCGTTTGCCCGGCCGGATGGGTAAAAGAGAGAGATGTACAATTTTTTGCCGATTAGTAAACTTGGCTTTAGTTAAAGAAAACAAAGTTCATCATATGGCAGAACAATCAAGAAAAAAGATTTAACTTATTCTTTATTAAAAGACAGGCCGTCTGAAAGCATATTCAATCCGTTTTCAGACGGCCTTAAACCTTATGCTGATTAAACTGAAATATTGACGTTATATGGAAAAAACGCCTTTTTTTAAAACCGATTGCCCAAGCTGTGGTGCGCCTGTGGAGGCGTATTCCGCTACCGCCGTGACGCTGGTGTGTGGCCATTGCCACAGTATGCTGGTTGCTAGAAGCGGTAATGGGAGGAGCGGATATTTTGTTGCCAATTCAGGGCGTGATTCTGCGTTGCTGGAGGATTTTAGTCCGTTGCAGATTGGAACGAGAGGCGTTTTTGATGATCGGAAATTTACGCTGATTGGGCGATTGCAGGTGCATTACGATGTCGGCGCATGGAATGAATGGTATGTCTTGTTTGATGACGGGCAGACCGGCTGGCTTTCCGAGGTTGGCGATTTATATGCGATGACATGTTTGCTTGCCCAGAAGAGGAGACGGGGGCCGAAAAATTTTAAGTCGGTGAAAGCCGGTTCCAGTTCGTTGATCTTTAATGGCCAAACCTTTATTGCGTCAGACGTCCGCACCATACATTACCGTAATACCGATGCGCAAGGCGAGTTGCCGTTCAACTTATCTGGGAATCAAGCGACAGGCGAGGTTTGCGACTGGCGGCGGGGCAATTTGTTTTTGACCTTGGATTATTCGACTTTTCCAATGGACTCCTACTTCGGACGCATAGTCAGTTTGGACAGTTTGAAGCTGGAAAATAAGCGTAGTGATGATGAAATCCGTGAAAGTGCAGGCCGTCTGAAAGGAGAGATTCTTTCTGAAAACTGCCCTCATTGCGGCGCTCCTGTCCATTGGCCAAGTGGTGTTACTTCTTTCCTTTTGTGTCAGTCTTGCGGCAGCAGTTTGAACACGACAAAAGATACTGTTGCGTTGATGAAGGCAAATGCCCAAAGGAAAGAACAAGAAAACCTGTTTACGCTTTCCATTGGTACGAAAGGCCGTCTGAACGATACAGAATATCTGATTATCGGGGCTGTAAGATTTGCCGAAATATCGTCCTATAACCAAAATCAGTCCGAATACTGGACGGAATATCTGCTTTATAACACGCAACGAGGGTTTGCCTGGCTAATTGAGTCTGGAAAACGCTGGCGGCTGTCAAAAACCTTACACACATGGCCGGACTTTGATTCAAGTGGCAATCCTGCCGGTGAAATGTTGATTGATCATTACCGCGGGCGGGTCGAGGCAGCGGCTGGCGCTTTTTATTGGAAAGTCAAACAAGGCGATTTGCTTCATTATAAGGAATATAGCGGCAAGAAAAGTTATGGCAGGAATGTCATTCTGTGTTCCGAGCAGAGCAAGGATGAAATTGTCTGGAGTAAAAGCAGTCCTGTGTCTTACCGTCAAATGAGAAAGGCATTCGGCCTGTCTTTTGATACTAAGGAGATGCTCTCTTACTGGCTGAAGGGCGACAATAGAAATGTTGGGAGTAGAGATAATGTAGCCCGTATCATTGCTATGCTGATTCTTATCATCGTCAACCTTCCGGCCTGGCTGTCGCCGCACCTACGTAGCCCTGTCGGCATAGTGGTCAGTCTGTGTGCGTTGGTATGGATATGGATTTCTGACAGATATAAAAACGATCGTGATTACGAAGAAGAACGGGTGGGGACGATTATTTTCTTTGCTTTCATCATTTTCCTTACCGTCTTGTTCAACTATGTCAAAGCGGAAGACAGCGACTCATCGCATTCCGGCAGCTCCTATCATGGTTATTCGGCAGGGCATAAATAACGTGAGATCTGTTTAACCTCGTTGTACCGTTTCATTTTTATTTTTTCAGACGACCTTTTTATAAAACATGCTAACCCGCCGTCAATTTCTCAGTTACACTGCCGCGCTTGGCGCTGCCTCTGCTTTTTCTTGGCAAACTTACCAATACCTCAACCGTAAACCGCCGGTTTCTATTAACCGTGTCGGTTTGCCGTTGGGGCATTTGTTGCGCGACGGGAAATTGCTTAGTCCGCCGACCCGTCGTTATGAATGCAATACGCTGATACTTGGCGGCGGTGCGGCTGGGTTGGGGGCGTTGTGGTATTTGGCGAAGCATAATCACCGCGATGTATTGTTGGCAGAAGGGTTTGAACGCAATGGCAACAATGCCGCCTATACGTCTTCAGACGGCCTGAAAGCGCCGAGCGGTGCGCATTATTTGGCTTTGCCGTCGAAAGAAAGCGTGTATGTGCGCGAGATGTTGGCGGATTTCGGTATTTTGCAGTCGGACGGCAGCTTTAGGGAAACCGATTTGGTCTATGCGCCCGAATCGCGCCTCTTGTATCAGGATAAATGGGTGGAACATTTATTGCCGAAAGAAGATGCGGATTCTAAACGGTTTTTTGATTTAATCGGCCGTCTGAAACAGGCTTACGGCAATGACGGTAAGAAAATTTTTGCCATTCCGATTGCGTTATCATCGGTAGATGAAACATGGCGCAAACTTGATAGCTTGACGTTTAAAAAATGGCTTGAGCAGGAAGGTTATAACTCGCCCGAGCTTTTGTGGTATCTCGATTATTGTTGCCGCGACGATTACGGACAAGGCATAGCGCAAGTATCCGCCTTTGCCGGACTGCATTATTTTGCCGCCCGCAACAGCGCGGAAACCGTCCTCACTTGGCCCGAAGGTTTGGCACATCTTTCTGAAAACCTGCGTCGTCATGCCGGTTTGCAGGAAGGCTGGCAATGGCAGTCTGAAAACCGTATCCGTTTGGAGAAACCTGCTTCGGTTAATGCTTCTGCCGTCAAAATCAAACCGCTTTCAGACGGCCGGATTGAAGTGTGGTTGCGTGATAATGCAAAAGGGGAAACCGTTGCCGTCACCGCGCAACACCTTATCTCCGCCATGCCGCTGATGGTTGCCGCCCGCATTATTGAATCTCCTGAAAAATTTGGTCTGGATATTCCCGAATACGCGCCATGGCTGGTTTCTAATTTTGAACTGCACAGCTTCCCGAAAGAAAAAAACAACAGCGAACTTGCGTGGGACAATGTGGTTTACGGCAGCCAAGGGCTGGGCTATGTTGTTGCGACCAACCAGCTTATCCGGGTTGCCCGTCCCGAACGCACGATTTTTACCGCCTACGCCGCGCTCAACCACGATACGCCGCAAGCCGTCCGCCGCAAATTGCTTGAAGCAAGCGACGAAGAGCTGCTCCGGCTTGCCGCACAAGATCTGCTTACCGTTTACGGCGAAGGCTTTTGGCGGCATGTTTCCCATGTTGACATTACCGTCCGCGGGCATGGCATGAGCGTGCCGAAACCCGGCTATTTAAGCGATGAGGCTTTATTAAAAATCAGAAACCGAAATACTGGATTATTGTTTGCACACAGTGACTTAAGCGGCTATTCGGTATTTGAAGAGGCTTTGTATTGGGGTGTGGAGGCGGCACGGAAAGTGTTGGCTTAATTGATATAAAAAGGCCGTCTGAAATCATATTCAGACGGCCTTTTCTTTTTTAACCTATAACCTTATTAGGCTTTTGGTTTCAAAGCGGCAGCTTCGCGAGCTAGACGGGTGATGGTATCCCAGTCTTTGTTTTTGATGGCTTCTTTCGGAGTCAGCCATGAGCCGCCGACGCACAAGACATTAGGCAGCGCCAAGTACTCGGGTGCAGTTGCCAGGCTGATGCCGCCGGTCGGGCAGAAGCGCACGTCGGCGTAAGGGCCGTACAGGGCTTTGAGCATGGCTTTTCCACCGACGACTTCGGCGGGGAAGAGTTTGAGGGTGTCGATGCCGTGCTCCAAAGCCAGTTGGACTTCGCCCGGAGTGGCAACGCCGGGAATCAGGGGGATGCCGCTGTTGTGGCTTGCTTTGGCGAGGGATTCGTGCAGACCCGGGCTGATGGCGAAAACCGCACCTGCGTCTTCGACGGCTTTGAGTTGCTCAGGGTTGGTAACCGTACCTGCGCCGACGATGGCGTTGGGCACTTCTTTGGCAATTAGGCGGATGGCGTCGAGGCCGACGGGGGTGCGCAGGGTGATTTCGAGGGTGGGGATGCCGCCTTCGACAAGGGCGTGGGACAAATCGACAGCGGTGCTTAAGTCGTCAATCGCCATCACAGGCACAACTGCGCCGGCGGTCAGGATTTCGCGTGGGGTCAGTTTGGACATTTCAGTTCTCCAAGTGGGATAGGGGCATTTTTGTTGAGGTCAAACAGGAAGAGGCTAAGTTTTCAGACGGCCATTTTTGAAAAATGGGGGAAGTTGTTTATTCGAGGGCAAAGCTCACGCTATGTCTGCTCCGTTTAAACAGCTTTTATAATTTTTCAGACGACCTTCTATTCACGAAGGCCGTCTGAAACGGACATCAGGCAAATTCGCCGCCGAAGCTCATGGCACCGGTTTCTGCGCTGCTGGTCATGCTGCGGAAGTTGGCGAAGAGTTCGCGGCCGCAGCCTTGTTGGTTTGCGCTCAAGTCGATGTGTTCGACTTCGCGGGCGTTCCATTCGGCTTCATCAATCAGGACGTTGAGTTCGCCGGTAACGGAGTCGAAGCGGATCAGGTCGCCGGTACGGATTTTGGCGATGTTGCCGCCCATCAGGGCTTCGGGTGTCATGTGGATGGACGCGGGCACTTTGCCGGATGCGCCGGACATGCGGCCGTCGGTCAGCAGCGCCACTTTGAAGCCGCGGTCTTGCAGAATGCCCAAAGGCGGGGTCAGTTTGTGCAGCTCGGGCATACCGTTGGCGCGCGGGCCTTGGTAGCGGACAACACACACAAAATCGCGTTCCAACTCGCCGCGTTCAAATGCCGCCAATACTTCGCGTTGGTCGTTGAACACGATGGCGGGCGCTTCGATGATGCGGCAGCCTTCGCGCACGGCGGACACTTTAATCACGCCGCGACCGATGTTGCCTTTCATCAGGCGCAGGCCACCGTCCGGGGAGAACGGATTGTCAGCTTTGCGCAGGATGTCGTCGTTGCCGCTGGTTTCGGGGGCTTCGCGCCATTCGAGTTTGCCGTCGATGAGGAAAGGCTCTTTGGTGTAGTGGCGCATACCGTGTCCGACGACGGTATCGACATCGTCGTGCAACAGGCCTGCGTCCAGCAATTCTCGGATAACGAAAGGCAGGCCACCGGCAGCGGTAAAGTGGTTCACGTCGGCTTTGCCGTTGGGGTACACGCGGATCAGCAACGGGATGATGGAGGAAATTTCATCAAAGTCGTCCCAGTTCAAAATCACGCCTGCGGCACGCGCCATGGCGACGAGGTGCATGGTGTGGTTGGTCGAGCCGCCGGTCGCCATCAGACCAATCAGGGCGTTGATGAAGGATTTTTCGGTTAACATTTCGCCCAATGGTTTGATGGTACCGTTTTTAATGCCGCGCGCGAGGTGTCCGGCAGCGTAGCGGGTCAGGGCTTCGCGCAGGTCGGTGTAAGGGTGGACGAAGGCGGCGGCAGGCAGGTGTACGCCCATCATTTCCATCATCATTTGGTTGGAGTTGGCGGTGCCGTAGAAGGTACAAGTACCCGGGCTGTGGTAGGAACCCATTTCGCTTTCAAGCAAGGCATCACGGCCGACTTTGCCTTCGGCAAAAAGCTGGCGGGTACGGGCTTTTTCCTTATTGCCGATACCGCTGGACATCGGGCCTGCCGGGACGAAGATGCCCGGAATATGGCCGAAAGACAAAGCGCCGATCATCAGGCCGGGAACAATTTTGTCGCATACGCCCATAAACAGGCCGCCGTCAAACATTTGGTGCGACAGACCGATGGCGGTACTCATAGCAATCACGTCGCGGGAAAACAGCGACAATTCCATGCCGGCGTAGCCTTGCGTGATGCCGTCGCACATGGCGGGCGTGCCGCCGGCAACTTGGGCGGTCGCACCGTTTTTTTGTGCTTCGTCTTTGATTTGGTCGGGGAAGTCTTTAAACGGCTGGTGTGCGGAAACCATGTCGTTGTAGGCAGTGATGATGCCTAAGTTTGGGACGGTTTCCTGAAGCATTTCGATTTTGATGCTTTTGGGCATGGAGGCGTAGCCGTGTGCCAAGTTGCTGCAGCCGAGCTGGTTGCGCTCTAAGCGTCCCATCTGTTTGGCGCTGCGGATTTTCGCCAGATATTTTTCACGCGTCGGGCGGCTGCGCTCGATGATGCGCTCGGTAATTTCGGCGAGTTTCGGGTGAATAGGAGTGGGGTTCATGTGCGGTCTCCTGGCTAAACGATATGATAGGGATTTTGTTTGCGCGTTTCTGATTTTTGTATTGGGTATGTTTCAGACGGCCTTGAATTGTGGGAATGAATAATAAGGGCCGTCTGAATATTTGAAGATTTCTCTTCGAAGCGTCCGCATATTATAGTACAAAATCTGTAATTTTGTTACAAAATAATTTGCTAAATGTAAGAAATTTGATTTAAATCGAGGTATGGTCAATTCGTAAAACGAAGGGCTGCAAAAGTCATCAAACTTTTATGTTAAATCAAACAATTTGTAAAAATGAGAATAGACAAAATGTGTAGCCATGTGTAGTATTACTACTCATTAGCTCGCTTGTTTGAAATTTTGGTGCAGGCGATTGGTTTTTTACTGCTTATTGCTTAAAGGCTTTTGATTCTAATCGATTTTTATAGATGATGACAGTCCAAAAGTTTTGAAGCAAGCTTCCTCAACGAGAGATGAAACAATGAGTACACAGACAAATTTTGATTTGGTGTTGTTTGGCGCGACCGGCGATTTGGCAATGCGTAAACTTCTGCCTTGCCTGTATCAGGCGCATGTAGCCGGTTTGCTTCATCCCGAAGGTCGTATTTTGGGCGTAAGCCGCAGCGAATTGGATACCGCCGGCTTTTTGGCCAAAGTGGAAACGAATTCTAAAATCCATGTCAAACAAAACTTCTCAGAAGAAGCGTGGGCATCGTTTATCCAACGTCTTGAGTATTTGAAAGTCGATGTGACAAAGAAAGACGACTTCATTGCTTTGGGCGACTTGGTAAAAGCACGCAAGAATACTGAAAATGTCGTGATCTACCTCTCAACTGCGCCGAAATTCTTTGCACAAGCCTGTGAAAACCTTGCCGAAATCGGTTTGAATGCCGATAACGTGCGCGTGGTTCTGGAAAAACCGCTGGGTACAGACCTGGCTTCTTCCCAGCAAATCAATACAGATGTGGCCCGTTATTTCAAAGAAGAACAAATCTACCGTATCGACCATTATTTGGGCAAAGAAAGCCTGCAAAACCTGCTGGCCTTGCGATTTGCCAATGTGATGTTCGAGCCTTTGTGGAACAACAAATACATTGAAAGCGTACAGCTGACCATTGCCGAGCAGTTGGGCGTGGAAGAGCGCGGCGAGTTCTACGACATTACCGGCGCATTGCGCGATATGGTGCAAAACCACTTGATGCAAATGCTGTGCATGACTGCGATGGAAGCACCCGCCAGCTTGGATGCCGATGCCGTGCGCGATGAAAAAGTGAAAGTCATCAAGGCGTTGAAACCGCTGACCATCGAATCCGTCAATGAAAATGTTATTCGCGGCCAATATGTTGCGTCAAACGGCATGAACGGCTATTTGGAAGAAGTCGATGTACCGAAAGACAGTTTCACTGAAACCTATGTCGCCATTAAAGCCGAAATCGAAAACGAACGTTGGAAAGGCGTACCTTTTTACTTGCGTACCGGCAAACGTATGGCAGGCAAAGTAGCGGAAATTGTGTTGAACTTCCGTCCGCTGCAAAACCATATTTTTGACAACAGCCAAGCCGCGCCGAATCGTTTGGTTATTGAGCTACAACCGACCGAATCTGTCCGCCTTTACACGCAAGTGAAAACCCCGGGTGCAGGCAATAAAGTGGAAGTAACGTCTTTGGGCGTGGATTTGGGCAAAGCCGTAGAAGGCCGCCGCGCCGAGGCTTATGAGCGTCTGCTGCTGGATGTGATTAACGGCAAACTCGCTTTGTTCAACCGCCGCGACGAACTCGAAGCCGCTTGGGAATATGTGATGCCGATTTTGGAAAACTGGGCGAACAATACAACGCCTCCACATGCTTACGAAGCCCATTCTTGGGGTCCTGAAGCTGCGCGCGTGCTGTTAGCGCGCGACGGCAACAAGTGGCACGAAGAGCAATAATATTTCTTTCAGACGGCCTTGTTTTCCAACAAAAGGCCGTCTGAAACCATGAAAGGACGAAACATGTTTGTTTGGCACGAACAAGAAAACGCTGCAACTGCCGCGCAAGCTTTGGCCGATGCCGTTGCCGCCGCACTGCAAACCGCATTGAATGAGAAAGACCATGCGGTTTTGGCCGTTTCCGGCGGTCGTTCGCCGATTGCGTTTTTCGAGGCTTTGTCGCAAAAAGATTTAAATTGGCAAAACATCGGCATTACTTTGGTGGACGAGCGTATTGTCCCGACCACGCATGCCGACAGCAATACGGGCCTGGTGCGCGAATATCTGCTCAAAAATAACGCGGCCGTTGCCACATGGATTCCGGTTGTTGAAGACGGAAAATCTGAAACTGAATTACAACCAGAAGTTGTTGTTGCTTACGCATTGAAACATTACAAGCAACCTGACGTGCTGGTGTTGGGCATGGGTTCAGACGGACATACGGCGTCGTTGTTCCCTCAAGCGCCTCAATTACAGGCCGCAATCAATGAAGCCGATGACCCGACATTGATTCATACCACGCCGGTTACCGCGCCGCATGAGCGCGTAAGCATGACTTTGGGTGCGATTGCCAAAACGCCGAATGTGTTTTTGGCCATTCAAGGCGCAGAGAAAAAAGCAGTATTTGATAAAGCTGCCGCAAGGGCCGATACCGAATATCCGACCAGCCTGATTCTCAATCATCAAGGAATTAACTGCCATGTCTACTATGCACACTGAAGCTTATCCCCGCCTGGTCGCCGACATCGGCGGTACGAATGCCCGTTTTGCGCTTGAAACTGCCCCGCAAGTGATTGAGAAGGCTGAAGTTTTACCATGCAAAGATTACGATACTGTCGTTGATGCCGCTAAAACTTATTTGGAACGCGCAGGCAGCCCGAAAGTTTTGCACGCCGCCTTTGCGATTGCCAATCCGATTTTGGGCGATTGGGTGCAAATGACCAACCACCACTGGGCGTTTTCCATCGAGACCACCCGTCAGGCTTTGGGTTTGGAAACCTTGATTCTGTTGAACGACTTTACCGCCCAAGCTTTGGCAGTGACCAAAACCGAAAAGAAAGACCTGGTACAAATCGGCGGGCAAAAGCCCATCGAATTTGCGCCTAAAGCCGTTATCGGCCCGGGTACAGGTTTGGGTGTCAGCGGTTTGGTGCACAGCGCCGCAGGCTGGGTGGCTTTGTCAGGCGAGGGCGGCCATACCAGTTTTCCGCCGTTTGACGATATGGAAGTGTTGATTTGGCAATACGCTAAAAACAAATACGGTCATGTTTCTGCCGAGCGTTTCTTGAGCGGCGCAGGTTTGAGCCTGATTTACGAGGCATTGGCCAAACGCGACAACATCAAGCAATACCGTCTGAAGCCGTCTGAAATTACCGATAAGGCATTGAGCGGGACTTCTCCGCTTTGCCGTCAGACTTTGGATATTTTCTGCGCCATGCTGGGTACGGTTGCTTCCAATTTGGCTTTGTCATTGGGTGCGCGCGGCGGCGTGTATTTGTGCGGCGGCATTATCCCGCGCGTGTTGGATTACTTTAAAACGTCCCCGTTCCGCAGCCGCTTTGAAAATAAAGGTCGCTTTGAGGCTTATCTTGCCGCTATTCCCGTGTATGTCGTATTGAGCGAGTTTCCGGGCATCGTCGGCGCAGCGGCGGCATTAGACAATCATTTAAATAACGTTTAAACACACAAACGGCGGTGCAGGGCAGGGGTGGAGAAAACCCTTGTCCTGAACGTCAAAAAATCAAAGGGTAGAGTATATGTTAAGCAAAATCAGCGAATCATTGTCCAACCTCTCCGGCGCAGAACGCAAAGTTGCTGAATCTGCGCTGGCCGAGCCGAAATGGTTCGTTCATGCCGCTGTGGCGGAAATTGCCGAGCGTGCGTCCGTCAGTCAGCCGACAGTAATCCGTTTCTGCCGCAGCCTGGGTTACAAAGGCTTGCCTGAGTTCAAACTTGCTTTGTCTGCCAGCATCGGCCACGAAGGCATGCCTTACGTTCATGAAGAATTAAACGCCGATGACAACATGGGCAGCGTGGTTGAAAAAGTATTGGGCAATGCCGCAGCCTCCCTCTTGGGCGAGCGCCGCTTCCTGAAAGAATCCGAGCTGGAAAACGCGATTGCCATTCTGATGCACGCGCGACGCGTTGAGTTTTATGGTGTCGGCAACTCCGGCATCGTAGCCCAAGACGCGCAACACAAATTTTTCCGCTTCGGCATGTCCACTGTTGCTTATGTCGATACGCATACCCAGCTGATGGCGGCTTCCGTATTGAC
This sequence comes from Neisseria mucosa, assembly GCF_013267835.1. Taxonomy (NCBI): domain Bacteria; kingdom Pseudomonadati; phylum Pseudomonadota; class Betaproteobacteria; order Neisseriales; family Neisseriaceae; genus Neisseria; species Neisseria mucosa. Next base: position 204,866 of record NZ_CP053939.1, read on the forward strand.
CGAGCAGGATGTGCTGGTGGCGATTTCCAATACCGGCTCGTCTATCGAATTGCTGGACGCGGCCAGTATCGCCAAAGAAAACGGCGCATCCGTTATCGCACTGACCCGCAATGATTCGCCGTTGGCCCAAATGGCCGATTGCGTATTGAGCATTGCCACTCAGGAAAATGCCGAGCTTTATACGCCTATGGTGTCCCGTCTTCTGCAATTGGCCGTTATCGACATTCTTGCCATCGGCTTGGCCTTACGCTTGGGCGATACCGCCAGCACGCAACTGCAAAAAAGTAAGAAAAGCATACACAACAAACACATCGAATACGATAAAGATTGATTCTTCACTGACATTTTCAGACGGCCTCGTCCCATATCCAGGCCGTCTGAAACCTCAAAAAACGGAAACCATCCCGTTCCCGTTTCAGACGACCTCACGGCCGTTTTCTCAACAAAACTGTCCACTATCCAGGAGAGCATCCGATGAAACACCTTCACGATTTACCGGCTTGGTCAAAATTATGGATACATTTTGACGAAACCAAAGAACAACACATGCGCGAAATGTTCGATCAAGATCCCGAACGTGCCGAGCGTTACTGGCTGCAAGTCGGCGGCCTGACACTGGATTATTCCAAAAACCGTATCAACGATGAAACCATGGCACTGTTGTTCGAGCTGGCGCGTGAAGCAGGCGTACCGGAACGGATGCAGCAAATGTTCCACGGTGAAAAAATCAATACAACGGAAAACCGCGCCGTTCTCCACGTCGCCCTGCGTAACCGCACCAACGCCCCCATCGTCGTAGACGGCGAAGATGTGATGCCTAAAGTCAACCATGTCCTGCAACGCATGGGCGAATTTGCACACGAAGTCCGCAGTGGCAGCTGGTTGGGCTATACCAACCAAGTCATCACCGACGTCGTCAACATCGGTATCGGCGGCTCCGACCTCGGTCCGCTGATGATGTGTACCGCGCTCAAACAATTCGGCCATCCGCGTTTGAACATGCACTTCGTCTCCAACGTGGACGGCTCCCAACTGCGCGACGTATTGTCCAAAGTCCACCCCGAGACCACCCTCTTCATCATCGCCTCCAAAACCTTCACCACCCAAGAAACCCTGACCAACGCCCTGACCGCGCGTAAATGGTTCTTGGATCATGCAGGCGATGAAAGCGCCGTGGCCAAACACTTCGTTGCTGTATCGACCAACCAAAAAGCCGTAGCCGAATTCGGTATCGATACCGCCAATATGTTTGAATTTTGGGACTGGGTCGGCGGACGATACAGTCTTTGGTCAGCTATCGGCCTGCCGATTATGCTGTATCTCGGCGAAGAGAACTTCATCGAAATGCTCAACGGCGCGCACCTGATGGACCAACACTTCATCAATACGCCGCTAGAGCGCAACATGCCCGTCATCCTTGCCCTCATCGGCATCTGGTACATCAACTACTACGGCGGCGGCAGCCACGTCATCGCCCCTTACGACCAACACCTCCACCGCCTGCCCAAATTCATCCAGCAGCTCGATATGGAGAGCAACGGCAAACAAGTGACCCTTGACGGCAAACCGGTCGGTTACGAAACTTCCCCGATTATTTGGGGCGAAACCGGTATCAACGGCCAGCACGCATTCTTCCAGCTGCTGCACCAAGGTACGCACATCACGCCGATTGACCTCATCGCCTCGCTTGAAAAACGCAGCAATTTGCAAGGCCATCACGAAATCCTGTTGGCCAACGTCTTTGCCCAAGCCGAAGCCTTTATGCGCGGCAAAACCCCAGACGAAGTCCGCGCCGAACTCAAAGCCCAAGGCATGGAAGCAGAGCGCATCGAAGAGCTGGTTCCGCACAAAACCTTCTCAGGCAACCGCCCGACCAACCTCATCCTCATGGACAAAATCAACCCGCGCAATATGGGTAGCCTGATTGCCATGTACGAACACAAAACCTTCGTTCAAGGCATTATTTGGGGCATCAACAGCTTTGACCAATGGGGCGTAGAACTCGGCAAACAACTGGCTAAAACCATTCTTGCCGAATTGAACGGCGAGACTGAAGTGCAAAAACACGACAGCTCGACTACACGTCTGATTAATCTTTATTTGAACGCCAACAAATAAAGCATTTATTTAAAGCTAAGGTCGTCTGAAACTTTCAGACGGCCTTTTGTTTTATTCCGGATCATCCGTAAACGCATTTTCCCGAAATATCGGTACAAATGTGAAAAGATACAGTACGAATACGACGATGGTCAGAATCGCGGGGATGGTAATGAAAAATATCGGGTTCACGTTCATTAAAAAGGTGCGCGAGACGGCGGCCATAAAGAGCAGGGGAACGGCAATGCGGCAGAGTTTTGGGTAGTCGAGTTTGGTAAAACCGCTGTGCCATAATCCGGCGGTCAGCCACACCATCATCACGCCGCCCATCATGCCGCCGAGTGTAATCAGATGCAGGGGCGTGGAGGCGGGCAGGTTTTGCAGTTTCGCCGTGCCTGTCCACAGATAGCCTGCAGCGGCAAAAAGCTGGAGCAGGTAATAAGTGCGGACGTAGTGTTTGTGCAGGAGTTCGTGATGGTGAAGCTCACGCAGCTTGGCGAGCAGAATGAAGCCGACGGCAAGCGCGGTAAAACCGGCGGTTTGCGCGGGCAGCCAAAGTTCGGCGGCGGCGTGCAGCAGCAGGAAGGTAATGGCGATGTTTTTATAGACGACGTTGGGGATGAATACGGGGTCTTTCAGACGACATTCTTTAAGAGCTTCCGCACCCAGAAGGACGCTGACGCGGACGGATACGAACATCACCGCTGCCATGTTCAGATGCACTTGCGCGCGCAACAGGTTTAAATCGCCAGTCGCGGCATAGGCCGTCTGAAAAACGGTAAACGCGGCAAGCAGCATTAACAGGGCGAAGTTGTCAGTGTTGCGGTCGAGCCAAATCAGCCAGGCGCAAAACAGCAGCAACACCAGCCAATAGGCAGCAACGAAAAACGAGGCAGGTTGCGGCGCAAACGGCAGCAGGATGGATGCGGCAAGCAACAATGCCGCCATCAAAGTAGCGACAGGTTTCAGACTGCCTTGATAGCCCGTCCATTCGAGCATGGCGGCAGTCAAAAAACCACCATATGCCGCAGGCAGCATGAGTTCCAAGAAGATTTGGCGGTGCAAAATGACGGCTCCGGGGCTGATGAAAAAGACCACCGCGCCGAGTATGGCAAGCACCGCTGCGCCGACGAAAAACGGCCGCATGGGGTGGGTGAAAAATTTATTCATGGCTTGGCTTGATTCTGCATGAAGATGCTTTCGGATATGGGTTTATTGGGTGGACAGGGCCGTATCTTTTGCCAAAGAGGCAAGCCTGTGGCCTGCTTGCCCTCTCTCTAACCCTCTCCCTGTGGGTTAGGGAGAGGGCAACGAACCGCAAGGTTTGTCAGATACTCAAATGCCCGTATCATTCATATTATTGATATTATTGTTCGAATTGTATTATTTTCAATAATAATAAATAACCCTAAACCAATATAAATAACAGCCATTATCCAACGACTAAACTTCTCTACAATTTCACCAACACCTGAAATATTAGCCAATCTTTGTGCTGTATATACTAAAACAAAAATCAATATTAAAAATACAAGAAGAGTAACTAATAAGTCGACAAGATCTAAAGTCACAAAGTAAGGAACAAAAAGTCCAATATTATCTGCACCACAACTAGCAACTGTAACCAAAGCAACAATACCGACTAATTTTGACAACCCTTTTTCATCCAATTCTTTTTTAGCTCTTTTTTCGCCCTCACAATCGTCGTAAATAGCAACTTTAATACCTAAGTAAATCGGTATTAAACCTAATAAACCCAACACCCATTTTTCCGGAACATAATTCAAAACAAAAGCTAGAAATAAACTAACTAATATTAAAATTACAGAACCTAAATATTGTCCGATATAAATATCTCGATATTCTTTTCTAGTATTTGCTCTAGCAAAAAATATTAATAGTATTACCAACAAATCTACTGCTGTAGCAATATATAAAACAGCAGCAGTAATCACAGTCGAAAACATAAAGCACCTCATAATGAATCCCCTGCCTCCTTGGTACCACGGCTTTTTCAAAAACCGAATCGCGTTCGGATAACAGATTCGTATCTTTCGCTAAAGAGGCAAGCCTACGGCTTGCTTACCCTCTCCCTGGCCCTCGCCCCGTGGGAGAGGGTTAGGGAAACGAACCGCAAGGTTCGTCAGATACTCAAATGCCCGTATTATTCATAATAATGAATCCCCTGAAACTCCCTTGCCACCACTGCTTCTTCAAAAGCAGAATCGCGTTCGGACAGCGGCGAGGGCAGGGTAATTACGTTTTGCACGTTCATGCCCTTAGCGGAAAGCAGCATGATTTCATGGCTTAGGCGCGCGGCTTCAAAGCGGTCGTGCGTTACCAGCATACACGCCATGCCCTGCCGCTCGATTTTTTCCACCAGCATGGCAACCAAAATATCGCGCAAATCGCGGTCCAAACCGACAAACGGCTCGTCCAGCAAGGCTAGGTCGCAGCCGCACAGCAGCAGGCGCAAAAACGCCACCCGTTTCGCCATGCCGCCGGACAACTCGGTCGGATATTTGTTCAAATCGCCCGCAGTCAGCCCGACTTTCGCCGCCAGTGCGATGATTTCGCCTTCATCGGGTTTGTCCATAAAAATCGCGATATTCTGCATCGCGGTCAAGTTTTCAGGCAGGCGATTTTCCTGAAACAGAAAACCCGTTTTGCGGAAAGTATTGCGTATCGTGCCCGATTTTGGCGTTTCCAAACCGGCAATCAATCGCAAAACCGTCGTCTTGCCGCAGCCGCTCGGCCCGAATAAAGCTTTTACTTCGCCATGTTGCAGATTCAAACTGAAATCGCGCACGATGGGGTCACGGAGAATTTCAAAACGCACGTTTTCAAGACGGAGCATCATCTTCTCCACGGCATAAACAAAATTTCCAAAGGCTTGGTAATCAGGTATTCAAACAGCGACACAAACACGATAACCAACACCACATAAGCCATCACCGTCGAAGTCTCCAGCATCGCCCTCGCGTCCGCAATACGCGCGCCCACGCCTTCGCTCGCGCCCAAGAGTTCCGCCATAATCACTACCTTCACCCCCATCGCCACCGCCACGCCGATGCTGGAAATCACATAGCCCGTCAGGTGCGGGATATACAGATAACGGATTTTTTTCAGACGGCCTAATTTATAAGCGTCAAACAACTCCTCATGCTGCTTGTTCACGCTCGCCATTCCGACTGCCGCACTCGCAAACGTCAGCGGCGCAACCAAGACAATGATGGTAAACAGCACGCTCGGATTGCCGAAACCGAACCAAAACAACGCCATCACCACCCAAATAATCGGCGGCATCGCCAACAAAACCGTAATCACAGGCTTAAGCAACGCCATCGCCGTCTTAAAACTGCCCGCCACCAGCCCCGCCGCTAGTCCTGCTACCAAAGCAACCGAAATGCCCACCACAGAACGCCACAGCGAAATCCCGATTTCGTTTTCCTGAAAATGTTTCAATAAATCTAAAGACTTTTGAAACACCTCCACCGGCGCAGGCAGCATAAACTCGCCGAACACGGCACTGCCCCACGCCCACAACGCCACTACCACCATCGCCACGCTCAAACCGGCAAAGCCGCTCCAAAGGTAGTCGATGATGTAAAACACCGCAGGCTGCGGTTTGCGTATTTTGTCGGTTTTAATCATGGTTTGAGTGTTGGTTGAAGGGGATGGTTTGGGGACGGTAGATCATCTGAAAAAATGGTGATTGGGTTAGATGGAACACCGTAACCCAACCTATACTTACTTTTTGAATTTAGCAATTTTTATGATTTCTAGTTTTTTAATTCATGATCCCAAATTTGCTCACAAATAGCTTGATAAAGTTTTTGTCTTTCATCAATATCTTTCTTTTTAAATTCGGTATGAGCTCGAAATGGTAAATTTAATTCATTTGTTGGATTGATGAAATTAGGATTTTTCTCATATGCCAACGGACAAAGTGATTTTACCAATAAATTTTCTTTTATATAGTGAGTATGTTTTTTTTCATATGGTAAATCCCCATAAGATTGATTTATACCCCTTGGTAATAATACCAAATCACCAATTTTATTTCGGTATTGTTTGAACTCATGTTCTTGCTTAAACTCATCAGTATGATCTAAAAATTTATCAGCCCAAATATGCTCTACTTCAAAAGGTTTTCCTGACTCTGGCTGGAAATAACTTACAAAATTCGTATTTATTCCCGCTTTCTGTTCAACCCAAGCAGTAATACGAGAAAGTAAAAATTTTACGAATCTATAATTTTGTCCATGAAGTCGGAAGTCAGCCATCCCATTAAATGATTCTTGCATTTCAGAAAGTTTCTTAGAGAGTATGGCTTTCAGTTCATCAATATTTTTTCCTCTAATATCTTTAACTAAAAGATACATGGTATAACGAATTGAATTTGCTGAAAATTTCCTAAAGTTAATGGAGCGTTTTACAACAAATGTTTCAATATAACGTGCAACTATATTTATTTTCCTACAAACTATTTCTTCACTATCGGAAAGATTTAATGGAGAAAGCATTAATGGAAAACTTAATGTTGGAGCAATACCCCATTGATTTATATAATAAACATACTCAAGTCCTGTGGTTAGCGTTTTTTCTGCATTAAGAATCTTAATATAAGATTTCAAATAGAATTTGAAATCTTTTTGAATAAAATTTTCAAAAGTTTGGTCATCATTCTCATCTAACCCAATTTTCTTTAGATTATCTCTAACCCAGCTATGAAAACGAGTCCCTATTTTTTCAAAATCCTCATTTTGTGAACCTACTCCACCTGAACGAATACTATCAGCATACTTAGCTCTTAACCAAGATTGGAAAAATCTCTGTTCTTCATCCCTTTCAAAGGATTTAAGGTCTATCATCGCTTTCTTCCATTGCTCATTAGATAGCTTTCGTTTATCAGAATTTTTAAATCTAGATAAAATAAATCCTTTCAACATCTCAGATGGTGTAAGATTTAATCCTCGATCATTCATGGTTTCAAAAATGGTATAAGCATTTTCATCTGAATATGCAATAATTTCTACCATAATAACGTTATACTTTAGCCAATCTATAAAGAATGGAAAAGCTTCATTTTTTAACTCTTCGGGAAATGCCTCCACTATATCCTGATAACGCTTTGCCATGTTTATTGTTGATTCATCATCATCTTCATGTGGATTATATTCACCATGATTAAATAATGCTTCAAGGCAGGTAACTCTTTCTTCTACTGTAATATTAAAAGACTTATTTCCACGAAGTTCTGAAAAAATCATTGATTCGATCTTTTCTGATTGATTCAATTCTTTTTGTAAATTATTGAGATAAATTAAAAATAAAGTAAGTGAAGTTAGACGCTGCTGCCCATCAATAATACTGCGTTTTCCATCTTTTAAACTTACTACAAATGGACCAAGATAATAGTTATTATATTTTTCTCCTTCCTCTCGTTTATCTCCAGATGTATATTCTGTAAGAAAAGTAGACGTTAAATCAGTAACTAATGCTTCAATATGTTTTTTTTCCCAACTGTATTCACGCTGAAAAAAATCTACTGTATATTTTTGTTCATTTAATACATCAAATACATTTCTATGATGTGCTTCAATTTTGTTTTTAAAGTTACTCATTATTTTCCTTGGGTTTTATAAAATTAAATTATAACATTATGTATGTTTTTAGAATATATTTATCAAGGTAATCGTTACATATTTTCTAAACTTTATTTTGTGTATTAAAATTTTTCCTAAGCTATTCAGTTAACTAATGCCTTGATGAGCCGTCTGAAAATAGAAGATTGAATACTCACGACTATTCTACACTTTCAGACGGCCTCTCTCCCATTTTAAGCCAAGAAGAACCCGTTATCCGGCAGCTTGCCGCCTAAAAGTTTTGGGTTGAACTGCATTAGGATTTCGTAAAACTTCAAAATCTCGTTTTTCACTTCGCTGCCTTTGGTTACCGTCAGCCGCGCGCCGTCCAAGCCCATGACTAGGGCGGGTTCGGGGGCGGGGAGGTAGTTTTTGCCGATTTTCGCGGCGCTTTGGCGGTTGGCGAGTATCCAGTTGAGCGCGTTTTTCAAATCCTGATGGAAGAGGTCGAACTGCGCTTTGTGCGCGTGGAAATATTCTTCGTTGGCGATGATGCCTGCCATCGGAATCAGCGGTTTGGTGTCAAACGCCTGTCCCCATGCTTTCACCAAGTCAAAGCCGCGCACGACGTTTACCCCCATGGTTTTGCCTTTCAGTAGGCTGGCGGTTGCCATCGGTTCTGGCAGGATGGCGGCGTGGTAGTCCTTGCTCAAAAACAGTCCGACTGCTTCGGGCGGTGTGGCAGTGTAAGTGATGCCGACTTTGTGTGCGTCGATTTTCAGTTTTTTCAACAAAGCTTGCAGCACGATGTCGGGCATGTCGTTTTTAAATGGCACAAGGATTTTTTTGCCGACCAAATCCTGCGGCGAGGTAATCGCGCTGCCTTTGCACATCAGCTGCGTGATGCCGTTGGTCAAAATATTCACCATGCCGACTTTCTGCCCTTGGTTGCGCAGGTTCACGCCGACATTGCTCGGACTCATCATGACTTTAAATTGTCCGCTTGCTACGCCTGCACGCAGTTGATCGGGCGAACGCCAAATTTTCAGCGATACATCCGCCTGTTTCGCCAGCTTGCCTTGCAACGCCGCTACGGCAATGGTAACGCTGGGCATCGCCGGTGCGCCGTACACGGTAAATTGCTCTTTACCGGCTGCCAACAATGAAGGCGAAACGCCTGCGGCTGCCAGCGCGGCGGTCATTTTTAAGAAATCGCGTCTTTTCAGTTCCATTTTTTATCTCCTAATTCTTAATAAGCCAATGCAGGCATTCTTTCAGACGGCCTGATTTTAAAATGCCGCATGCAAACTCAACCAATATGTCCTGCCCGGTGCATACACTACACTGGGCGACAGGGCGAGGACGTGGTCGCCGCTGATGTATTCGGCGTATTTTTTGTTGAACACGTTGTTCACGCCCAAGCGCAAGCCGTATTTGTCTTTGATGTTTACGCCTGCGTAAAGGTCGGCAACGGTAAAGCCTTTGGCGGCTTCGCGTTTGTCTATGCCCAGACCGCTTGCCGCGTCAAAATCGCCGCGCGTTTGTTTGGCGACAAAGCGTGTTGCTGCGCCGATGTTGTAGCTGCCGTGGGCAAAGTAGTTTTTGTAGTCGGCTTGGACGGCGGCTTCAAACGGACGGATTTGATAGAGCGGTCTGCCGTCGGTTTCGTTGTGTCCGTAGTTGTAGGTGGCTTTGATACCTGCCGCCCAATGCGGATTGAAGTTGTAACGCGCGTAGGCCTGCGCGGTAAACAATCGTGCGTCCACGTTGCGTGTGATGATGCCGCCGCCTTTGGAAGCCGTGCCGCTTTGTCCGTGGGCGCGGTCAAAAATAATCAGGTCTTTGACTTTGTCCGCCACAAGTGTGCCGCCCACGTTCCAGCCTGCGCCTGCGAGCGAGTTCATGTAGCCGTTGTAGTAGTCGTTGCGGCTGTCGGCGTTGAGCTTGATGCGGTTGTGTTTTTCGGTTTTCAGCAGGGGATTGCCTGCGATGGCGGCGGCTGGGGTTTGGTTCATCAACGCGCCGTTCATGCGGTTTTGCACGATGGCGGCAAGCGAGTTGAAGCGTTCGGTGTTGTCGCCGATGCGTTCTAAGTGAGCAAGGGAAACGCTGTATTTTTGCGTTTCAGACGGCGTGAAATCGTATTTGAGTTCGCCGGAGAAGGCATGGCGGCGAACTTTGCCGTTGAAGTCGTAGCCGTAATGGGTTTTCCAGATTTGTTGCGATGAGGCGAAGGCAAGGTTGCGGTTCATCGGATGGGCGGGCTGCGCTGTATTTTTGCGTACGTCCGCTTCGTTGATTTCGTAGCTTAAGCCCAAACCCAGTTTGTGTTGGTCGTTGAACTTGTAAGACAGGGTATCGGCGATGCGCCAGCGGTCAATGTGCACATCGGCGAAACGGTAGCCGTTGAGGAAGTCGCGCATGGCGGTGTGGGCGTTGCGCTCGCCGTTTTGGCTGTCGTTGCGGTAGCTGACGGCGACGTTGTTGTGGAATTTACCAAAGTCCGCATCGTGTTTGAGTGAGAAGTCGTACACTTTGCGGTCAAGCTCTACGAATACTTGCTGCGGCGTGTTGTTTGGACGCAGAGAGTAATTGTCGGCATGGCGTTTGAGTTTGATGATGCCTGCTTCCGCGCTGACCGTATTGCTCAAATCGGCATTGCCCCAACGCGCGTTGAGTTTGGCGATGTGGCGTTCGGTATCCAATGCGTCATTGACGAACTGCGGTTGGCGGTCGTTGTTGATGTCATCGTGTAGATAGGTGAGGCGGTATTCTTGATTTTCAGACGGCACGAAACCGAGTACCAAAGCTTGATTAAAACGGCTGTATTTCCAATCTGTTTGATTGCCGTCGCCGTCTTTATAGCCGTTGGCCTTGGTGTGATTGAGGTTGACCACGCCGTACACTTTCGCCCCGCGCGCTTGCGCGGTAATGGAATTGTAAAAGCTTTTGCCGTAAAAACCGCTGTTTGCTTTCAGCGGACGGAAGGCTTGGTCTATGTTTTCGGTAACAAAGTAATGATCGCTGCGGTCGGTGCGGTCAAATTGGTTTTCGGGGAAATAGCCTTGTGCGGCGGTCGGTGCAATCGGTTTGGGAGGGGAAAAGGTTTTGACAGGCTGGATTTCATCAGGGTCTGCCAAGGTTTCGGCAAAGCCGTTTGCGGCGGCAAAACCGCTCATTAACAGGTAAACCAAATGTTTTCGTTTCATCTTTATCTCCTGATAATCATTTTTATTCATTATGCTCTTGGAGAGAAACAAAGTAAAGAAACGATAAGGTATTTATTGTCGATAAATACCTAACGTAGAACACAAATCGGCAAGGAGGAAAATTTTTAGAAGAGGGGAGCGGCGGCGCAGGTTGTATTTGCTCCGAAATCGGGTTTTATCTTCTATTAATATTTCAGGTTGATAAAGCAAAAGGCCGTCTGAAAACCTCTCTCTTTTCAGACGGCCTTTTGCTGGGTATAATAAATTTACGAATCATTATTATTTCTGTTTAAATGTAGGAGAAACGCATGAGTACCCGTACCGAACACGACACCATGGGCAATGTCGAAGTCCCGTCCGAAGCCTATTGGGGCGCGCAGACCCAGCGTAGCTGCAACAATTTCAAAATCGGCGGCGAAACCCTGCCGCAGCCGCTGATTTATGCTTTGGCGCTGGTGAAAAAAGCCGCCGCCGCCACCAATGTTTCCCTCGGCAGGATTAAGCCTGAGCAGGCGGATTTGATTACGCAGGCGGCGGATGACGTGTTGAACGGCAAGCTCGACGGGCAGTTTCCTTTAGTGGTTTGGCAGACCGGCTCCGGCACGCAGTCCAATATGAACATGAACGAAGTGCTGGCGAACCGTGCCAACGAAATCGCCGGTACGGGTTTGGCGGCGTACCAGCCCGTCCATCCCAACGACCATGTGAACCACGCGCAATCGACCAACGACGCGTTCCCGACCGCCATCCACGTCGCCGCCGCGATTGAAATCAACCGCCACCTCATTCCGGCGGTAAAAGCCCTACGCGACACATTGGACAAAAAAGCCAAAGAATTCGCCCCCATCGTCAAAATCGGCCGCACCCATTTGCAGGATGCGACGCCGTTGACTTTGGGACAAGAATTTTCCGGCTACGTTTCCCAGCTTGACCACGGCTTAGGCCGTCTGAACGACGCGCTCAAAGGTTTATACGAACTCGCTTTGGGCGGCACGGCGGTCGGCACAGGTTTGAACAGCCATCCCGAATACGCCGAAAAAGCCGCCGCCAAACTCGCCGAACTGTCCGGCCTGCCGTTTGTCAGCGCGCCGAACAAATTTGAAGCCTTGGGCGGACGTGATGCCGCCGTTGCCGCTTCGGGCGCATTGAAAACGCTGGCGGCAAGCCTGAACAAAATCGCCAACGACATCCGCTGGCTGGCAAGCGGCCCGCGCTGCGGTTTGGGTGAAATTAAAATCCCCGAAAACGAGCCGGGTTCGTCCATCATGCCGGGCAAAGTCAACCCGACCCAATGCGAAGCGATGACCATGGTGTGCTGCCAAGTGTTCGGCAACGACGTTACCATCGGCATGGCGGGCGCGTCGGGCAATTTCGAGCTGAACGTCTATATGCCCGTTATCGCCTACAACCTCTTGCAATCCATCCGCCTCTTGGGCGATGCGTGCAACAGCTTCAACGAAAACTGCGCCGCCGGCATCGAACCCGTACCAGAAAAAATCGATTATTTCCTGCACCATTCCCTGATGTTGGTTACTGCGTTAAACCGCAAAATCGGCTACGAAAACGCCGCCAAAGTTGCCAAAACCGCCTATAAAAACGACAAATCGCTGCGCGAAACTGCCGTTGAGTTGGGCTTGCTGACAGGCGAAGAGTTTGACGAACTGGTTGTCCCCGCCGATATGGTTCATCCGCGTTAAGCTTTAATAATGAAACATGCCGTCTGAAAATGTGTTCAGACGGCATGTTTTTATGCTGCGCTTGTCTTTTCTTCGAATAGGGCAAAAATCATTGGCATCAGATTGACGACCATTAGAAACATTATTGAGCTCAAAAATGTACGCCAGGCATAATGCCACGCTTCCTTTCTGTCTGCTTGAGGTAGGAGCGATGCAGAATAGCGGTTGTGTAGGGTTTTTGCGGTGTCATTGTTTTCTAAATAGTCCAACGAAAGTACCAATAATTTGCCTGTGTCCTTGTGTTGTAAGAATTTGGCATGTTCAACCCAGATGCCCGGCTTGGCGTGTTCGCATAAAGATTCAATGCCGACGCAAGAGGCTAAGCTGTTTTGGTTGTTTTGCAAAATCGACAGCTCGTTTTTTTCGGCCTGCATGGTGGCGGCGGAGGTTTGATGAAGGTATGCGCTCATGCCGTTGCGCTCTATTGCTTGGAAATCATGGAGCTGGCTGAATCCGCCATTTTCCCAGGCGACGAATACGGCATAGCAGCCGCTGAATAGGCAGATCATAGCCAATTTTAAGACAATGTTTTTCATCCTCGCTCCTTTTTTTGAAGACGGCGGCAAAGTCAGGAGGCGTGTTTTCTCGTTTGAAGGTAAGTTTAGGTTTTATCAGTTTTTATTGTGAGGTTGAGTGTAACACAGGTAATCAAAAGGCCGTCTGAAAATTTTCAGACGGCCTTTTATTATGTGTTTAGATGGGTTTAAGCCAACAATTTACGCCAGCGTTTCACTTGGAAACGGACTTGTTCAGGCGCGGTGCCGCCCAAGTGGTTGCGCGCGTTTAAGCTGCCTTCGGGTGTCAGCACGCTGTAAACGTCGTCGGCGATCAAACCGCTGAAACCTTGCAGGACTTCAAGCGGCAATTCGCTCAAATCAACACCTGCTTTATCGGCATGGCGCACGGCTTGGGCAACGACTTCGTGGCTGTCGCGGAAAGGCATGCCTTTTTTCACTAAGTAGTCCGCCAAGTCGGTAGCCGTTGCAAAGCCCTGCATTACAGCGGCACGCATATTGTCGGGTTTGACGGTCACGCCGCGCATCATGTCGGCGTAAATGCGCAGGGTGTCGATAAGCGTGTCGGCAGTGTCAAACAAAGGCTCTTTGTCTTCCTGATTGTCTTTGTTGTATGCCAAAGGTTGCGATTTCATCAGGGTAACCAAGCCGATCAGGTGTCCGATGACGCGACCGGATTTGCCACGTACGAGTTCGGGTACGTCGGGGTTTTTCTTTTGCGGCATGATAGACGAGCCGGTGCAGAAACGGTCGGCAATATCGATAAAGCCGAAACGCGGACTCATCCACAAAATCAATTCTTCGGAAAGACGGCTCAGGTGAACCATAATCAGGGAAGCGGCGGCGGTGAACTCAATGGCAAAATCGCGGTCAGATACGGCATCGAGCGAGTTTTGGCAGATTTGTTCAAAGCCCAACAGCTCGGCGGTAATTTCGCGTTGAATCGGGTAGGTGGTACCAGCAAGGGCTGCGGCGCCGAGCGGCATACGGTTGACGCGTTTGCGACAGTCGGCCATGCGCTCGAAATCGCGGCCGAGCATTTCAACGTAGGCGAGCATGTGATGCCCGAAGCTGACCGGCTGTGCAACTTGCAGATGGGTAAAGCCGGGCATGACGGTTTCCGCGTTTTGCTCCGCCAAATCAACCAAGGCCGTCTGAAGGTTTTGAATCAGGCTTTGAATAACGGTAATTTGATCGCGCAGCCACAGGCGGATGTCGGTGGCGACTTGGTCGTTGCGGCTGCGGCCGGTATGCAGGCGTTTACCGGCATCGCCGATTTTGTCGGTGAGGCGGCGTTCGATGTTCATGTGGACATCTTCCAAATCCAGCGACCAGGAAATCGTTCCTTCCTTGATTTCTGCTATAATCTCGGCCATGCCCTGACGGATGGCGGAGAGGTCGTCTTCGCTCAAAACGCCCGACTGTGTCAGCATTTGCGCGTGTGCCAGCGAGCCTTGGATGTCCCATTCTGCCAGCCGTTTGTCAAAATCAATCGAGCCGGTATATTTTTTGACCAGCTCGGAAACAGGTTCGTTAAAACGGCCTGACCAGGTTTTGTCCTTGCTCATATCAGCATCCTTAAAATATAAATAAAAAAACAGGGTCTACGTCTTCAATATAGCAGACCCGTCTATACATTATGAAAGAAAACGGTTGAAATCATGTCTATTATACGTCAAATAAACCAGAATTTCGCAGTGCCGGATTTGCGAAATTCCGCAACTCTGGTGCGCCTGCTCATTGTTTTGTTAATCAGTTTGTTTATCTTTCCGTTGATGACGGTATCGGGCGTGCCTTATCCGGAACAGATTTTCCAACATTTTTCATGGGCTTGCCCCGTCATCCTCTTAATTTTACTCAAGGTCTATTTCTTACAGGCATTTGCGCCGTCCCTGCTTCGCTCGCAGTACAGTGTCGTGGTTTCCTACGTCTCCAACCTGCTGATTTTCTTGTTTGTCGATCTAGTGATTTTGAAGACAGAGATGTGGCCGCTGATTCAACACTTCTTCTTGCTGACTTTTTTTTGTTTCAGCTTCATGTACATCGAAGCAGCCCGCCGCAACAGCCTTGCGCCTTCCATTTCCGAAGCCAGGCTGAGCGCGTTGACGGCGCGTATCCGTCCGCATTTCTTGTTTAACAGCCTAAATGCCGCCATCAGCTTAATCCGTCTGCGTCCGTATGATGCGGAAACTTTGCTGGAAAATCTGGCCAATCTGTTCCGTGCACAACTGCGCGACGGTAGTCAAAACAGCACCTTAGGGCAGGAAATCGAGTGGGCGCAGGAATATATTGCCATCGAGCAAATCCGCATGGGACATATGCGCGTACAGGTTATGTGGCAACACCATGCGCCCGACGATGCGGAGACGCCGCATCTGTTGCTGCAGCCGCTTTTGGAAAATGCCGTATTTCATGGTGTCGAATCCTCCCACCGTCCAGGGATAATTACGGTATTAACAAAATTGGAAAAATCCTCTATTTTCATCAGTATCGAGAATCCGTACGGAACAGAACCTAACGAAAATACCAAGCCGCATAAAGGCAATTCTATGGCCTTACGCAACCTGAAAGAGCGCCTGACTTTGATGTATGACACCGACGCGAAAATCAGAAGCATCCAATCAGACGGCCTGTTCCGCGTTGAAATCATATTGCCATACCGTAAAAAATCAGCGGAAGTTTCCCGTCTGTTTGGCTAAAACGCGTAGAAGAGGGCGGCTTTGGATAAGTTAGACTATTAATACATTAAATAAAATAGTTTAAATTTATTACATTCAGCAACATAAACTGTTCCCATTTTTTGAAAACTGGTCTATGATGGTCAAAAGGATTGTTCACAATCCTTAATTGCAAATCATTTGCAACTGCCCAGAAGAAAAAACAGAAAAAGGAACAAAGAGATGTTAGAAGCCTATCGTAAAGCCGCCGCCGAGCGCGCCGCCCTTGGTATTCCCCCCCTTCCTCTGACTGCTCAGCAGACTGCTGATTTGGTTGAGCTGCTGAAAAATCCACCTGCCGGTGAAGGTGAGTTCTTGGTTGAGCTGTTGGCTCACCGCGTACCACCCGGTGTGGACGATGCCGCCAAAGTTAAAGCCTCATTTTTGGCTGCCGTTGCCGAAGGCAGCGCATCCAGTCCGCTGATTTCCCCTGAGTATGCTACCGAGCTGTTGGGTACCATGCTTGGCGGTTACAACATTCATGCACTCATCGAACTCTTGGACAATGACAAACTTGCACCTATCGCTGCAAATGGTCTGAAACACACTCTGTTGATGTTTGACTCTTTCCACGATGTTCAAGAAAAAGCCGAAAAAGGCAACAAATACGCGCAAGAAGTATTGCAATCTTGGGCGGATGCCGAATGGTTTACTTCTCGTGCCAAAGTTCCTGAAAAAATCACTGTTACCGTCTTTAAAGTCGACGGAGAAACCAATACAGACGACCTCTCTCCTGCACCTGATGCATGGAGCCGCCCCGATATTCCGCTGCACGCGCTGGCCATGCTGAAAAACCCGCGCGACGGCATCACGCCCGACAAACCGGGCGAAGTCGGTCCGATTAAATTGTTGGAAGAACTCAAAGCCAAAGGCCATCCGGTTGCCTACGTCGGCGACGTGGTCGGTACCGGTTCTTCACGCAAATCCGCGACCAACTCCGTCATTTGGCATACAGGCGAAGACATCCCGTTCGTTCCGAACAAACGTTTTGGCGGCGTCTGCTTGGGTGGCAAAATCGCACCGATTTTCTTCAATACTCAAGAAGACTCCGGCGCATTGCCGATTGAAGTCGATGTATCAGCTCTGAAAATGGGCGATGTCGTCGATATCCTGCCTTATGAAGGCAAAATCGTGAAAAATGGTGAAACCGTTGCCGAATTCAGCTTGAAATCACAAGTATTGCTGGACGAAGTGCAAGCGGGTGGCCGTATCAACCTAATTATCGGTCGCGGTCTGACTGCCAAAGCGCGCGAAGCCCTGAAACTGCCTGCTTCCACCGAATTCCGTCTGCCTCAAGCACCTGCCGAAAGCAAAGCCGGTTTCACGTTGGCCCAAAAAATGGTTGGTCGCGCCTGCGGTTTGCCGGAAGGCAAAGGCGTGCGTCCGGGTACTTACTGCGAACCACGCATGACTACTGTCGGCTCGCAAGATACTACCGGTCCGATGACCCGCGACGAGTTGAAAGACTTGGCTTGTTTGGGCTTCTCCGCCGATATGGTGATGCAGTCTTTCTGTCACACCGCCGCTTATCCGAAACCTGTCGATGTCAGAACCCATAAAGAATTGCCTGCCTTCATCTCTACCCGTGGCGGTGTATCCCTGCGTCCAGGCGACGGCGTGATTCACTCATGGCTCAACCGTCTGCTGTTGCCTGATACAGTCGGTACCGGCGGCGACAGCCACACCCGTTTCCCTATCGGTATTTCCTTCCCTGCCGGTTCCGGCTTGGTTGCTTTCGCAGCAGCCACCGGTGTGATGCCACTCGATATGCCTGAGTCCGTACTGGTACGCTTCAGCGGCAAACTGCAACCGGGCGTAACCCTGCGCGATTTGGTAAATGCCATTCCACTGTACGCGATTAAACAAGGTTTGCTGACCGTTGCCAAAGCCGGTAAGAAAAACATCTTCTCCGGCCGTATCCTCGAAATTGAAGGCCTGCCTGATTTGAAAGTAGAACAAGCTTTTGAATTGACCGACGCATCCGCCGAACGCTCCGCAGCAGGCTGTACCGTGAAGCTCAATAAAGAGCCGATTATCGAGTACATGAAATCCAACATTGTGTTGATGAAAAACATGATTGCCGACGGCTATCAAGACCCGCGCACTTTGGAGCGCCGCATCAAAGCCATGGAAAAATGGTTGGCGAATCCTGAGCTGCTCGAAGCAGATAAAGATGCCGAATACGCCGCTGTGATTGAAATCAACATGGACGACATCAAAGAGCCGATTATTGCCTGCCCGAACGACCCTGACGACGTGTGCTTCATGTCTGAACGCTCCGGCACTAAAATCGACGAAGTGTTCATTGGTTCTTGTATGACCAACATCGGCCACTTCCGCGCCGCTTCCAAACTCTTGGAAGGCAAGTCCGACATCCCCGTCCGCCTGTGGATGGCGCCGCCGACCAAAATGGATGCGAAAGAGTTGTCTGACGAAGGTCACTACGGCGTACTCGGCCGTGCCGGCGCGCGTATGGAAATGCCGGGTTGCTCATTGTGTATGGGTAACCAAGCACAAGTACACGAAGGCGCGACTGTCATGTCCACTTCCACCCGTAACTTCCCGAACCGCTTGGGTAAAAACACCTTCGTTTACCTCGGCTCGGCTGAGTTGGCGGCAATCTGCTCCAAACTAGGTAAAATCCCGACTGTTGAAGAATACCAAGCCAACATCGGTATCATCAACGAGCAGGGCGACCAAATTTACCGCTACATGAACTTCAACGAAATCGACAGCTACAACGAAGTAGCCGAGAAAGTAAATGTTTAATGTAACAAGGTAAACCGATTTTCAGACGGCCTTAAATAACCAAGGCCGTCTGAAACGGATAAATAAAGGACGTGTTCATTACGTCCTTTTTATTTTAGGTTTAATAAAAGGCTGTCTGAAAGATATATTTCAGACGGCCTTTTAGTACAAAACAGCGTGGTTTATTTTACGCCAAAACCAGGTTGGAGTAAGGCGCAAGGCTGACGCTCGTGACGGCTGCGGCGTGTTCTGCCAGCAATTTTGCCGCAGGCAATACCCGGGTCATTTTTGTCTTCTGTTTTTTTCGAGTTTTTGTCCGACTTGCTCGCATATTCGCTGCGTTTGTTTCTGTCATCACGGCGGGAGCGACTGTCGTTGTGTTGATTCTGGTGTGTTTCAGCTTCATCTTGGTTGCTGTTGCTCCACCAATGCGGCTCGAAGCCTTCGATGCGTTCTACTTTCAAATCGCTGCCGGTCAGCTCTTTAATGGCTTCAAACATTTTTTGTTCGGTTTTATCCATCAAGGAAATAGCAACGCCATCGGCACCAGCCCGGCCGGTACGTCCGATGCGGTGGACGTAGTCTTCGGGTTGGGTCGGCAACTCGTAGTTGATGACGAAAGGCAACTCGGCAATATCCAGGCCGCGTGCGGCAACGTCGGTGGCAACCAAAACGCGTAATGTGCCTTCTTTAAAGGCATTGAGGGTTTCCAGTCGGCTTTGTTGGGATTTGTCGCCGTGGATGGATTGCGCGGCGATATGGCGGCGGACGAGGTCGCGGGTAACTTGATCGACGCTTTGTTTGGTTTTGCAGAAAACAATAACTTGATTCATATGCAAATCAACAATCAGGCGTTCGAGTAGATTGCGTTTTTTGAGTGCATCAACGGCAATGATGTGTTGCTCGACATTGGCGTTGGTGGTATTTTGCGCGGCCACCTCGACCATTTCAGGCGTATGCATAAAATCTTGTGCAAGCTTGCGGATAGGCGGTGAGAAAGTGGCGGAGAAAAGCAGGGTTTGTCGCTGTTTGGGCAACATCTGCATGATTTTGCGGATGTCGTCGATGAAACCCATATCCAGCATACGGTCGGCTTCGTCGAGTACAACGATTTCGACTTTGTTTAAATTGATGTTTTTTTGTTTGACGTGGTCGAGCAGTCGGCCAACTGTGGCAACAACGATTTCGCAACCGGCGCGCAAGTCGGCAGTTTGTTTGTCCATATTGACGCCGCCGAAGAGGACGGTGTGGCGCAAAGGGAGGTTTTTAATGTATGCCTGTACGTTTTGGTCGATTTGATCAGCCAGTTCGCGGGTCGGGGTCAATACCAGCATGCGGACGGGGTGCATGGCCGGGGAAGTGCTGGATGTGGCGTAGCGTTTCAGGCGTTCGAGGCTAGGCAGCATAAAGGCGGCGGTTTTGCCTGTGCCGGTTTGGGCGGCGGCTAAAAGGTCGTGTCCGGCCAACGCCTTAGGAATGGCTGCGGCCTGGATAGGCGTCGGGTTTTCATAACCCTGATCGGTCAGGGCAGAGACCAATTCGCTGCCTAAACCGAGTGAAGAGAAAGGATTCATGATAGCGGCTTTCTGTTCAGACGGCCTTTTGCATAATAAGGCCGTCTGAAAAAATCTGATTCTGAAATGGACAAACCGCAGTATGGTGTCGATTCTGCGGTTTGAAAAAAATGGGGTACGGAAAATCCGTCAAGTAGTCCATTATGCCATAAAACGAAGGACTCCCCAAATGATGGCGACAGCTTTGATTGGCCTGATTTTGATATTTTTACAGTCTAAGAGAAGAAAAATCAATTGATCGGCAAGGTTTTGAGTTTATTGAGGATTAAGCATTTGTCTTAACGTCAATAGGATTAATTTATCAAAAACTTACAGGCTAAAATGAAACTAAATTGGAATTGGGTACTCAATATTGAGGTGCAGGGCTGGTTGACAGCCTGTATCTCCCGTTTAACGGTAAACCATAAAATTAAAATTTAGGAATATACAATTATGAAAACTTTATTGATCGCTCTTGCAACCGGTAGCCTGATGTTGGCAGCTTGTTCTTCTTCCAAACCTGCTGAAGAAGCGGCAGCGCCACGCGTCACTGTTGAAGAAGCAATGACCCAATGCCAACAGGCATCTGGTGAAAATGCTGACCGCGCTGTGTTTGATGCCTGCATGAAAGACAAAGGCTATCAACGTACCGCTGAATCAGCTGCTTCCGAGCCTGCTGCCTCTGAACCAGTAGCAGCGCCTGAGGCTGTTGCTCCTGAAGCTGCCGCATCCGAGCCTGCTGCTAAAGCCGCTCCTGCAAAAAAAGCTGCTAAAAAAGTGAAAAAATAAGCTTCATAAAATTCAAGGTAGTCTCGCTCATCAATACTCCGGATGAAAGCAGGCTGTAGAGCAACTTGAAGACAAAGGCCGTCTGAATATGTTTCAGACGGCCTTTGTTTCGTATATGGAATTGTTCGGCAATATGATTTAATTCAAAAAAAGACGTGTACGGTTACACGTCTTTTTCAAAGAATCAGTTTTACTGTTTGTATTCGCTGCCGTCTGCACGGAAAAGTTTTGGCTGATCGCCTTTTTCCACCACTTCTTTATTGATGACGACTTTGGCGACGTCTTTCAAATCTGGCAGGGCATACATGGTGTCCAAGAGGCAGCGTTCGACGATAGAGCGCAGGCCACGCGCACCGGTTTTGCGTTCCATTGCCAGTTTGGCGATGCTGCGCAAAGCGTCTTCTTCAAACTCAAGACTGACATCTTCCATTTCAAACAAGGTTTGATATTGTTTGACCAAGGCGTTTTTCGGTTCGGTCAAGATATTGACCAAAGCATCTTCGTCCAATTCCGCTAATGTGGCAATCATGGGCAGACGGCCGATCAACTCGGGAATCAAACCGAATTTAATCAAGTCTTCAGGCTCGACGGTTTCAAACAGGGCTGAAATATCGGCGTTTTCATCTTTGCTGTGTACCGCTGCACCAAAGCCGATACCGCCTTTTTCAGTGCGTTGGCGGATGACTTTTTCCAAGCCGGCAAATGCGCCACCGCAGATAAAGAGGATGTTGGTAGTATCAACGTTGATGAATTCTTGGTTTGGATGTTTGCGGCCGCCTTGAGGGGGAACGCTGGCTACCGTGCCTTCAATCAGTTTCAGCAAGGCTTGTTGCACGCCTTCGCCGGATACGTCGCGCGTGATGGACGGATTGTCGCTTTTGCGTGAAATTTTATCGATTTCATCGATATAAACGATGCCGCGCTGGGCTTTTTCAACGTCAAAATCACATTTGCCCAAAAGTTTGGTGATGATTTGTTCGACGTCTTCACCGACATAACCGGCTTCGGTCAAAGTTGTGGCATCCGCCATGACAAAAGGTACATCCAGTTTGCGCGCCAAAGATTGCGCCAACAGGGTTTTACCTGAGCCGGTAGGGCCGATGAGCAGGATATTGGATTTGGACAACTCGACTTTGCCCTCCGCTTTCGGGTGGCGCAGGCGTTTGTAGTGGTTGTAAACCGATACTGCCAACGCTTTTTTTGCGTGTTCCTGACCGATAACGTGGTCGTTGAGGTTGGCAACGATTTCGGCCGGGGTAGGCAGTTTTTTCTCGGCGTTTTCTTCTTTCGCTTTGACAAGCTCGTTTTCAATTTCGCCGAACTCGTTGTCTTGCAGCATTATGCCGCAAGTTTCTACACATTCGTTGCAGATGAAGGCGTGTTCGCCTTCGATCAGGTTTTTAACGTCGTTTTCGGACTTCCCGCAGAATGAACAGGTGCGTTTTTCTTCAGACATAATAATTTCTTCGTATGGTTGTATGGAGGCTGTGTTGTAAAGGGGGAACAGATATTTCGGGCGTATTGCCGGATTGAGGGAATGCCTCTGACAAAGGAGCCTAAGTATAATGACTATCTTGTGTTTTTTCAAATCAGAGCAGGCATTGCGCCGTATCGTCTAAGAAACAGATGCGGACGTTGGATTTGAATATCTCGCAAACAAACGCAAAGTTTTCTCAACTCGCTTTACAATTGTTGAAAAATTTAACAGAATGTTGAATTAAATGTATTTTTTTGAATTGGCAGATATGAAAATCTATAAAACTTTAGGAATGGTATGGACAGGTGTGGCATTGGCCTTTGCTTCTGCGCCTGCCGTTGCCAATGATATGGATGTATTGGGACAATTTTTGGAGCAAAATTTCCCAGTGCAAAATGACCCGCTGGAAGCTTTTGCATTGAGTCATGCCGACCAAGTCGAAGCTCAAGCCGCTTTGGCAGGTCCTCTGCTGTCTTCGCAATCTGCTTTGATTTTCAATAATAAAACCGGTGAAGTGCTGTATCAGAAAAACCCTGATCGTGTCATGCCGATTGCCTCTATTTCTAAATTGATGAGTGCGATGGTGGTGTTGGATGCGCATCTCGATATGAACGAGCCGATTACGATTACCGAGGCTGAAATCGACCGCCTGAAAGGTACAGGCAGCCGTTTGAGCATCGGCACGACGCTGACACGCGGCGAACTGTTGCACCTGAGCCTGATGAGCAGTGAAAACCGTGCTACTCATGCATTGGGCCGTACTTATCCGGGCGGTATGAGCGCATTTGTTGCGGCTATGAATGCCAAAGCGCAAAGCCTGGGCATGAGCAGCAGCCGTTTCTATGAGCCTACCGGTTTGAATTTCCAAAACGTTTCCACTGCACGCGATTTGAACCGCATGGTTGCGGCAGCCAGTAAGTATCCGCTGATCCGTAAAAATTCGACTTCAAATTACGGCTCGGTTTGGACGGCAAATGGTCGTCAAAACTACAAAAACTCCAATGCCTTGGTGCGTGAGGGCAGCTGGAATATCGAATTGCAGAAAACCGGCTATATTCGTGAAGCAGGACGTTCTATGGTGGTTAAGGCCAATGTACAGAATCAGCCGATTACCATTGTATTGCTCAACTCTCCGTCTTCCACAACCCGCGTGAACGATGCGCGTAAGATTGAGTCTTGGATGCTGCAGCGCCGTTCTTAAATATTACGCTTAAAGGCCGTCTGAAACCGTTCAGACGGCCTTTTGTGTAAAGGGTATTAAATTTGGGTACAATGTCGTTACATTAATTTTAAAACACAGAGAGAAAACATGTTGAAAAAATGGAATAAAAAATATTGGGCCGGTATGGGTGTGATTTTGGCGTTGACCGGCTGTACTTCTGTAGCGGATATGGTTGGCTATGATACTGCGACTTTGAATGAAGATGCTGCCAAAAGTTACTCACAAGTCATTCAAAACGCGCGTGGTCAAAAAGCTTTGGATGTTTCATCTCCAACTGCTCAACGCGTTCAACGCGTGTTTGCACGTCTGCGTCCTCATGCTGAGCGCGCCAACAAAACCGGCGTGCCTTTCAACTGGCAGATGAACGTTATCCGCAGTGATGAAATGAACGCATGGGCAATGCCAGGCGGTAAAATGGCCGTGTACACCGGTATAGTAGAGAAATTGAAGCTGACTGATGATGAAATTGCCGCCGTTGTCGGCCATGAAATGACCCATGCTCTGTTGGAACACAGTAAAAAAGCCTTGGGCGGACAAGTATTGACCGGCTTGGGCGGTTCGATTTTGGCCAGCTCAACCGGTGTGGATGGTGATTTGGTCGGCTTGGGTGCAGATTTGTTGGCAACCAAACCGTTCTCACGCCATCAGGAAAGCGAAGCGGATGCCGGCGGTGTGCGTTTGATGGCTGAAGCAGGCTACAACCCTGAGGCTGCGGTAAGCGTGTGGGAAAAAATGAACAAAGTACAGGGCGGCAGCTCATTGTCTATTTTGTCGACCCACCCGACCAATCAGGCGCGTATCAATGCAATCCGTAAAATGTTGCCTGAAGTAATGCCGATTTATCAGAAAAACAAGCGTTAATTCGATGTATTGATGATTTTGCCGGTTTGAACAGATGATTCAAACCGGCAAAGTTTTATGGTTTCAGCCTGACAGTTTGGCAAATTTATCCCAATTTGCCTGAACGTAGGCTGCCGCAGTTTCCAAGTCTTCGTCGGCAACGTCATAATAATCGCCGTCAAGCTCTTCAAAATCGGGAAAAGCTTTGCGGATTTCGTCGAAATCCTTTTGCTCGTCTGCCATTTTTTCAATGGCTTCGCCGTGTTTTTCGTACAAGGCTTTGGCTTTGTCTAAGATTTTCGGTATCGGTTTGATGCGCCAGCGGCGCAGGCTGTCGGCAACCGGGTTGCCAAAGATGTATTCTCCGTATCCTGAAGCGATAAGCTGTACGAAGCCGCCTTCTTGAACTTGGCTGTCGAGGTAGCAAAGGGCGGTCAATGTATGCTGTTCGTCGTTGAGGCCGGACATTTCCTCGTCGCCTGCCTGTTCGGTGTGGTCCAAATAGGCTGCGCTGAGTGTATAAAGAAATGAGGCGGAATCGGAAGTATCGAAATCTTGAAGGCGGAGCAGGGTAGTCATCATCATCAAAGGCCGTCTGAAAAAAGTGATTATATAATGTTTTCAGTCTGAACCTAGCAGCCGTTTTGCTTTACAATATCGGAAGATAAGAAAACATAGTGAGGAACCAAACCATGAGTACACAGTCTGAAAAAAACGTTGTAGTCATCAAACCGCAGGATTTGCCGCTGCATTGCTCCGGCCCTAATCATGAAACATGGAACGGCCATCCGCGCGTGTTCTTGCCGATTCAGTCCAATAGTGAGATTGAATGCCCGTATTGCGGCACTTATTACCGTCTTGATGGCGAGATTCCGCATCATCATTACTAATCTATGTCTATGTCGAACAAAATCATCTGCGCTTTGTGCGTGAGTTTGTGCGCTGCGTGCGGCTCGTATAAGGCCGTGCGCCCTGACGCGCCGTTACCGGTCATTGCACAGGCGCAGACGTATTCTGTCCGTTATCAATCCGCACAAGGTCGGACGATTACTGCAATTTATATCAACAGCCACAGCCCGATGATGGTTGAGCTGCGTGAAGGCAATACGGTTGAGAAACTGGTGCAAGTCCGCTTGCGGAGTCAGGGCGTCGAGTACGCCAATCCAAGCTCGCGTTGGCAGATTGGCGACGGGTTTGCCGTACTGATTCGCGGCGGAAAAGAAGTTGTATTTAAAGAGATTGTGGAATAGGGCGGTTTAGCCTTTAGTCAAATATTTGATTAAAGGTTTGGGCAAACCATAATCCGCCAAATGTTCCAATGATACCCAAAGGCCGTCTGAAAGATGTTCAGACGGCCTTTGTTGCGTCTGAAAAGGGGTAATCATCAATAAACGGTGGGTTAGGCGGTGGGTAAACGTGGTTTGTTCTTCAAGGCCGTCTGAAATAATGCCGAAGCGTTCGGCGTAAGCATACAAATCGTCTAATTTTTCAAAACAGGGTACGCAATACAGACCGCCCCAAATGCCTTTGGCAGGGCGTTTTTCAAGCAATAATGCGCCGTCAGTGTTATGGATAATCAGCCAGTAAAGCGGTAGGGTTTGCACTTCGGGAGCAGTTTTTTTGCGGGGAAGCTCGTCAATGCGGTTTTGTTTTTTTGCTTCGCAGATGTCTGCCATAGGGCATTGATGACACAAAGGTTTTGTCCGTTTGCAGACGGTTGCGCCTAAATCCATCAGCCCTTGTGTATAGGCAGGCATATCGGCGTTTTCAGACGGCAGCAGGCTTTCGGCAAGTGTCCAAAGCGAATTTTCAAATTTTTTATCTTGCGGATTGCCGTCTTGGGCAAAGACACGGCAGAGAACGCGTTTGACGTTGCCGTCCAAGATGGTTTCTCGTCGGTTGAAAGCAAAGGCAGAAATGGCGGCAGCGGTACTTCTGCCTACGCCGCAGAGCGACTCCAAGTCCTTGCGTTCGGATGGAAAGATACCGCCGAATTGTCCGATGACTTGTTGCGCGGCTTTGTGCAGGTTGCGTGCGCGGCTGTAATAGCCCAAGCCTGCCCACAAGGATAAAACCTCGTCTTGCGGCGCAGCGGCAAGCGATTGCACGGTTGGGAATTTGGCTAAGAAACGCGGATAGTAGTCCAATACGGTAGCAACCTGTGTTTGTTGGAGCATGATTTCTGAAAGCCAGACGGAATAAGGGTCTTTGACCTGCCAAGGCAAGTTGTGACGGCCATGCAGCCGTTGCCAATCGATGAGTCGTCGCGCGAAGGATGTGGGTGTGTTCATTAATATTTACTTTTTAATTATTCATTTTTAAAACATAGTGTTACACTATAACATACGAAATAATAGTCAGGATTGACTTATCTGGTGGAGGGGTATATAAATATAGTTAACGTGGATTTACGCTGTATTGTTAAAGTTTATTAACCGATCAAGGAGATTCACATGAAAGCAATGGTTTATCATGGCGCAAACGACATCCGTTTCGAAGAAAAACCTCGTCCTCAAATTATCGATCCGACCGATGCAGTCGTCAAAATCGTTAAAACCACGATTTGCGGTACTGACTTGGGTATTTGGAAGGGTAAAAACCCTGAAGTTGCCGACGGTCGTATTCTCGGTCATGAGGGCATCGGTATTGTAGAAGAAGTCGGCGACGCTGTAAAAAACATCAAAGTTGGTGATAAAGTCATTATTTCATGTGTCAGCAAATGCTGTACTTGCGACAACTGTAAAATCCAACTTTATTCACACTGCCGCAACGGCGGTTGGATCTTGGGCTATATGATCGACGGTACGCAAGCCGAATACGTCCGTACGCCTTATGCCGACAACAGCTTGGTTCCGCTGCCTGACAACGTCAACGAAGAAGTTGCCCTGCTGTTGAGCGATGCCTTGCCTACCGCCCACGAAATCGGCGTGCAATATGGCGATGTGAAACCTGGCGATACCGTATTCATCGCCGGTGCCGGCCCTGTCGGTATGTCTGCGTTGCTGACTGCGCAACTGTATAGCCCTGCCGCCATCATCGTTTGCGATATGGATGAAAACCGCTTGAAACTGGCGAAAGAATTGGGCGCGACCCATACCATCAACCCTGCTTCCGGTGATGTGAGCAAGCAAGTTACCGCTATCGTCGGCGAAGACGGCGTAGATTGCGCCATTGAAGCGGTCGGTATCCCTGCGACTTGGAATATGTGTCAAGACATCGTGAAACCCGGCGGTCATATCGCAGTGGTCGGTGTACATGGTCAATCCGTTGATTTCAAACTGGAAAAACTGTGGATTAAAAACCTTGCCATTACTACCGGCCTGGTTAACGCCAATACCACCGAAATGCTGATGAAAGCCATTTCCAGCAGCTCAGTAGATTACACCAAAATGATGACCCACCATTTCAAATTCAGCGAATTGGAAAAAGCTTACGATGTATTCAAACACGCTGCTGAAAACCAAGCCATGAAAGTAGTTTTGGAAGCGGATTGATTTGAAAATCGCTTAATATGCCGTTAATTAAAGGCCGTCTGAACATTCAGACGGCCTTTTTGTATGGTTTTATTTTTTCTTCTTCAACCAAACGCCGCTTTCGATATGGTGGGTAAATGGGAATTGGTCGAACAGGGCGGCGCGTTCAATGGTATGGGTTTGACAGAGCGTGTCGAGATTGGCGCGCAGGGTCTCAGGGTTGCAGGAAATATAGAGGACGTTGTCGAATCGGGCCACCAATTTGAGCGTCTCATCATCAACACCGGCGCGTGGAGGATCGACAAAAATAGTTGAAAAGTCATAGTTTTTCAAGTCGATGCCTTGTTCTTGCAGGCGGCGGAATTCACGGTTTTGCGTGTAGGCCTCGGTAAACTCTTCCGCAGACAGGCGGGCGATTTTAAGATTGGTAATTTGGTTGGCTTCAATATTCCATTGGGCGGCGTTGACGGAAGTTTTGGAAACTTCGGTTGCCAGCACCTGATTGAAATGTTGTGAAAGCGGCAGGGTAAAATTGCCGTTGCCGCAGTACAGCTCAAGCAGGTCTTTGCCTAAGTTTTGTGCTGCATTACACGCCCACGTCAGCATTTTTTGGCACACTTGGGCATTGGGTTGGGTAAAGCTGCCCTCGATTTGACGATAGCAGAAGGTTTTGCCGTTGACTTCCAATGCTTCGGTCACAAAATCTTGGCTCAATACGATTTTTTGTCCGCGGCTGCGGCCGATGATGTGGATGCCCAAATTGTGCGCCAGCTCTTGCGTGGCTTGTTGCCATGCTTCGTTCAGCTTCTTGTGGTAAATCATGGTTACCAGCATTTCGCCGCTTAAAGTGGACAAAAATTCGACGGCGTACCAGCGGTTTTTCAGCTCGGGATGATTGGATGCGGCTTCAATCAGTTTCGGCATCAAGGCATTGATGGATTCGGATGCGGCAGGAAATTGGTCGCAACGAATCAGGCTTGCCCCGCTTGCCTTTTGCCCGCGCTCAAACATGGCGTAAAACATTTCGCCGCCCTCATGCCAGATGCGGAACTCGGCACGCATTCTGTAATGCTGTTCCGGAGATTCAAAGACTTCGATTTCAGGGAAATCCAGTCCTTGGAAAAGTTGCTGAAGATATTGCTTTTTATCGGCTAGTTGTTGCTGGTAGGCAGTCATCAGGGCAGTCTTTCAGAAAATAATGGCGAATTATAATATAGTTGGTGCAAAGATACGAAAGGCCGTCTGAAACATTGGTTTCAGACGGCCTTTGATTTCAAAGCATCAGCTTGTCAATCAGCCTTGCATTTGTTTGGCTTGAACGGCAGTCAGGGCGATGGTGAAGACGATGTCTTCAATCAATGCGCCGCGGGACAAGTCGTTAACCGGTTTGCGCAAACCTTGCAATAACGGACCTACGCTCAGGACGTTGGCGCTGCGTTGTACGGCTTTGTAAGTACAGTTGCCGGTATTGAGGTCTGGGAAAACCAAAACGGTTGCTTGACCAGCGACAGCGCTGCCCGGAGCTTTGGATTGGCCAATAGATGGAACGGTAGCCGCATCGTATTGCAACGGACCTTCGATGGCCAAATCAGGGCGTTTTTCATTAGCCAGTTTGGTTGCTTCGATCACTGCATCGACATCAGGGCCGCTGCCCGAGTTGATGGTAGAGTAGGAAATCATGGCTACTTTTGGATCGATACCGAAAGCTTTGGCGCTGTCGGCAGATTGGATGGCGATGTCGGCCAGTTGTTCAGGCGTTGGGTTCGGGTTAACCGCGCAGTCGCCGAATGCCAATACTTGGTTAGGCAGCAACATGAAGAATACGCTGGATACAAGGCTTGCACCCGGAGCGGTTTTAATCAGTTGCAGGGCAGGGCGGATGGTGTTGGCAGTAGTGTGGACTGCGCCGGAAACCAAACCATCCACGTCGTTTTGAGCCATCATCATGGTGCCGAGTACGACAGTGTCTTGCAGCTGTTTGCGTGCATCTTCAGGAGTCAGGCCTTTGGATTTACGCAATTCGCACATTGGCTCGACGTATTGCTCAACCAAAGAAGCAGGATCGATGATTTCCAAAGAATCAGGCAGGGAGATGCCGCGCTCTTTCGCTACGTCCTCAACTTCTTCGCGGGTCGCCAACAGTACGCAACGGGCGATGCCTTTTTCGTGACAGATAGCAGCGGCAGCGACGGTACGTGGTTCTGCACCTTCAGGCAGGACGATGCGCATATCGGCTTTGCGTGCGAAATCGATCAGGTTGTAACGGAATTGGGCTGGAGACAGGCGTTTAGCTTCGCGTTTGGCCAAAGCGGATACGTCTTGCAGTTTGTCGCTGGAGCCGAAGAAAGTCAGGCCGGTTTGCTCGGCGACTTGTGCGCCTAAAGCAGCGGCTGCGCCGTCAATGATAAAGCCTTCCAATAAGCCTGGGGAGTTGGTGTAGAGCTGTTTGGCGAGGTTTAATTGTTGGGTGATGGCGGCTGCGTCGGTGTTGTCGGATTTCAGCGCCAATACAACGCCTGCGTCCAAAGACAACGCCAATTCGACGTTTTTGCCTGCCAAGAACAATTTGTCTGCATCAGGAGTAATGCCTTCGATAACGAGATTATCTGCGTTCAATGCTGCAACTTTACCGACAAGTGCGTCAAACCAGTCGTCGCTCTTGCCTTGAGCCAACAGGGCTTCTGTAGTGGAGTCAACGGCTTGGAAAACTTGCGCATTCAATGCCGCTGCAAATGCTTTTGCCGCTGCATCGGCGCTCAGGCCGGTAGATACCGGTGCGATCAGGATTTTTGCCATTTTGTGTCCTCTCTTTCGGTGATTGTAGAAGGGTGTTGCTGTGGCGCAGCTGGTGCTGCATTTTATCACTTTGGGATAACATATACACAGCCATATTGACATATGTCATCAGACCGTCTGAAAAGTATAAACGCAATGGACCAAATCCATCAATCCCCCATTGCTGCCAAAAGCTCGGCTTGATGCTCGGCAATCAGGGCATCATGATTTTCTCTAAAAGTGTCAGTTTATATATTTACTCAAAAATAAATATTTTTTAATTTTAAAAAAGATAGCACTATTTTAAATATACTGTTCATAGGAGAAATTCTGGTATTCAGGTAATTTAGAAATAGAGCTCAGTGATTGAAGGTTAAGTCATAATTTTTGGAAATATTAGAATATCAGTAAAATAGAAATGAGTAAGAGAAAGTTTGATTTATTCATTGGGAAAGGCCATCTGAAATGTTTGTTTCAGATGGCCTTACTCTAGAAGGTTAGTTTTCAGGCATACTACCCCATTGATTATCCCCATTGAAGGATGGTTGGCACATCAAAACAATTAGCCAGATTGGGCCAATAATAGGAATAAGTATAATGAGAAACCACCAACCTGATTTTCCTATATCATGGAGACGGCGAATAACGACAGATAAAGATGGAATAATTACAGCTAGAGCAAATAGGTAATATAGGAGGAAGAAAATATCTCCAAGACTTTTGCTAATTCCAGACATTATTATTGCGACAATAAAAATGGAAAAATCTGCAATTATTCTAAAGAGTGTATATCCCCAAAATTCTCGTTTGGATGCTCTCCCTGAAAATTGTGCATAACGTTTAGATAGCGTTTCCAAAAATAAGGCAAACAGTGATAATTGTCCATTTTCATTTCTGGATTGCGCCACAGTATTGAATGCATTTACGACATTATTAGATGAACTGCTATTTAGTGCCTTGTAAATACCAATAGCCTGACCATCTCCATTAATATCAAAATCAACATTCATGCCTCGAGTAGGAATGTTTTGTTCTTTCCATTCTTCGCTTTTAAATGGATAACGCTTACCATCCTCCCCGTTGATCAGACCACCACCGTTTTGAATTGAAAAGTCTAAAATTTGTCCCTTCATTTGTATCACTCCTAATATTTAATTGATTTCTAAGTAGAAACTACTTTTATCTTTATTCTGCCATTTGATTGAGTAAGTGATGTTTTCACTTCCTTTTGTTGTGGTCAATTTGGCAGAACATACTCTTATTTCGGCATCATGATTAACGGCAGTTTCTTCCACATCATCCAATGAAACAAATTGACCTAAAAGAAATGAGCGTTGGTTAATGATTTTTTTAACCAAATCTTCTGCGTCACTTGAACCGCATGAAGGTAAGCCCCCCATACAACCAGTTAATAACATCACTGGTAAAATCCCAGCAAAGAGATAGTGTTTAATTTTCATTTGGTCACCTCAAGATTTAAAGTTTCATAAAAATGGAAAAGTACAGTAAAACTGTATGAAGTATTGCATTTAAGTATTTTTATGTCAAGAAGTACAGCAATACAATTTTAATTGAATCTATTTCTCTCTAATATCTTTTGCATGAATATAAGTCGTGCAATTAGATTTTTGAGAAAACAAAAAGGTTGGACACAGCAGCAACTTGCTGATTTTGCAAATACTTCGAAAAGTAATATCTCCAATCTTGAGAATGGTAATCAAGGATACAGTGAGGCTATCTTAAAATACCTTGCTGATGCATTGGGATGTCGTGTTTCGTCTATTTTTCTGCTAGCAGAATACTTGGAAAGACAGCAAAACAATACATTAAAGGATTTAGAAGAAATGCCGGTCGAACTGATTTTTTTACAACTTCCTGAACCTTTACAACAGTCTTTTAAATTATTGATGATCCAGACCTTGGAGCAAATCTCAAAATAAATACTGTTTTATAGGTTTGTTTATTTTTAAATAAAAGCCGTCTGAAATTTACATTTCAGACGGCTTTTATATTGGTAATGATGATCAGAGTGAGGCAAATATCAATCCCCCATTGCCGCCAAAAGCTCGGCTTGATGCTCGGCAATCAGGGCATTGGTGATTTCTTCTAAATCGCCGTCCATCACAAAATCCAGTTTGTGTAGGGTAAGGTTGATGCGATGGTCGGTCACGCGGCCTTGGGGGTAGTTGTAGGTACGGATACGCTCGCTGCGGTCGCCGCTGCCGATCAGGGATTTGCGTTCGGCGGCTTCTTTGGCTTGGGCTTCGCGTTTTTGCGCGTCGTTTAAGCGGGCAGCGAGGACTTTCATCGCCTGCGCTTTATTGGCGTGTTGGCTGCGGCCGTCTTGGCATTCGACCACCATGCCGGTGGGCAAGTGGGTGATGCGGACAGCGGAGTCGGTTTTGTTGATGTGCTGACCACCGGCGCCGGATGCGCGGAAGGTGTCGATGCGCAGGTCGGCAGGGTTCAACTCGATGTCTTCCAGTTCGTCCGCTTCGGGCATGACGGCGACGGTACAGGCTGAGGTGTGGATACGGCCTTGGCTTTCGGTAGCAGGGACACGCTGTACGCGGTGGCCGCCGGATTCAAATTTCAGACGGCTGTATGCGCCCAAGCCGATAATGCGGGCGATGACTTCTTTATAGCCGCCCAATTCGCTTTCGTTGGCGGAAACGATTTCGACCTGCCAGCGGTTGCGCTCGGCGTAGCGGCTGTACATGCGCAGCAAATCGCCTGCAAACAGCGCGGCTTCGTCACCGCCCGTTCCGGCGCGCACCTCGATGAAGATGTTTTTGTCGTCGTCGGCATCTTTGGGCAGCAAGAGTTTTTGCAGTTCGGTATCGAGCGTGTCGATTTTGGCTTTGGCCGCTTCGATTTCTTCGGCGGCAAAGTCTTTCATTTCAGGATCGGACAGCATTTCTTCGGCATCCGCCAAGTCGCTTTGCGCCAGCTGATAGTTTTGGAACACTTCGACCACGGGCGTCAATTCGGCGTGTTCGCGCGTGAGTTTGCGGTAGTTGTCCATATCGGACGTGGCTTCAGGCTGTCCGAGCAAATGCGTGACTTCTTCCAGTCGGTCGCTGAGTTGTTGTAGTTTTTCTAAGATAGACGGCTTCATAAATTTTCCAAAATACGGATGCCGTCGAGTGGTCTGCAACGGCGAAATAAGGAGTCATTATAATGGGTTTGAATGAAAATTCAACAAGATATGATGGATTGGAAAGGCCGTCTGAAACTTGTTTTTGAGTTTCAGACGGCCTTTTTCATATGGGCTTATTTAGGAGCAGCCAAGATGCCTGTTTGGTTCAGCAGGAACAAAACGGTAAAGCCGGTCAAGTAAATCAAACCGATAATGGCAAGGAAATTCATGCCCATGGTCAGTTTGTGGCGTTTGTCGCCTTTGACGAGGCGGTAGTTCAGCCAAGCGAACACAGGGGCGGCAACGAAGGCAGTAATCATGGCGAATTTGAGCAGCTCTGCCATCGCGCTGTTGAACCAGAAAATCACGGCCAAGCCTGAGCCTGCGACCCAGACGTTCCAAGCAAACAGTTCGACGTTGCCGGTTTTGTCTTTACCGCGCAGCAGGCGTACCGGTTCGGCAATCGCGCGCGCGTAGCCGTCTACTACGGTAATTGTGGTGCCGTACATACAGGCAAAGGCGATAAATGCCACTAGTGGACGCGACCAGTCGCCGATGGTAACGGCGTACATATTAATCAGTTGGCCAACATATTTGCCGCCCGCCATTTGTACTTCCTCGCCGTTGCCGTATTGTACATATGCACCCAAGGCGAGGAAAACGACCGCCAAAATCGCGCTGGTGATGTAGCCGACGTTGAAGTCGAAAATACCGTCGCGGTAGCTGGAAGGGTTGATGCGTTGTTTTTCGGTAACCCACAAAGAGTTGATGGCGGAAATTTCAATCGGCGCAGGCATCCAGCCCATCAATGCGATGAGGAAGCCCAAGCCTGCCAGTGTCCACGGGGTAGGCTCGATAAAGTCGGGTTTCATCTGCATGCCGCGAGACATGGCCACGGCGGCTGCGGCGACGGTGGCGATGGTCAGGCTGACGATGATGATTTTGGAAACGTTGTCCAATGCTTTATAGCGGCCGCTTGCCAAAATCAGCAGGCAGGAAACCATAATCATGACGGATACCATGCCGGTATCGAAAGTCAGCGACGGGATTGCCATTTTGACGATGGCGGCGGTAACGATGGCGACCGCACCGGCATTAATCGTTGCCGATGCAATACATAAAATCAAAAATACCCACAAATAAACGCGGCTTTTCTCGGCATAGCCCTCAATCAGACTTTTGCCCGTGTCCAGCGTGTAATGTGCGCTGAAGCGGAAAAACGGGTATTTGAACAGGTTGGTCAGAATAATAATCAGCGCAAGCTGCCAGCCGTAAAGTGCGCCTGCCTGCGTGGAGGCAATCAGGTGCGAGCCGCCGACTGCCGCCGAAGCCATCATGATACCCGGGCCGAGGGCATTGATTTTGCTCTTCCAGGTGGAAGCGTGTGTATGTTGTTCAGTCATAATTAGTTTCCGCCTTTTTCAGACGGCCTTATTATCAAAAAAAAGCATATTTTAACGTAAATAAAAAGTTTGCCCAATAATATGCGTAATACTTTTTATCAATCAAAAGGAAAATACGGTGTTAAAAAGCCGAGATGACGGAGTGAACGATATTTTGTGCCAAAAACATTTTTTCAGATGGCCTTGTATCGCTTTTTATTCATGAACATGGGGTAGGGAGGGCAGAGTGTGTCGGTTTGGAAACGGAGCGGCCGGGCGAGGCTTTTTGATGCCTTGAGGTCGGTATATTAAGGGGAAGTATGGAGCAGGGAATTCACGTTTTGCTCGGTTGCTTCAGCCAGTTGTGCCAGCGGTACGCCGCGTAGTTCGGCGGCAATTTCGGCGATACGGCGGATGTTGGCCGGGGTATTGGTTTCGTGGCCGAGCATAAAGGGGCTGTCGGTTTCGAGAACAAAATCCGTGTCATCTAAGGCTTGTAAGGCGGCACGGACTTTTTTGGCATTGGGATTGAGCAGCAGCGAGCCTATGCCGATTTTGAAGCCGAGTTTTACCAAAATCTGCGCTTCTTCTACGCTGCCGGAGAAAGCGTGGACAATACCGCCTTGTGTGAAACCGGCGGTTTTGACGGCGGCGGCAATGGCGGCGGTGGCTTTCAGATTATGGATGATGACGCGGCGGTTGAGGTGTTGGGCGAGGATAAGTTGGCGGATAAAGACGTCGGTCTGCGTGTCGCGTTGCGCTTGGGTTTGCTCTTTGCCATAAAAATCCAAGCCGATTTCGCCAACCCATGCTTGCGGATGCCGGATTAATTCTTTCTCTAACTCTTGGAATGCCGCTTCGTTGAGGCCGTCTGAAAACCACGGATGAATGCCCAAAGCAATATGGATGTTTTCAGACGGCCTTTCCAACTGCGCAACGGAATGCCAATCCTTGGGGGACGTAGCCGGTACGATAAAACGCGCCACACCGGCGGCTTGCGCTTCGGCAAGTACGGCAGGCAACGTATCGGCAAGTTTGGGATCGGCAAGATGGCAGTGGGTGTCGGTAAAAGTCATATTAAATGGCGGTTTACAGCAGATTTAATTGTTGTAATTCTTGTTGCACCTTATCTACATTCCAGTCATGAGATACGGCGAGGGTCATCAGCGCAGTGGCGGTTTCGAGATTGCATTTGCCGCCGTTGATGATACCTGCCTGACGCAAAGCATCGCCTTGGGCATAGACGGCGGCGGCGCAACCTTGCAGCACTTGGCTGATGTTGAGCAGCAACTTGCCTTGTTGCGTAAAGGCTTGAACGGCTCGTACAAACGCATCGTTGCTCGGCGCATTGCCGTGGCCGTAGCTTTGCAGAATCAGGGCTTGGGCGCAAAGGTGGGGCAGGCCGTCTGAAAGTTCTTGCGCGGCATAACCGGGAATCAGCGTGCGGACGGAAACTTTGGCTTCAGGATAGGGAAGACGCGGTTTGAGGCCGTCTGAATGCTGGGTCGGGGCGGTACGGATATTGTGCCAACCTTTGTTTTCCTCCCATTCGGCGAGCTCGCCAAAATGCAGATTGTCAAAACCTGCGGCGGTCTCGGTGCTGACCTTGCTGCTGCCGACGGCGGGGAAGAGCTTGCCGTCAAAGGCAATCGCCACTTGTTTGAGCTTGAGCGAGAAGGCGGAAATAGCGGTGGCCAGGTTGCGCGGCGCATCGCTGTTGGCGGCATCGTAAGGCCATTGCGAGCCGGTCAGGATAACGGGTTTGTCCAAACCTTGCAGCGAGAGGGCGAAGAGGTTGGCGGTGTATGCCATGGTATCCGTGCCGTGCAACACCAAAATGCCGTCATAGTCAGGCAGCTTGGCGATAATAAGCTCCAACCAGTCGCGCTGGTTTTGCAGCGTTACCGCGGAAGAATCGATGAGCGGCTGACAAACGTGCCATTCGAAATCAAGGCCGTCTGAAAAGGGGGCAAGGGCTTTATCGACGAGAGCGGTGTCGGGACGCAGGCCGGCGCTGCTTTGGGTCATGCCGATGGTGCCGCCGGTGTAAAGGACGAAGATTTTTTGTTTCATGGTGTTTCTGATGAATGATTGAGGCCGTCTGAAAGCGGAGAAGTGTTTCAGACGGCCTGGAATGATTTATTGATTGGTTTGTTTTTTGGCTTTTGCCGCGCGTTTTTCGTGCAGTTTCTCGCGGAAGAAGGTGTGGCGGCGGTGTTTTTTCCACCAAATCCAGCCGACAATGACTGCGCCGATGCCCAGTACGATAAAGATACCGGATTGCAGGCTGTGCATTTTTTTCATCAGCCAGTCGGTATTGCGTGCGCCGTATTCGCCCAAATAAATCCAAACCGGAACGGAAATCAGTGCGGCCAAACCGTCCATCAGGATGAAGCGCAGGTAGGAAACCTTGCGGCTGATGCCTGCGGTCACGAAAACGGCGGTACGCAGGCCGGGCAGGAAACGGGCGACGAATAAAACCCAGTTGCCGTATTTGTCGAATTTTTCCTGTACTTGGGCATAGCGTTTGGGCGTCATCACGCGCGCAATCGGTTTGAATTTAAGGATTTTTTGTCCCCAAATCCGGCCGGCCGCAAACATAAAGCCGTCGCCTACCAATACGCCGAGCATGCCGACGGCAAACATAATATGCGAGTTGGTATAACCCAGGCCGGAAATCACACCGCCGGTTACCAGCGTCAAATCTTCAGGAATCGGCACGCCGAAGCCGCAAATAACCAAAACGAAAAACACGGCCGCATAGCCGTATTCAACGAAAAAAGATTCTAAAATTGCAAACATGGCCGCCGTCCCACGATAGATATTGATTGATGACTGGATTAAGTTGGAATTCTACCAAAGATAAGGCCGTCTGAAAGCAATCACAAGCAGATATTGTTCAAATTTGACGGTAGTTTGCAAAAAATATGGAAATTCGGATGCGGAAAGTTGGGATATGGACGGATTTGGCAGGTACAATAGCCGCTGGTTTATCTTTCAAACCCGAAATGGAAGTCTGTTTTCAGACGGCCTGTTCAGGAAAATGAAATCATGAAATACAGAGATTTGCGAGAATTTATCGC
Organism: Neisseria mucosa; assembly: GCF_013267835.1. Lineage (NCBI taxonomy): Bacteria > Pseudomonadati > Pseudomonadota > Betaproteobacteria > Neisseriales > Neisseriaceae > Neisseria > Neisseria mucosa. Next base: position 243,209 of record NZ_CP053939.1, read on the forward strand.
CGGATTGGAAGCCGATGGCAAACTCAAGCGCATTCAGCATCCGGTGTCGCCGCATTTGGAAATGACCGAAATTGCCGACCGCGTGCTACGCGCCGAAGGGCCCGCGCTGTTGTTTGAACACCCGATTAAGCCCGACGGTACGCGCTACGATTATCCCGTGTTGGCAAACCTGTTCGGCACGCCCGAACGTGTGGCACTGGGCATGGGTGCGGACAGCGTGTCCAAGTTGCGCGAAATCGGGCAGACGCTGGCGTATCTGAAAGAACCGGAACCGCCCAAAGGCATCAAAGACGCGTTTTCCAAACTGCCGTTGCTGAAAGATATTTGGAGCATGGCGCCGAACGTGGTGAAAAACGCGCCGTGTCAGGAAATCGTGTGGGAAGGCGAAGACGTTGATTTGTATAAACTGCCGATTCAGCATTGCTGGCCGGAAGACGTTGCGCCGCTGGTAACGTGGGGTTTGACCGTCACGCGCGGCCCGTACAAAAAACGCCAAAATCTCGGCATTTACCGTCAGCAGTTAATCGGCAAAAACAAACTGATTATGCGCTGGCTGTCGCATCGCGGCGGCGCGCTGGATTATCAGGAATTCCGCAAACTCAATCCCGATACACCGTATCCTGTCGCCGTCGTGCTCGGCTGTGACCCTGCCACCATTTTGGGCGCGGTAACGCCTGTTCCCGATACTTTGAGCGAATACCAATTTGCCGGACTGTTGCGCGGTTCGCGGACGGAGCTGGTGAAATGTATCGGCAGCGATTTGCAAGTGCCTGCCCGCGCCGAAATCGTATTGGAAGGCGTGATTCATCCGAACGAAACCGCGCTGGAAGGCCCATACGGCGACCACACGGGCTATTACAACGAGCAGGACCATTTCCCCGTATTCACGGTCGAACGCATCACCATGCGTGAAAACCCGATTTACCATTCCACCTACACGGGCAAACCGCCCGATGAGCCTGCCGTTTTGGGCGTGGCGTTGAACGAAGTGTTCGTACCGCTCTTGCAAAAGCAGTTCCCCGAAATCACCGATTTCTACCTGCCGCCTGAAGGCTGCTCCTACCGCATGGCGGTGGTCAGCATGAAAAAACAGTACGCCGGACACGCCAAGCGCGTGATGATGGGCTGCTGGTCGTTCCTGCGCCAGTTTATGTACACCAAATTCATCATCGTGGTGGATGACGATGTGAACGTGCGTGACTGGAAAGAAGTCATCTGGGCAGTCACCACGCGCATGGATCCCGTACGCGACACTGTTTTGATGGAAAACACGCCTATCGACTATCTGGACTTCGCCAGCCCCGTCAGCGGACTTGGCGGAAAAATGGGTTTGGATGCGACTAACAAGTGGCCGGGTGAAACCAACCGCGAATGGGGTCGTGTGATCAAAAAAGACCCTGCCGTTACGGCAAAAATCGATGAGATTTGGGAGCGTTTGGGTTTGTAGATGTCATTTCTATTGGAATTTATACTTCAAATCGTGATGGAAATGATTGGGGCAGTGTTTGAAGGTACGGTAGAAATATTGAGGCTCGATTGGAGAAAAAGAAAACTCTCCAAAGAAGGCTTGATAATGTTGACCGTATGGTCTGCCGTCATTGTTGCACTGATTGTGTATATGGTCATTCCTAAGTAAACATCTTATTCTGACAATACATCTGTTAAAAGGCCGTCTGAAACTTTTTGGGTTTCAGACGGCCTTTAATTTGAAAACCTAGCGCGGTTTGAGCCACTTCCATTGTTCTTGTATGGTTTCTTGCAGGGCTTTTTGTTTTTCTGCCGGTGTGTTCATGCCATTGGTCAAGCGGCTGTAATCAAGGGTAATGGAAGGGTTTTGTACGGTTCCGCCGATTTTGAGGGGAATCGGTTTGTTTTTGGGTTGCAGTACGTTGCTGATAAGCAGGTTTTCGGACAGTTTTTGGGTATTCAAATCGGTATAGCCGCTGCTGACAACGTGCAGGCTGTCGGAAAACAGTTCGGTGTTGATATGATGGCTGATGCCTTTCTCGATTTCACTATTGAGGATGAAATGATGGAAAGGGGTTTTGAGGTTGCTGTTGTCAATTTTTTCCGAAGAGATACCGTTTTTCAGAATGCTGTCCATATCAATGCCGTGCCATGCGCCGTTGGTAATATCGAGGAGCAGGCTGCCGTTTAGGGCTTGTATCATTTGGGCGCGGTCGTTGCCGGAAGTTTGAATGTCGATAACGGCGTCGCCGCTGCCGCTGAAGCTGTGGAAGCCGAACAAGTCTTGTAGCAGCGGTTGAATTTGTATGCCTTTTGCGTTTTGCTGAAGGTGGTAAGAAGCGGGTTGGGTAGCCGCAATACTCAGTCCGCCTTCTGTTTTGCCGCCATAAAGCCCGGCTTTGAAACGGTGCAGGGCGATATGTTCTTTATCTGCGGTAAGCAGGGATTCGACGTTTTCAAGTTGCAGACCGGCAGTTTGAATGGTGCCGATTTGGAGGTTGGCCTCAATGTCGGGCAGCCAGGATTTGGCCAGCAGGGAAGGAAGACTGAGCGACGGCTGGGTTTTCAGGTCTTCTAAGTAAGGGGTCAGATTAAGTTTTTGTAAGGCGATACCGGCGTCAAGGTGCGGACGCGGTTGGGCATCGCGTTGGTATTTAAAGGCCAAGGCGAGGGCTTGTCTGTCAAATGCGCCTTTCAGACGGCCTTCCCATGTATTGAGGCTGAAATTAGCCTGTCCTTCGAGTGTGCTGATGAAGCGTGGACGGGGAAGGCGGTTGATGGTGTCTTGCAGGGTACTGAGGTGCAGTTTGGGCGCATCGATGCCTTTGCCTTTTTGCCAAACCAACGGGCTGGAAAAGGTAAAGTTGGTTTGGAGGCGGTCGTTTTTATGGCTGCCTTTGAGTTCAAAATTGGCGGCGGTCAAAACGGTTGCGTAGAGGTTGGCTTTGTCCAGTTTGAATGAGCCGTCCCATTGGTTGTTTTCGCTGCCGGCAGTCAATGCGCCGTTGAGTGTATTGAGGTGTAAATAGCCGTTTTTGAATTGCAATAGGGGCGAACGTGCGTTGATATGCAAGTTTTGAAAGTCGCTTTCGGCTTGCAGATTGAAGTCGCGGAGTAGGGCGGTTTGGTTTTGCCAATTAAGGCTGCCTGCGATTTGGGCATCCAGCTTGTTTTTGAGTAATACGGTTTGCAGGTTCAGCTTAAGGGCGGGAACACTCCAACCGGCATTGTTGGGTACCAGATAGCCTGCACCCTGCCAACTGATGGGGTTGCCGATGTTTTGCAATGTGCCGCTGATGTCGAAGGGACGGCCGTCTGAATCGGCTTGCTGCAGGGAAAATTGCAGGTTGTTTAAGGCAATATTTTGCTCTTTAGTGTGATAACGGATGCTGCCGTTATTGATGATGATGCGGTTGAGCTGAAAACTTTCTTTTGACGATGGGTCTTGTTGCAGGCAGGCGGGCAGATGGTGTTTGGAGTCCAGTGTCAGTGTCGGGTTTAAAAGAATCCATTTCTCAATTATGGGCGCATCCGACCATAGGCTGCTCCAGCCAAAGCCCATTTTGGATTCGGCGATGTTCAGCGTCGGTGTGTCAGGTTCGGAAGAGGAAAGGCTGAGGTCTTTTAAAATCAGCGTGGGGCGCGGCAGCCATTTTCTGCCGATAGTGGCGTTGTATTTGATTTGGCAGCCATGGGCGGAAAAGTTTTTTTGTATGAATGCGTCGATGTTTTCTGTGTTGAATATGCGGAACATTAAGGCACTCAATACCGCCGCGAGGCATAAAAGCGCGGTAATGCCGAAAACCAGGGTTTTCAACCAAAATTTTCCTGAGTGCAACATGGAATGAACAGACAATTCAGATTCTCGCTTTGATGGGAGCTTTAAGGAGTGATTGGGAGTTTAAGCCTTGCTGCTTAAGCGTGTGGAAGTATAACACAGAGTAGGCCTGTGTTTCAGACGGCATGGGCATGTGAATAAAAACACCGCCCAAAGGCGGTGTTGATTTAAGCATAAATTATTTACGCAGACCCAGGCGAGTAATCAGTGTACGGTAAGTATCAGGCTGAGTACGGCGCAGGTAAGACAGCAGGCGACGACGTTGGCTAACCATTTTCAACAGGCCGCGACGGCTGTGGTGGTCTTTAGGGTTGGCTTTGAAGTGAGGAGTCAGGTCGTTGATACGGAAAGTCAACAGAGCGACTTGTACTTCAGAAGAACCGGTATCGCCTTCTTTGCGTTGGAAATCTTTAACAATTTGTGCTTTTTGTTCTACGGTCAATGCCATGATGGATAACTCCGAAAATAAAAGAACCTTTTCAGGTTCGGACAAGTTTGCCAAGCCAAACGACCTAAGCAAACTCCTAAGTGCCTTTTTATAAAGACGGGCGGATTATGCCACAATTTGTCTTTGTGCGCCACATCTTTTCAGACGGCCAAAAAAAGCGGCGATACCTTCCAGTACCGCCAAAGCTGCTTTGGTGATAAAACTAAACTTTATTTGCTTGCGCAGCGGAAGCCTAAGTTATTTAAAACATATTTGGATTGCAGGCTGGTACGGATGCCGTAGCGCAAGAAAGCAGCATAGTTGGATGGGTCGCTTGAGCCTACGGATGCGCCGCTACAGAACATTTGTGTGTTGGACGAACCGGCTGAGAGTTGGCTGCTGTTGAAGTCTTCAGTCCATTCCCAAATCAGGCCGTGCATATCGTATACGCCCCAGTAGTTGGGTTTGTTTTTACCGATGTCGTGCAGGCCGTTGCGGCCGCCGTCTGCATACCAATCTAAGATGGTACGGTTGTAGCCGGGTTCGGCAGAGCCGTCTTTTTGAGTGGCAGAGGCTAAGCCTGCAAATTCCCATTCGTCAATAGTCGGCAGGCGTTTGCCTTTGGAAACGCAGTAGGCATTGGCGGCAAACCATGAAACATTGGTTACCGGATGTTTGAGTTCGCTGGCCTTAGGCGCATAACTGTTGCTGCCGTTTTTTACCCAATGTTTCAGGTAAGCCTTTTCAGCTTGTTTAGAGCTGATTTTGTCTTTTTGCCATTGTGGATGTGTTTTCAAAAATTCGGCAAATTCGGCATTGGTTACAGGATATTTATCAAGTTGGAAGGGCTTGACTTTAATAAGGGAAGTCTCTTTTTTGAGATAGAGAGGGCGATAGCTGCCTCCTTCGATTTTTACCATTTCAGCTGCAAATGTATTGCCGCAGATTAAGGCACTGCCTAAGAGGAGGAGTCGTATGAGTTTCATGGTACGCCCTTATTATCGTTTGAAAACAGAAAATTTATTTTTGAGATAGCCTAATCATAACAAGGCCGTCTGAAAAATCAATCTGTCTGATTGAAATTGAATAGGAAGATTAATTGTGATGGAAGCCACTGCGACTCTAAGAGAAGAGCAGCAGTGGCTTGGCGTATTAAACCGAGGGATTATTTAGCGGCTTCAGAAGCAGCAGGTGCGGCAGACGCAGCGGCTGGGGCAGAAGCGGCAGCACCGGCAGGTTGGTAAGCGGTGTCGCTCAGTTTTTTGGTCATGATTTCAGGGTTTTCGTCACCCTCAACTTTCAATTGACCCAAAGCACCTTTGTTGAACGCACGGAAGATAGAGTGGTCAACCAAAGTGTAGCTGCCTGGAATATCGACTTTGAATTCGATCATGGCGGCGCCACCGGCAGGAATCACAGTGCTTTGTACGTTTTCGTTAATCAGTTTACCACCTTCAACATATACTTTGTCGAAGATTTCGCCGATAACGTGGAAAGAAGATACCAAGTTAGGACCACCGTTACCAACGTACATACGAACAGTTTCACCAGCTTTAGCTTTCAGGGCATTGTCGCCGGCGATAGAGCCCACGTGGCCGTTGAATACAACGTATTCAGGTTGTTCGGCAATGGCTTTATCCATGTCGAAAGGTTGCAGGCCTTGAGCGCCTTTTTTACCTTTAGTATAGAAGTCACCTTGTACGATGTAGAACTCTTTATCTACTTTAGGCAGACCTTCTTTAGGTTCAACTAAGATCAAACCGTACATACCGTTGGCGATGTGCATACCTACAGGAGCAACGGCACAGTGGTAAATATACAAACCGGCTTGCAGAGCTTTAAAGCTGAAAGTAGAAGTGTGGCCTGGGGCAGTGAAGGAAGCTTCTGCACCACCGCCTTGACCGGTAGCAGCGTGGAAGTCAACGTTGTGAGGAACGGTAGAAGAAGGATTGTTAGAGAATTCTACTTCTACGGTATCGCCTTCGCGTACACGGATCATTTGGCCCGGAACGTCGCCGTTGAATGTCCAGTAGTGGTATTCAACACCGTCTTCCATGGTCATGGTTTTTTCGACGGTTTCCATTTTAACGCGTACTTTAGCCGGATGATCGCGATCGATTGCAGGTGGAACTTCCGGAGCGTGAGTCATGATGGCATCGACTACAGGCAATTCTGAAGAAGGAGTCTCGGCAGCAGCTTGTGAGTCAGAAGCAGCAGGAGCTTCGGCAGAAGCGGTGGTAGCCGGAGTTTCAGCTGGTTTAGCAGCTTGTTCGCCGCATGCGGCCAGTGCAAATACAGAAGCGATAAGTGCAGCTAAGGTTTGGCGTTTCATGTTTAAAGTTTCCTTATTGTAAGAAAAGTTAAGTATCCTGATAGGATGGTTTGAAATTTTGTATGATTATGTAGGCGCTTGTTTGGGTGTATTTTGACATAAATCAAATTGTTCAATGAATATGAATCTTTTAATCCTTAAATACTCCTTTAGTAGTATAAAAAACTAAACCGAAAAGTTTATTTTTGTGTGAAAATGTTAGTGTGGGCTTAACACAAAATATAACAAAGGAGGAGTTATATAGGATAATAGGAATCAATATCATGTAAGTTAATGGTTTTAAAGGAATATTATTGACAAAATATTTCTTTACTTTTAAAACCGTGATACAATCTTTAACATTCATATTTGATGAATTAATACCCAACCACTTTTTACCAAAATCAAGGAGTACTCAAAATGGGACAGTACAAGAAGCTTTGGTACTTGCTGTTTGCCGTACTGGCAGTATGCTTTACCATTCTTGGTTATATGGGTAGCGAGGTCTATAAAAAGGCTCCGCCATACCCTGAACAAGTCGTTTCTGCATCCGGCAAAGTCCTGATGACCAAAGACGATATTTTGGCAGGTCAATCTGCATGGCAAACTACCGGCGGTATGGAAGTTGGCTCTGTATTGGGTCACGGTGCATACCAAGCTCCGGACTGGACTGCTGACTGGCTGCACCGCGAGCTGGTTGCATGGTTGGATCTGACTGCGCAAGAAACTTACGGCAAAAAATTTGACGAAGTTTCTCCTGAGGAACAAGCTGTTCTGAAAACCCGTTTGGCTGACGAATACCGCAACCAAAGCCGTATTAAGGAAGACGGTTCTGTCGTTATCAGCGATACCCGCGTGAAAGCGATCGAAAGCATTCTGCCTTACTACCACGGTGTGTACAGCGACGATCCTAAGTTCCAAACCACTCGCGAACACTTTGCAATGAAAAACAACACATTGCCAAGCCAAGAAGCGCGTGAAAAACTGTTCAACTTCTTCTTCTGGACTTCTTGGTCTGCTTCGACCAACCGTCCTGACGAGAACTTCACTTACACCAACAACTGGCCGCACGAGCCTTTGATCAACAACGTACCGACTACTGAAAACTACATGTGGTCCTTCACCAGCGTGGTATTGTTGCTGATGGGTATCGGCTTGCTGATGTGGGGTTACTCTTTCTTGACCAAACACGAAGAGGTTGAAGTACCTACTGAGGATCCTATTTCCAAAGTACAACTGACTCCTTCTCAAAAAGCGTTGGGCAAATATGTATTCCTGACTGTTGCGCTGTTTGTCGTACAAGTACTGTTGGGTGGTTTGACTGCTCACTATACTGTCGAAGGTCAAGGCTTCTACGGTATTGATACCGCACTGGGCTTTGAAATGGCCGACTGGTTCCCATATGCGTTGACCCGTACTTGGCACATCCAATCCGCTATTTTCTGGATTGCAACCGGCTTCCTGACAGCAGGTCTGTTCTTGGCTCCGATTGTGAACGGCGGTAAAGATCCTAAATTCCAACGTGCCGGTGTGAACTTCCTGTACATCGCCCTGTTCATCGTAGTCGGCGGTTCTTATGCAGGTAACTTCTTTGCTTTGACTCACATCATTCCGCCTGAGCTGAACTTCTGGTTCGGTCACCAAGGTTACGAATACTTGGATCTGGGTCGCTTCTGGCAACTGTTGCTGATGGTCGGCTTGCTGTTGTGGCTGTTCCTGATGCTGCGTTGTACTGTCTCTGCCTTTAAAGAAAAAGGTACAGACAAAAACCTGTTGGCTATCTTCGTAGCTTCTATGGTCGGTGTGGGTGTGTTCTATGCTCCTGGCCTGTTTTACGGTGAAAAATCTCCAATCGCTGTGATGGAATACTGGCGTTGGTGGGTGGTTCACCTGTGGGTAGAAGGTTTCTTCGAAGTGTTCGCTACTGCCGCCTTCGCATTCATCTTCTACAACATGGGCTTTGTCCGCCGTAGTACTGCTACTGCTTCTACTTTGGCTGCTGCTGCCATCTTCATGTTGGGTGGTATTCCAGGTACATTGCACCACTTGTACTTCTCCGGCTCTACCTCTGCTTCTATGGCAATCGGTGCATGTTTCTCCGCTTTGGAAGTTGTACCTTTGGTTCTGCTGGGTCGTGAAGCTTACGAACACTGGTCTTACCAACATCTGTCCGACTGGGCGAAACGTCTGCGTTGGCCTCTGATGTGCTTCGTAGCAGTTGCCTTCTGGAACATGATCGGTGCCGGCGTATTCGGCTTCCTGATTAACCCGCCGATTTCCCTGTTCTACATCCAAGGTCTGAACACTACTGCAGTTCACGCTCACGCGGCTCTGTTTGGTGTGTATGGTTTCTTGGCTCTGGGCTTCGTATTGCTGGTTGCACGTTACCTGAAACCTAATGCTCAATTTGACGACAAACTGATGACTTGGGCATTCTGGCTGCTGAACGGCGGTCTGGTAGGTATGATTGCCATCAGCCTGTTGCCGGTTGGCGTGATTCAAGCTTATGCTTCTATCACTCACGGTCTGTGGTATGCCCGTAGCGAAGAATTCCTGCAAATGGAAATTCTGGATACCCTGCGTTGGGTTCGTACCGCTGCTGACTTGATCTTTATCGGTGGTGCTGTCTGCGTTGCTATCCAAGCTACCAAAATCGTATTCAGCCGCGATAAATAATCTTAAGCTGAATTAAATCGAAGGCCGTCTGAAAAGTTTTCAGACGGCCTTTCTGTTATAATTTCAATATTCTTAAATCGACAAGACAAAACATTATGTTTAACCAAGCTGCTCAAGAGCTGACCACTGTTCGCGATTTATTGCGTTTCGCCGTCAGCCGTTTTAACGATGCCGGACTGTTTTTCGGACACGGAAGCGATAATGCCCATGACGAGGCAGCCTATCTAATTTTGCACACTTTGAATCTGCCTTTGGATACATTGGAGCCTTATTTGGATGCCAAATTGTTGCAAAGTGAGAAGGAAGAGGTATTGTCCATTCTCGAACGCCGCGCAGTGGAGCATATTCCTGCCGCGTATCTGACGCATCAGGCATGGCAGGGTGAGTTTGATTTTTATGTCGATGAGCGTGTCATCGTGCCTCGTTCTTTTATTTATGAATTGCTTGGCGACGGTATCCGTCCTTGGATTGAACATGATGAGTTGGTGCATCGAGCTTTGGATTTGTGTACCGGTAGCGGCTGTTTGGCCATTCAAATGGCGCATCACTATCCCGATGCACAAATCGATGCCGTTGATTTGAGCTTAGATGCTTTGGAAGTAGCGGCCATCAATATCGAAGATTATGGCTTGGAAGACCGCATCAGCTTGGTGCATACCGATTTGTTTGAAGGTTTAGATGAAACCTACGACTTAATTGTTTCCAATCCGCCTTATGTTGATGCGGAATCTGTGGAAGCGTTGCCTGATGAATACCTACATGAGCCGGAATTGGCTTTGGGTAGCGGAGAAGATGGTTTGGATGCTACACGCCAAATCATTTTGCAGGCTGCGAAATACTTGAATCCGAAAGGTGTATTGCTGGTTGAAATCGGCCACAACCGCGAAGTATTGGAGGCGGCTTATCCGGAATTGCCGTTTACTTGGTTGGAAACCAGCGGTGGCGACGGGTTTGTATTCTTATTGACCCGTGAGCAATTGTTGGGTGAAGAATAGTTTATTGTGATGTAAATAAAATAGAGGCCGTCTGAAAAAAATTCAGACGGCCTCTATTTTGTAATGTCTTTAATGTTTTAAGAAAATACAAACGCCTATGATATGTCGGTTGTGAAATCCAAGCAGGGTTTGAAACTATGGCTTATAATATTTGTCATAGATTCAAATGCCGGTAGATTTTTATTACTGACTTTTTGTAGAACATATACTGCCAAACCCAATATTATGAATAATTGTTTAAAATCAGGCCTGTTGGCTGCTGTTTTATTCAGTACGCCCGTTGTCGCTTTTGCCCAGCAATATACCGTTTATTTCAATCAAAACGGTAAACTGACGGCAACCATGCCTTCGGTTGCTTATGTCCGCCAATACAAAATTGCGGCAGGCAAGGCGCAGGTTCAGGATTTTTACTATCCATCAATGAAAAAATATTCTGATCCGTACGAGATACCTGCTGGTCAGATTAAGGTTTTTGTGCCGGCTCTGGACAATGGCACACTGACCCTGTGGCATTTTAACGGGCAGAAAAAGATGGTTGGCAGCTATCGCAACGGCAAGCCGCACGGCGAGTGGATTAACTGGTATCCAAACGGCAAAAAATCTGCGGTCATGCCTTATCAAAACGGCTTGAGCGAGGGTATAGGCTCTCGTTATTACCGCAACGGCGTCAAAGAAAGCGAAATCCAATTCAAGCACGATAAGGCCAACGGTCATTGGAAACAATGGTATTCAGACGGCAGCCCGAAAACCGAAATGATGATGAGCAATGATAAACCGACAGAGATTATCAGTTGGGATGAAAATGGCCGCATTGTGTCTGAATTGAGTATTCGCAACGGCAAACGCAGCGGCATTATTTTGGATTGGTATGATGATGGTGCGAAGAAATCCGAGTTGGTGTATAAAGACGACCAGTTGGTGAAAAAAACCTTTTGGGATACAGACGGATACGTTCTCGAATAATTTTGACAATAAAAAAACCGCAGGCTGATCGGCTTGCGGTTTTTTGTGTGTTACATACAGCCTTTGTTTTGGCACAGGGTAAATAACGGCGCGCCGCTTTCGCGGATTTTTTTGCCGCCGTCCAAGTCGGTAAACTCCAAAATAGCAGCCGTTTCGATTACTTCGCCGCCCAGTTTGCGGATCAGCTCGACGCCCGCCAGCATTGTGCCGCCGGTCGCCACCAAATCATCTACCAACAAAACGCGTGCGCCCGGCTTGATGGCATCGGTATGGATTTCTACCGTTGCTTCGCCATATTCCAAAGCGTAACTTTGAGAAACCGTATCAAACGGCAGTTTGCCTTTTTTACGAATGGGAACGAAGCCGACATTCAGTTGATAGGCCAAAGCCGCACCGATGATGAAACCACGCGCGTCCAAGCCTGCCACAACGTCAACTTTTTGCCCCATATAGCGGTAAACCAGCAAATCGACCAGCAGGCGGAAATATTCTGCGCTTTGCAAAACGGGAGTAATGTCATGAAACAAAATCCCTTTTTGCGGCCAGTTTTCAATTTTACGGATTTTGTCCGCCAAAGCTTCTACGCCCATTACTTCAGGATGAATCAACATTTCGACATTCCGAAATCAAAAAGTTTTTAACACGCCATTGTAGCGGTCATATGCAAACTTGCCAAATTAATCGATACAATAGCCAAATTTTGCAACAGGCCGTCTGAAATTCCGAGAAACATTGTGTTGTGTTATAATTTACAGATACATACCATCGGCTGAATTACCATGCAAAATCACAAAAAAGGCAATATTTTCATCATTTCCGCCGCTTCGGGCACAGGCAAAACGACTTTGGTGTCGCGCCTGTTGAAAAATCATGACGATATCCGTGTTTCCGTTTCTCACACCACGCGCCAGCCGCGCGAAGGAGAGGTGCATGGCGTGCATTACCACTTTGTCCCCAAAGACGAATTTGAATCACTGATTGAGCAAAGGGCCTTTTTGGAACACGCCAATGTGTTCGGCAATTATTACGGCACCAGCATCGCCGGCGTAAATTCGTTGAGCGAAGAGGGCTATGATGTGATTTTGGAAATCGATGTGCAAGGTGCGGCGCAAGTGCGTAAATCGTTGCCTGAAGCCAGCAGCATTTTCATTTTGCCGCCTTCCTTTGAGGTATTGGCGCAACGTTTGATCGGCCGTGGTACGGATAGCGAAGAAGTCATTCAAACACGCCTGTCCAAAGCCCGTCACGAGATTGAACAATCTGTTTTGTTTGATTACGTCGTCGTGAATGACGATTTGGATCGTGCCGAAGCCGATTTGTTCCACATTATTAAAGCAGGCCGTCTGAAAAAATCTGCCCAGCAGGGATTTATCTCAAACCTGTTGGAAAATTCGTAAAAAACAGCGAAAATAACCGTTTATTTGAAACATAGAAAGAAAGCAAGCAAACATGGCCCGTATTACTACTGAAGACTGCACAGGTAAAATCCCTAACCATTTCGACCTCACACTCGTTGCCGCTCGTCGCGCACGCCAACTGGAAAACGGCAATACGCCTTTGGTTGACGACATCCGCAACAACAAACCAACCGTAACCGCCCTGCGCGAAATCGCAGCCGGACAAATCGGAACCGAGCTTCTGACTCGCAACAAATAAACCAACCGGCAAACCGATAAAACCGCCGTGCGGACTGTATCGGTGCAATATAACAACCGATACAGTCTGACGGCTTAAAAAATAGCCATAAAAGGCCGTCTGAAAATGCCAGCCCCACTGCCTACCGCTCCTTATGACCCGTTGACAGCAGAAGCGCGCGATCTTCTGTTTCGCACCGCATCCTATCTCAATGAGAATGAACAGGCCGAGCTTGAAAAAGCCATTGCCTACGCTTTTCATGCCCATGACGGACAAACCCGTAAGAGCGGTGAACCCTACATCACCCATCCCCTTGCCGTTGCCACGCAGCTTGCGATTTGGCACATGGATGTTCAAGGCCTTTGCGCAGGCGTTATGCACGATGTATTGGAAGATACGGGTGTAACCAAAGTCGAAATGGCGGCGGAATTCGGCGATACCATTGCCGAAATGGTAGACGGCCTCTCCAAACTGGAAAAACTCAAATTTGAAGATCATGCCGAGCATCAGGCGGAAAGTTTCCGCAAACTGATCCTCGCCATGACTAAAGACGTGCGCGTCATCGTCGTCAAACTGGCCGACCGATTGCACAATATGCGCACCCTTGGCTCTATGCGTCCGGACAAGCGCCGCCGCATCGCCAAAGAAACCCTCGAAATTTATGCTCAAATCGCCAACCGCATCGGTCTGAACAACGCGTATCAAGAGCTTCAAGACTTATCGTTCCAAAACCTTCACCCAAGCCGCTACGAAACCCTGAAAAAAGCCATGGACAACAGCCGCAAAAACCGTCGCGATGTTGTCGGCAAAGTGCTGCGTGCATTCAGTCAGCGTTTGGTCGGTGTCAATATTGAAGCTAAAATCAAAGGCCGTGAGAAAAACCTATACGGCATTCATCAAAAAATGCTGGCTAAAAAACTGCGTTTTGCCGAAGTAATGGATATTTACGGCTTTCGGGTCATCGTCAACAGCATTCCTGCCTGTTATGCCGCATTGGGTGCATTGCATAATTTATACCAACCCAAGCCTGGTCGTTTCAAAGACTATATCGCCATCCCGAAAAGCAACGGTTATCAAAGCCTGCACACGACCTTGGTCGGTCCTTACGGTTTGCCGATCGAAGTGCAAATCCGTACGCGTGAAATGGATGCCGTAGCCGAGGGCGGTATTGCCGGCCATTGGATTTACAAATCCGGAGAAAACACTCCGGATCAGGCCGTCCTCCATATGAACCGATGGTTGAAAAATATTCTTGACCTGCAAGCCAGCAGCTCAAATGCCATCGAGTTTCTGGAACATGTCAAAGTCGATTTGTTCCCCAACGAAGTCTATATCGTTACTCCGAAAGGCGATATTTTGACCTTGCCTAAGGGCGCAACGCCGATTGACTTTGCCTATGCCGTGCACACCAATATCGGTCATAAAACCGTTGCCGCGCGCATTAATAATATCATGATGCCGTTGCGTACCAAGCTGAAAACGGGCGATACGGTCGAAATCATTACTTCCGAACATGCCAAGCCCAATGTGGCATGGTTGAATTTTGCCGTTTCCAGTCGTGCGCGCAGCGCCATCCGCCAATACGTTAAAAATCTGAATCGTCACGATGCCGTTGTTTTGGGTGAGAACCTGCTGCAAAAAGCTTTATCCAGCCTGCTGCCTAAAGATGTTTTGCTTTCAGACGACCTTAAAGAAAAATACCTTGCCGATTTGAATACCAAACAAACTTCGTTTGAAGAAGTTCTCTACAAAGTCGGTATGGGGCATACTTTGCCGATTCACGTTGCCATGCACATTGCCGAGTTGGCTGGCCAACATTTCGGCAGTGAGGTCAAACTCAGCCCGATTAAAGTCAACGATCAAGAGACCGGCCGGATTCATTTTGCCGAGTGTTGCCATCCGATTCCCGGTGATCCGATTCGCGCCTTATTGGTCAAAGACAAGGGCATGATTATTCACCGTGATACCTGCCAAACTTTAGTCAAAGCCGATCCGGAAGAGCAGTTGGATGCCGGTTGGGACAGTATGCGTAATCAAACGTATCGCACCATCCTCAACGTCAAATCCGAAGATGCCCATGGCTTGCTGGCTTCAATGGCGCAAGCGATTTCCAACTCGGGTGCGGACATCGAATCTGTCGATACGCCGACCAAAGCCCAAGCAGGAACGGAAGGTTTTGTGGAATTTAAATTCATGATTAAAGTCAAGGACTTGGATCAGGTTAATCAGATTGTTCATGAGATGCATGCCAATCCGAATATCCGCAAAGTGATTCGAGGATAATCTCGTTATAAGCAAAGGCCGTCTGAAAGTGTTTTCAGACGGCCTTTTGAGTATGTACAAACAAACTTCTTTCAGTTTGTTTTGAAGAAAAATAATGCTTCAGGTTGGATTTAACTCAACCAAAATCGGAAAACCAAGAAGAAAACCAAGACCAAAACGCCGGCCCAAACCAGCAACATGAATCCGGCCACTGCCTGACCCAAGCGGTAAACAGGGTTTTTGCGTTCGTCTTCGAGTAGGGGGTTGGATGTATCGTGTGGTTTGTCGGACATGATGAAGCTCTGATTGGATTATTGAATGAAAGCGTAAGGGTACGCCGATAGCCGTAAAGATTCAAGTAGGAATGATTATTGATAGAAGTCTTCTTCTTCATTCCACGCGGTTTTTAAGGCCGTCTGAATGGTGTCTGCACCAAAGCCACGATACGCAAGGAAACGCGCTTGTTTTTGTTTTTCTTTCAAATCTTCAGCTTCTTGCTTGAATTTTTTACGCAAAACAGAAATGGCGGTTTGCAGCTCGTCCTCTCTGTCGGGCAGTAATTCTCGACAGTCATCCGCATCAATACCTTGTTGCGCCAAGGCTTGTTTGAGGCGGAGCGTGCCGTAACGGTTGCTTTTGCTGTGAATATAGGCTTCTGCGTAACGTTGGTCGGATTGCCAATTTCGTTCGGCGAATTCGTCCAAAACCTTTTCCAATTCTTCTTCGCTTTCAGCGTGCGGAGCCAGTTTGCGTTTCAAACCGACGCGGCTGACTTCTTGACGGGAAAGAATATCCAAGGCGCGGGCACGTAAGGTTTTAGGGGGTCTCATGGGATATGGCGGGGGGTGAGGTGACTACATTGAATTACATTTTCAGACGGCCTGATTGGGAAAATAGCCGAAAAGGCCGTCTGAAAATAAAGCCGAATTATTCTTCGTCTTTATTTTTTTGCGGTTGCAGATTTTCGTAGATTTCAGGCAGGGCGCGAATCAACAAATCAGGTTTGGTCGCTTTGTCTTGGGAGAGCAAGGTCATGTCGCCGTAGCCGAATGTTACGCCGACGCTGAAACAACCGGCTGCTTTGGCGGCAAGAATATCATTTCTAGAGTCGCCCACCATCAGCATATTGGCAACATCGATGCCCAAAACTTCGGCAGCATGTTGAAGCGGCAATGGGCTGGGTTTTTTCTCAGTCAGGCTGTCGCCGCCGAGAACCAGGCTGAAGTAGCCGTCGAGATTGAGCTGTTTCAGCAGCTCTACAGCCAGTACTTCGTTTTTATTGGTAATGACAACCAATGGAATACCCAAGGACTTGAGCAGGCCGAGACCGGCTTCGGTTTCAGGGTAAGGGTGGGTAAAGTCGCTCAGGTGTTCGCGATAATATTTCATAAAGAACACAAAACCTTTTTCCCAGATTTCAGGATCAGCTTCTTTTTCACGATCATGGGTGATGACGCGATGAACCAACTTGCCGATGCCGTCGCCGACATAACTTTCAACCGTTTGAGTGGGTAAAACAGGTAAACCCAAGTATTCGCACATGGCTTGGGCTGCGGTAGTCAAATCCGGAATGGAATCGCATAAAGTACCGTCCAAATCAAAAGCAACGGCTTGAACGTGTTCTAAAGTAGCAGCGGTCATTAAATAGCTTTCTGTCATATCATTTAAGGCGTTATTTTAGCATTATTTCCCCGATTTGCCGATGTTTTGCCGATTTTCCAATGGCTGCTTGTTTAAATTGTTAACAATTTTCGCAGGCGTAGGATTGGTTGTTTGTCGGGAAGGGCGGAAGTGATTTTGTCAACAAAAAGGGAGCTTGGGTAGGTATTGAAAAACAAAGAGTTTGTATCGTTTTTGGAAAGGGTTTGAGAAATATTGGGGCCGGGCCGTCTGAAAATTTTGAGTCAAGGCGTCCATATTTTCAGACGGCCTCAAACTAAATTCATATATAAATGAATGGATTTGCTTTTTATTGACTACATGCTATTACATTTTTTCCCGTTTTTGTATATAGTAACAAGTATGGCTCTCGTCTAATCATGTGTATGAAAAGGAAAAATACATGTCCGCATCTGCTGTTAAAGAAACACTGAATCCGTTTGAAATTGCACAAAAACAAGTAAAAATTGCCTGCGATCGCCTGAATGCCGACCCGGCAGTATTTGAAATCTTGAAAAAGCCGCAACGTGTTTTGGAAGTGAACTTCCCTGTCAAACTCGACAACGGTACAGTAGAAAATTTCACCGGTTACCGTTCCCAACACAATAACGCCGTCGGCCCTTACAAAGGCGGCGTGCGCTTCCATCCCAATGTGAATCTGGACGAAGTCAAAGCCCTGTCTATTTGGATGACCATCAAATGTTGCGTAGCCGGTATTCCTTACGGCGGCGGCAAAGGCGGCATCACTTTGGATCCGCGCAATTATTCCGAAGCAGAATTGGAACGCATTGCCCGCGCTTATTCCGAAGCCATTTCTCCGCTGATCGGCGAGAAAATCGACATTCCCGCCCCAGATGTGAACACCAACGGCAAAATCATGTCTTGGATGGTTGATGCCTATGAAAACGTGGTAAAACATTCCGCACCGGGCGTATTCACCGGTAAACCGGTTGAGTTCGGCGGCTCTTTGGCGCGTACCGAAGCCACCGGTTACGGCGTAAACTTCGCCGCCGTCCAAGCTTTGGAAAAACTGGGTAAAGACGTGAAAGGTGCCACTTACGCCATTCAAGGTTTCGGTAACGTGGGCTACCACACCGGTTACTATGCACACAAATCCGGTGCGAAAGTCGTTGCCGTATCTACTGTTGACGTTGCCATCTACAACGAAAACGGCTTGGATATGGAAGCGCTGTTCAAAGAATACCAAGAAAAAGGCTTCATCACCAACGAAGCCGGTTACGGCAAAGAAATCAGCAATGCCGAACTTCTGGCTTTGGATGTGGACGTACTCGCCCCTTGTGCATTGGAAAATCAATTGACTTCCGAAAATGCAGGCAAAGTCCGCGCGAAAATCGTGGTTGAAGGCGCAAACGGCCCGACTACTCCTGAAGCCGACGTTATCCTGCGTCAAAACGGCGTATTGGTTGTTCCTGACATTTTGGCAAACTGCGGCGGCGTGGTTGTATCTTATTTCGAATGGGTACAAAACCTGCAAGGCTACTACTGGGAGTTTGACGAAGTTCAAGAGAAAGAAACCGTGGTTCTGCGCCGTGCGTTCCGCGATATTTGGAACTTGGCTCAAGAATACGATGTTGACCTGCGTACCGCTTCTTACATGATGAGTATCCGTCGTGTTGAGAAAGCAATGAAACTGCGCGGTTGGTATTAATCGGTTGACCGATAGCTAAGACAAGGCCGTCTGAAACCTGTTTTCAGACGGCCTTGATGTTTTTAATAAGAGCCTTTACAAATTTTAATCCACCTTGATTCCATTTCAATCAAACTCAGCTATAATCCCCTTTTTTGACCTTTCCGGAAAAGACATAATCATGAACAAAACTTTCAAATTCAGCGCATTGGCTTTGTCTGCTCTGTTGGCGATGACTGCTTGCAACCAACAAAAAGACACTGCCGCCAAAGATGCCCCTGCTGCTTCCGCAGCTTCAAATGCGACTGCAGATGCTTCCGCCATCGGTTCTACTGCCCAACAAGCCAGCTACGCAATGGGTGTGGACATCGGCCGTTCATTGAAACAAATGAAAGACCAAGGCACAGAAATCGATTTGAAAGTCTTCACCGAAGCCATGGAAGCCATGTTTGAAGGCAAAGAAGTCAAAATGACTGAAGCCCAAGCTCAGGAAGTGATGATGAAATTCCTGCAAGAGCAACAAGAAAAAGCGGCTGCCAAACGTGCTGAAGATGCCAAAGCAAACTTGGAAAAAGGCGAAGCGTTCTTGAAAGAAAACGCGACTAAAGAAGGCGTGAAAACCAGCGCTTCCGGTCTGCAATACAAAATTACCAAAGAAGGCGAAGGTAAAAAACCGACTAAAGACGATATGGTTACCGTTGAATATGAAGGCCGTCTGATTGATGGTACCGTATTTGACAGCAGCAAAGCCAACGGCGGCCCAGTCAGCTTCCCTGTAAGTCAAGTGATTCCAGGTTGGACTGAAGGTATCCAACTCTTGAAAGAAGGCGGCGAAGCAACATTCTACATCCCAGCCAAATTGGCTTACCGCGAAGTGGGCGCCGGCGATAAAATCGGCCCGAACGCCACTTTGGTATTCGACGTAAAACTGGTTAAAGTCGGCGCACCTGACGCTGCCGCACAACAACCAGTACAAGTTGACGTACAAAAAGTTCAATAATCCGAATCAAGGCTTACGCCCTTAAACAACGGATAAAAGGCCGTCTGAAAAAATTCCGTTTCAGACGGCCTTTGTTCCAAACCAACAAGGAATTATGATGAAAAATATCGTCATCCTTATTTCCGGACGCGGCAGCAATATGCAGGCGATTGTGAATGCCGATATTCCCAATGCCAACATTGCAGCCGTATTGAGCAACAACGAGACCGCAGCCGGATTGGCATGGGCGGCAGAGCGCGGTATAGCCACCGACAGTTTGAACCATAAAAACTTCGACTCGCGTCTGGCATTTGATCAGGCCATGATGGAAAAAATCGATGCCTATCAACCCGATTTGGTTGTATTGGCGGGCTTTATGCGCATTTTGACTCCGGAATTCTGCGCCCATTATGAAAACCGCCTGATCAATATCCATCCGTCCATCCTGCCTTCTTTCACCGGTTTGCATACCCACGAACGCGCATTGGAAGCAGGTTGCCGAGTGGCAGGCTGCACCATCCATTTCGTAACCCCTGAGCTGGATTGCGGCCCGATTATTTCGCAAGGCATTGTGCCTATTTTGGACGGTGATACTGCCGACGACGTTGCCGCACGCGTGCTGACGGTTGAACACCGGCTTTTCCCGCAAGCCGTTGCCGATTTTGTTGCAGGCCGTCTGAAAATCGAAGGCAACCGCGTTTTGAATGCACAACGCAATGCCGCCGGTCAAAGCCTGCTGGCTTGATTGAAACACCATACACACAAGGAAAACATTATGAATCCGATTAAAACAACCCTGCTGACACTTTCCCTGCTCACAGCCTCCGTCGGCGCGCAAGCCGCTGAATTGCCGCAATCTGCCGTTTTGCAATACTCAGGCAGCTACGGTATTCCTGCGACCATGACCTTCACACGCAGCGGCAACCAATACAAAATCGTCTCTACCATCAAAGTGCCGCTTTACAATATCCGCTTTGAATCCGGCGGCAGCATTAACGGCACAACCTTGAATCCGTCTTACTACAAAGATGTACGCGGCGGCAAAGTGTATGCCGAGGCCAAATTCTCCGGCGGCAACATCACTTACGGCAAAGCAGGTGATTTGAAAACCGAAAAATCCGGCCCGGCCATGGACTTGTTCACTTTGGCATGGCAACTGGCCGCCAATGACGTGCGCCTGCCGTCAGGTTTGAAAATTACCAACGGTAAAAAACTGTACACTGTCGGCAGCATGAACAAAATCGGCAACGAAAGCTATAAACTGAACGGCGGTACAACGCCTGTGAGCAAATATCGCGTCCGCCGCGGCGACGATACCGTTACTTACTCGTTTGCTTCCGATATCGACAATATCCCGGCACAAATCAGCTATACCGATGACGGCAAAACCTACAACCTGAAACTGACTTCCGTCAAAATCAACGGTAAAGTAGTGAAACCGTAATCTTTATTTGCTCAAACAAGAAGGCCGTCTGAAAAGTTTTCAGACGGCCTTTTATCTTTACAGCAACACAATATCGTATTGTTCCTGCGTGTAGGCGGTTTCGACTGCCAGCGAAATCGGTTTGCCGATAAAGTCTATCAACATTGCCAGCGATTGAGATTCTTCGTCTAAGAACAAGTCGATGACATTTGGAGCGGCCAAAATGCGGAAGGCCTGGACATCGTAGCGGCGCGCTTCGCGGACGATTTCGCGTTGGATTTCGTAGCACACGGTTTGCGGTGTTTTCAGACGGCCTCGGCCTTGGCAGGAAGGGCAGGGTTCGCAGAGGATTTGGCTTAAGTTTTCACGCGAGCGTTTGCGGGTCAGTTCGACAAGGCCCAGGCTGGTAAAGCCGTTGAGGGTGACGCGGGTGCGGTCGAAACTCAGGGCTTTGGCAAGCTCTTGCAGGACGGCTTCGCGGTGGACTTCCTGTGCCATATCGATGAAGTCGATGATGATGATGCCGCCGAGATTACGCAGGCGAAGTTCGCGGGCGATGGTGTGGCAGGCTTCGAGGTTGGTGCGGAAGATGGTTTCATCAAAATTACGCGCGCCGACAAAGCCGCCGGTGTTGACATCGATGGTGGTCATGGCTTCGGTGGACTCGATGATGAGGTAGCTGCCGAAGTTGAGGTTGACGCGCGGTTGCAGGGCGCGGGCGATTTCCTGCTCGATGTTGTGGGTTTCAAATAGGGGGCGTTCGCCTTTGAATAGCTCGATTCTGCCCAATGCGCCTTGAACGTATTGTTCGGCAAACTGGGTCATGCGGCGGTGGTTTTCGGTGGAATCGACCAGGATTTTGTGCGTATCGAGGCTGAACATATCGCGCAAAACGCGCAGGCTCAAAGGCAAATCTTGATAGAGCAAGGTTTCGGGCGGCTGGATTTTTGCCTGTTTTTGAATGTGTTCCCACACTTTGGTCAGATAGTTGATGTCTGATTGCAGCTGGGCATCGGAAGCGTTTTCAGCGTTGGTACGGATGATGTAGCCGTGGCAGGCGTTTTCGGGCAGCAGGTTGTTGAGGCGCTCCCTCAGGCTGCTGCGTTCGGCATCGTCCTCAATGCGTTGGGAAATGCCGATGTGGTCTTCTTGCGGAAGATGGACGAGGAAACGGCCGGCCAGTGAGATTTGGGTGGAAAGCCGCGCGCCTTTGGTATTGATGGGGTCTTTGATGACCTGAACCAAGACGGACTGGCCTTCAAAGAGCATGTGTTCGATGCGTTGGGTTTCGTCCGGATTGCGGCGTTGTTCGAGGACGTCGACGATGTGCAAAAACGCGGCGCGTTCCAAGCCGATATCGATGAACGCGCTTTGCATGCCGGGGAGGACGCGTTTGACGACGCCCAAATAAATATTGCCGACCAAACTGTGGCCGCTGTTGCGCTCGATGTGCAGCTCGCAGATATTGTTCTCTTCCAAAACGGCCACACGCGTTTCTTGCGGCGTGATGTTGACGAGGACGGTTTCGGGCGGACGCACGGCGTCCTTGGGGATGGGGATTCCTGAAAGCATGGGGATACCTGATTTTGAATAGAAAAACTTTTGCGAAGTGTTCTTCTTCAAAAAAACAAATGGCAAAAGTCATTCATCGAAAGCGCTTATCATACTTTAATTATGGGTTTTCCGCATCTGCACAAATGTTTATGCCAAGAGGCCGTCTGAATGTTTTTTACAACCGTACGGCGGGAACACTTGTAAAATAACGCTTATGCCCATATAGTCATGAACATTGGTATTTTGGAAGAAATCATGCAAACCGTTACTGTTTATACTGGTCCGTATTGTCCGTACTGCACCATGGCGAAAAGGCTGTTGCAGGCGGTAGGCGTGAAAGAAATCAACGAAATCCGCATCGACGGCAATCCGGAAGTTTTTGCCGAAATGCAGCAGCTTTCCGGCCAGCGCAGCGTGCCGCAGATTTTTATCGGCGACACCCATGTCGGTGGCTTTACCGATTTGTACCGCTTGCAGCAGGAAGGCAAGTTGGACGAATTACTGAATCCTTAACCCTTAACTTAGGAAAATAAAATGAGCGAAGAATTGCAACCCGTATTCAGCGTTGAGCGTCTGTATGTAAAAGACTTGTCTTTGGAAGTGCCTCACGCACCACAAATCTTCTTGGAACAAGGCGAGCCTGAAGTGGATATGCGCGTTTCTACCGGCAACACCAAACTGGAAGACGGTTTCTACAGCGTTGACGTTACCGTTACCGTGACTGCCAAACTGAATGAAGAGCGTACCATGTTCTTGAACGAAGTTACCCAAAGCGGCATCTTCCGTCTGGAAAACATTCCTGAAGAAGACGTACAACTGCTGCTGGGCGTTGCTTGTCCGAACATCCTGTTCCCTTACGCACGCGAAGCCATTTCCAACAGCGTAACCCGCGCCGGCTTCCCACCTGTACTGCTTGCTCCGATCAACTTCGAAGCAATCTACCAACAACAACAGGAAGCTAACGCTTAATCGCGTTATATCTAAATTAAGGCCGTCTGAAACATTGCGTTCAGACGGCCTTTTTTATTTGAAAATTAGGACATAAGAAAAATCTATAATAAAAAGTTCATATATTAATGTAATAAGTATATAATGATACCGTTTATCATTACGATAATATTTTAATTTAATGGGTTTATATACCATTTAAAATCAACATATTGAAATTTATCCAGCAAGTAGATTCTATTAATTAAGGAAATAGTTGTGAAACCTGATTTTCAAATGAAAACAATTTGTTTGTTATTAGTGCTGCCTTGCCAAACTGTTTTTGCAGATACGGGACATCAAGAAGTGGAACATGTAGATATGGATACGGTCAAGGTCAGCGGCAAACGGCAGGCACAAAGGAATACCGAGCGCAGTCAGTCTTATACAATCGGAACGATGGCAACGGCGACTGGCTTGCGTATTTCAGGCAAGGATACGCCGCAGTCGGTGAGCGTAATGACGCGTCGGCAGCTAGATGATAAAGCAATATATTCTTTAGAAGAGGCAATGAAAAACACTACGGGAATCAACGTGGTTCGCGATTCGGGTCTACAAACTCGTTTTTTGTCTCGTGGTTTCTATGTTGATCAGATTGGTGAAGACGGTATTACCACTAATGTGTCTGGACGTTCGGGCTATACGGCAAAAATTGATGTCTCTCCGAGCACAGACCTTGCTGTTTATGATCACATTGAGGTTGTCAGAGGTGCAACCGGTCTTACTCAATCCAATTCCGAACCAGGTGGAACCATTAATTTAATCCGTAAGCGGCCAACAGCTTTGTTTAAGCATACCGGTGAAATCAGCACTGACCATAGGGGCAGCAAGCGTTTGGCTTTGGATGTATCTGGAAGCTTGAATAATGAACATACGGTACGCGGTAGGCTGGTTGGTGTTCATGAGGACCACCGTTCTTTTAAAGAGGGTGTATGGAACAAGAAAGACATGGTTTATGGCGTGATCGATACGGATTTGAGTGATAACAGTATGCTGACATTGGGCGGCACTTATCAGAAAAATAAAGACATTCCCGATTTTGCCGGCGTGATTTTACCTTGTGAGGATCAAAAAACTGCGGCCTTCAGCTCCAGTCCTGCCTGTAACAATCCTTTGAAATTGCCACGTAAAACTTATTTGGGTGAAACCTCATGGTCACGCCTGAATGCTGATAAATACAATATTTTTTCCGGTTTCAAACATGTCTTTGACAATGGATGGCAACTTAATGCCGAAATTTCTTATACGCGTAACGATTCAGATGCCAAAGTCGGACAATTTTTTCTGAAAAACGAACACGCGGCAGGTATTTCAGCATCTGAGGCAACGGGTTTCTTAACCGAAAAGGGAGAGGTTATTCCTTTTGAGCCTAAAGACAAGGCATTGGCAAAATTAAAAGAATATCGTGATGGCGTCACTAAAACATATGAAGAGAAAAAAGCAGATTACGTTGCCCATCATTTCGATGCATCTGCTTTTGAACAATATCGCTCCCAAAGGGCGGCAGCACGTCGGGCAGGTTTTGATCAATGTATGCAGGACATTGGTTTGGATTTCCTGTGCAACGACTGGCAGGATCCGGGTGTAGAAGTAGATAAAAAAGAGTTTGTTGATAAGGAGCTTGCAAAGCAAGGCATTGTTAACAATGCAGAAGGCCTGTTTCCCAACCGTCTATACGACTCAGCATACAATCTTCGCCGCACATACAACCGCCGTTACAACTTCATGCCGTTGCACTATACCAAACACGATGTGCAATGGGGCTTTAAGCTGGATCTGACAGGTAACTACCGCCTGCTTGGACGTGAACATGATTTCTTTGTCGGCTATGCGTATAACAATGAAAAAATCCGTTCTGCTTATACGGAAATCTATCAAAACCGTTATTTTGTCCGTCCTCAAGGTTATGCAGGTGCAGGCAGTTGCGGTATTCATCCCGATGGACCGGAGCGTAATCCTTTAGAAAAAGGTATTGCCGAACCAGATTGGCATATTTATAACGAAAAAGGTAATAACAAAATCTATGTGCCGGAATGCAGTGGCGCGCATATTACCAAATATACTCCCCGTTTGGATGCGGAGGGCAAGCCTGTCTGGACAGTCAACGACAATGGTGAACGCGTAATGGTGCAAGATCCTGTTTACGAATTGGATGCAAATGGAAACAAAATACAGGAGCGGGATGAAGAGGGAAATTTGAAATGGGCAAACCAATATCTGAAAATACCGCTGTGGAAAACTGTTCAGGTTGCAGATGATCATGTTCCGGCGTTATACAATTATTCGAAATACCTTAACACGAATAAAACACATTCTTTGACTGTCAGCACCCGCTTTAATGCAACCAACCGTCTGCATCTCTTGGGCGGTATGCACTATACGCGCTATGAAACCACACAAACCAAAGAAATGCCTGTACGCTACGGCCAGCCTGCTACGGCATTTCAAACTGAGAGTAGTAACAAAATCGACAAAGAACACTACACCTCAAAAATGCAAAGTCATCGGTTCACGCCATATGCAGGCATTACCTACGACCTGACACCGCAACAAAGCTTGTATGCCAGCTATACTAAGATTTTTAAACAACAGGATAACGTTGATGTAACCAGCAAATCCGTTCTTCCACCACTCATCGGGACTAACTATGAAATAGGTTGGAAAGGGTCGTTCCTGCAAGGCCGTCTGAATGCTTCGCTTGCCTTGTTTGTTTTACAGCAGAAAAACCGTACCGTTGTCGATTTTGGATTTGTTCCTGATACTAGTAGTAACGGAGGTTCATTCCAAACCATCGCCAAACCTGTGGGTAAGGTTAAGAGTAGCGGCGCAGAACTTGAATTGGCTGGCGAATTGTCGGAAAACTGGCGTATTTTTGTTGGCTACACATATAACAAAAGCAAGTATAAAAATGCTGCAGAAGTCAATGCGGAGCGGTTGGAGAAAAATACGACTGCCGACCCGTATAACTTCAGTAACTTCACGCCGGTACATATGTTCCGCCTCGGTACAAGCTACCGCTTGCCTCAAACTAAATTGACCTTGGGCGGCGGAATATCCGCGCAAAGTCGCACAAGTAGCCTTTACAATATTCGCCAAGGAGGCTACGGACTTATAGATGGCTTTGTTCAATATGACTTTCACAAACACGGCAGAATCAGCCTGATCGGAACTAACTTGGCTGACAGGACGTATTTTGAAAATAACTACAACCGTACGCGAGGTCAAAACAATTTCTATGGCGAACCGCGGACAGTCAAACTGAAATTGGATTGGCATTTCTAGAGAGAATGGATAATGATTGGGTATGTAAACATTATTGGCTAAATTCCTGATAAAAGTATGGGTTGAATATCCTTCTTTTTTGAAAGCTGTTTCCTAACAATGGCTGAAGTTGATTCGATAGCCGGCGTATTTTCAAATATTAATTTGTTTCAAGTATTCAGCTTTGAAGGCCGTCTGAAACATTGCGTTCAGACGGCCTTTTTGTTTTCGGATAAAATACAGCAAACTTTCAATCAGCTGCCTTTTAAGATGACGCCCGAAACCCAAAAACAGCTCAAAATCACCGATGTTTCCGCTAAGAAGCTAGAGAAACTCAACCTCCATACCGCATGGGATTTGGTGTTGCACCTGCCGCTGCGTTACGAGGACGAGACGCACATCATGCCGATTAAGGACGCGCCGATCGGTGTGCCGTGTCAGGTTGAGGGCGAGGTCATCCATCAGGAAGTCACGTTCAAACCGCGCAAGCAGTTGATTGTCCAAATCGCCGACGGTTCCGGCAGCGTCCTTTTTTTGCGCTTCATTCACTTTTACGCCAGCAACCAGAAACAGATGGCGGTCGGCAAGCGCATCCGCGCCGTGGGTGAAATCAAACACGGGTTTCACGGCGACGAGATGATTCACCCTAAAATCCGCGATGCCGAGAGCAGCGGTTTGGCGGAAAGCCTCACGCCGATTTATCCGACCGTAAACGGCTTGAACCAGCCCACTTTGCGCCGTATTATTCAGACGGCCTTGGACGTTACGCCGCTGCACGACACCTTGCCTGATGCTTTATTAGGCCGTCTGAAACTGCCACACCTCGCTGAAAGCCTGCGCCTTTTGCACTCTCCGCCGCCGAGTTTCACTATTCATCAACTTTCAGATGGCACGCTGCCTGCATGGCAACGGCTCAAATTTGACGAACTTTTGGCACAACAGCTTTCCATGCGCTTGGCGCGACAGAAGCGTGTCAGCGGCACGGCGACGTCATTGGGCGGCGACGGCACATTGACTCAAGCCTTGCGTCATGCTTTGCCGTTTGCCCTGACCGATGCACAAGAAAAAGTTGTTTCCGAAATCCTCCACGATATGGCGCAAACCCACCCCATGCACCGCCTGCTGCAAGGCGATGTCGGCAGCGGCAAAACCATTGTTGCTGCTTTGTCCGCGCTGACCGCCATTGAATCCGGCGCGCAGGTGGCTGTAATGGCACCAACCGAAATCCTTGCTGAACAGCATTTTATCAAGTTTAAACAATGGCTTGAGCCTTTAGGTCTTGAAGTCGTCTGGCTTTCCGGCAGTCAGCGCAAAAAAGCCAAAGACGAAGCCAAAGCCAAACTTGCCGACGGCACCGTCAAAATCGCCGTCGGCACGCACGCCCTGTTTTCAGACGACGTCGAGTTTCAAAATCTGGGCTTGGTGATTGTGGACGAACAACACCGCTTCGGCGTCGCCCAACGCCTCGCCCTCAAAAACAAAGGACGCGACGTCCACCAGCTGATGATGTCCGCCACCCCCATCCCGCGCACGCTCGCCATGAGTTTCTTCGCCGACTTGGACGTGTCCGTCATCGACGAATTGCCGCCCGGACGCACCCCGATTAAAACCCGCCTCGTCAACAATGTCCGCCGCGCCGAAGTCGAAGGCTTCGTCCTCAACATCTGCCGCAAAGGGCAGCAGGCATACTGGGTCTGCCCGCTGATTGAAGAAAGCGAAACCCTGCAACTGCAAACCGCCACTGAAACCCTAGCCCAGCTTCAGGCGGCATTGCCCGAACTCAACATCGGCTTGGTACACGGGCGCATGAAAGCCGCCGAAAAAGCCGAAGTCATGGCTCAGTTTGCCGTAGGTCGTCTGAATGTATTGGTCGCCACCACCGTCATCGAAGTCGGCGTAGATGTACCCAACGCCGCCCTGATGGTGATCGAACACGCCGAGCGCATGGGCTTGGCGCAGCTGCACCAATTACGCGGACGGGTAGGACGCGGCGCGGCAGAAAGCGTGTGCGTCCTCCTATTTGCCGAACCCTTGAGCGAACTCGCCAAAGCGCGGTTGAAAGTCATTTACGAACACACCGACGGCTTTGAAATCGCCCGCCAAGACCTCAACATCCGCGGCCCCGGCGAATTTCTCGGCGCGCGCCAAAGCGGCGTCCCCATGCTGCGCTTCGCCAATCTCGAAGAAGACCTGCACCTCTTGGAACAGGCGCGCGAAATCGCCCCCTTGCTGATTGAACAAAACCCCGAAATCGTCGAAGCACATTTGGCAAGATGGCTTTCCAGCAGGGAAGGTTATTTGGGCGTATAAAGTTTGTATGAAAAGAAAAAGGCCGTCTGAAAACAGACGGCCTTTGGTTTGGCTGGATAGAGGTTTAGAAACCTTGTGCCAACATGGCATCGGCTACTTTGACGAAACCGGCAATGTTCGCACCATTGACGTAGTTCACTTTGTCGCCGACTTTGCCGTATTTCAGGCAGGATTCGTGGATGTTGTGCATGATGTCGAACAGGCGTTGGTCGACTTCTTCTCGAGTCCAAGACAGGCGGATGGCGTTTTGGCTCATTTCCAAACCTGAAGTTGCTACGCCGCCGGCGTTGGAGGCTTTGCCCGGAGCGTAGAGGATGCCGGCTTTGATAAATTGTTCGACCGCGCCTAAAGTTGACGGCATGTTCGCACCTTCGGCAACCACATAGCAACCGTTTGCCAGCAGGATTTTGGCAGCGTCTGCGTCCAATTCATTTTGGGTGGCGCAAGGCAGGGCGACTTCGGCCGCGATGTTCCACGGTTTTTGGTTTTCAAAGTATTGCAGGCCTTGTTCTTTGGCGTAAGTGGCCACGCGTTCGCGGCGTACTTCTTTCAGCTCGATCAAAGCGGCCAGTTGCGCTTCGGTCATGCCGCTGTCAGGGAAGAGGACAAAGCCGTTGGAGTCGGAAACGGTCAATACTTTTGCACCCAGTTGGATGGCTTTTTCGGCAGCGTATTGCGCCACGTTGCCGGAGCCGGAAATCAATACGCGTTTGCCTTCGATGCTGTCATTGCGTGTTTCCAGCATGGCTTGGGCAAAATACACGCAGCCGTAGCCGGTGGCTTCAGGGCGAATCAGGCTGCCGCCCCATTCGAGGCCTTTGCCGGTCAGGACGGAAGCAAATTCGTTGCGGATTTTTTTGTATTGGCCGAACAGATAGCCGATTTCGCGGCCGCCTACGCCGATGTCGCCGGCAGGAACGTCAGTATCGGCACCGATGTGGCGGTAGAGTTCGGTCATAAAGGCTTGGCAGAAGCGCATTACTTCGGCATCGGATTTGCCTTTAGGGTCGAAGTCGGAACCGCCTTTGCCGCCGCCCATAGGCAGGGTGGTCAGCGCGTTTTTGAAGACTTGTTCAAAGGCGAGGAATTTCAACACGCCCAAATCGACGGTCGGGTGGAAACGCAAACCGCCTTTGTAAGGGCCGATGGCAGAGCTCATTTGAATACGGTAGCCGCGGTTGACTTGAACTTGGCCTTTGTCGTCCATCCAAGTGACGCGGAACATAATCACGCGTTCCGGTTCAACAATACGCTCAAGCAGGCTTTGTTGGGTGTATTTCGGGTTTTTCGCCAAAAACGGATCCAAACTCATGAACACTTCTTCAACGGCTTGGTGGAAGGGTTCTTGGTTGGGGTTGCGTTGTTTAAGATTGGTAAACAGGGTGTTCAGGTCAGTCATTTTTCAACTCCTATTGAGTGAGATGTTTCAATATTTATGTTTTGAAATATAGCTGTAAAAATTTTACTTGCCAAGAAAAATTTTGACCAGATTGTTGACATTATTTTTTTACCAATTTGTAAAAATGGAATTATATTTTAAATTATAATAAAAATTATGGTTTATATTTTACATTTAAAAATAATAAGCTATAAAGTTCTAAGTAATTAAACTAGAAAATTCCAAAATTTTTTTGTAAAAATTTTATTTAGCTCAAAATTTCGTGTAAGCAAATGATAAATTGTCAACATTATTAATGGGTATGCTCTAAGTCTAGAGGAAGGGTTAGCCCATTGCAGACAGAGAGGCAGGCCGTCTGAAAATTCGGTACAATATGCATCAAATTCCCACAACACATACATTAAGGAAACCCATGAAAGCCTATCACGACCTTATGCGCCATGTCCTCGACAATGGTATCGACAAATCCGACCGTACCGGCACTGGCACGCGTTCCGTGTTCGGTTACCAAATGCGTTTTGATTTAAGTGAAGGCTTTCCGCTGTTGACAACCAAAAAACTGCATCTGCGCTCGATTATTCATGAGCTGCTTTGGTTTCTCAAAGGCGATACCAACATCAAATACCTGAAAGAGAACAACGTTTCCATTTGGGACGAGTGGGCGGACGAAAACGGCGATTTAGGCCCGGTTTACGGCTACCAATGGCGCAGCTGGCCCGCACCTGACGGCCGCCATATCGACCAAATTGCCAATGTGGTGGAACAAATTAAGAAAAATCCCGACTCGCGCCGCCTGATTGTGTCCGCATGGAATCCCGCTTTGGTCGATGAAATGGCTTTGCCGCCTTGCCACGCGCTGTTTCAGTTTTACGTTGCCAACGGCAAACTGTCCTGCCAGCTTTACCAACGTAGCGCCGATATCTTCCTTGGCGTACCGTTCAACATCGCCAGCTACGCATTGTTGACCATGATGATGGCGCAAGTGTGCGGCCTGGAAGCCGGTGAGTTTATCCATACGTTTGGCGATGCCCATTTATACAGCAACCATATCGAGCAGGCCCGACTACAATTAAGCCGCGATTTCCGAAGCCTGCCGACCATGAAAATCAACCCTGAAATCAAAGACTTGTTTGCCTTCAAATTTGAAGACTTCGAGCTGGAAGGCTATGATCCGCATCCGCACATCAAAGCCGCCGTGTCGGTGTAATCCAAGCTAAAAAACAAAAGGCCGTCTGAAACTTCAGGCGGCCTTTTGTTTAGGCAGGTTTATTGACGTTTCGCGCCATAGCCACCGATTAAGTGTTCGGTTGCATCTTTGTTTTTCAAGCCGTAAGTGCCGCCAATTTCTGCAGCATTGGGGCCGTAGAATTTGCCGTTCAGGTTGCCACTTAACTTGTCATCGGCCGTGCTGACTTTGCCGGAGAAGAGGTTACCGTCTTTCCAGCTTGCCGTACCTTTGAAATCGTAGTTTTTATCTGCTTGGGATACACGCTTACCATTTTCCAAAGTATGGAAGTGTGAGTTTGACGTTTCAAAACGGACACCTTTGAGGCCGAAATCAACGATAGCCATGACATTGGAAGTCAACTGACGATTGTTCTTGTCGGTAACCACATAGGCAGTGGAAATACCTTTGTAGGTGGCTGTACCTTTAGCAGGCAGGGTAGTGAAGACAGTTTCATCGCCCAGGCTTTGGTAGCCTTGGTATACATGTCCTTTAGGATCGGTGTAATGCGCGAAGGTTTGATATGTCCAGCCGGCCGCAGAAGGATCATGCAACACAATTTTGGTGCCGTCATCAAAATTGATGACATAAACACCATCGAATTGTTTGTCAAAAACTAAGCCGTTTTTATCGGTGCGGAAGTAGGCTAAATTATCGCTGTCAATTTTATTAAAGGTTGCCAGATTAGTGCGATGTTGCAGATTTTTTTTGTATAAAGCGTCTAAGTCTCTAATTTTAGCTTCAATTTTCTTTATTTTGTCATGATCAATTTGGCCAGACTCTGAGTTTTGTTCTTTTTTTAGATTTTCTTTTTCAGCTTCTAACTTCTTATAAAGTTCAACAATACGTTCATCCAAAGTTGATTTACCGTATGCAAATTCGGTATTTTTCTCTTTTCCCGTTTGTTCACTGACATCAGTTTGAGTATTGCCTTTTGAATATACTTTGGCAATAACAGAAGCGTAGCTTGTCCATGTAGGTTGGGTTGCGTTGCCATCAGTGGTCTTGTTAAACAATACAACGCCGTCCATTTTGACTTCATCATTGCTGTTAAAGTCAATAGAACTGATCAGACCATTTTGGTTGCGGTCTTGATTGTCCGTTTGGAACATTTTGCCTGCGGTATCTCTGCGGATTTGTACGTTAGGGTTGGATTGCTGTGCACCTTTGGAGGAGATGAAATGTGTGTGCAAAGGCTGGGTAATGTTGGCCGGATCGATTGGAGCTTCATCGGTCAGTTTGGCAAGATTGTCGGCACTGTTGGTGAGCGTAGTAGACGGCGCTTTCGGAGTGTTGGCATTGCTGTTGTTGGCAGGATTGCCATTATTGCCAGCAGAGTTGCCGGTATTATTGGTAGGAGTTGCGCCGGTGCTTAAAGCAGATGAACCGCCGCCTCCGCCACCGCCGCATGCGGACAAGATGGCTGCGCTGATGGCTGTAAAAACGATAGTTTTAAGTTTGGTTTGGATGTGACATGAGATTCCCTGTATAGTTATTCGCTTGATGAAAAGGTCGGAGAGATCGTTTATCTGATTTTTAAACCTTTAATGCCCGATAATAACCATAAATCATAAAAAAATAAACAGTTTGTTTTCATTTCTGTACAAAAATTAATCAAAGGGAAGGTGGTTGGGTGGATATTTTTTTAGTTAATTGTTTTATATGAATTTATTTTGAATATTTTAGTGAGTTCGATAGCTGGTCTGTTTCTTTTTAACAAACTTTTCAGACGGCCTTTGAAGATAAAAGAGCAGTCGGACTTTATGGATGCTTTTCTCTCAACGAATCAGCGTATTTCCGTTAAAATACGCCTTCTTTTCCGATTCGAAACATTGCCATGCGCCTGACCCACATCAAACTCTCCGGCTTCAAATCTTTTACCGACCCGACCACGATTCATGTGCCGGGGCAGCTTGTTGCGGTTATCGGGCCGAACGGTTGCGGCAAGTCGAATGTGATTGACGCGGTGCGTTGGGTGTTGGGCGAGGCTTCGGCGAAGCAGCTTCGCGGCGAGAGTATGCAGGACGTGATTTTTAACGGTGCGGCGACGCGCCGTCCTGCGCCGAGGGCTTCGGTGGAGCTGGTGTTTGACAACAGCGACCACAGTTTGCAGGGGGCGTGGGGGCAGTATGCCGAGGTGAGCATCAAGCGGCAGCTGACGCGTCAGGGCGAATCGACTTATTTCATCAACAATCAGACCGTGCGCCGCCGCGACATTACCGATTTGTTCTTGGGTACGGGCGTGGGCGCGCGCGGTTATGCCGTTATCGAGCAGGGGATGATTTCGCGCATCATCGAAGCGCGGCCGGAGGAGTTGCGCGCCTATATCGAAGAGGCGGCGGGCGTGTCCAAATATAAGGAACGCCGCAAGGAGACGGAAGGCCGTCTGAAAGACACGCGCGAGCATTTGCAGCGTTTGGGCGATTTACAGAACGAGTTGGCGCGTCAGGTGGAAAAGTTGGAAAAACAGGCAGAAACCGCCGAACGCTACAAATCCCTGACCGCGCAGTTGAACCAACAACAGGATTTACTCGATTACGCCCAATGGCAGCAATCGCTTGCCGCCGCCGACAAGGCGACCGCGCAGCATCAGTCTTTGCAGGCGCAGCAGGACGAAACCGCCGCGCAGGTTCAGGCGTTAAACGACGAAGTACACGCCTTGCAGACTGCCGAGCAGTCGCAGCAGCAGGCAGTACACGAATTGAGCAACAAACGCGGCGTGTTGCGCGAGCAGATTGCCCGTTTGGAAGAACAAATCCGCCATCAGCAAAACCTGCACCAACGCATCGAACGCGACAAACAGGCGGCGCAGGCGCAGTTGCAACGTATCCATCAGGAGCAGCAGCAAATCCGCGTGCAGCTTGAAGAAAACGAGTTGCAGGCCGAAGAAAAGCAAACCGAATTGGCGGAATGGGCGATGCAGGTTGCCGAACACGAAGAGCGTCTGCCCGAATTGGAAGAAGCCCAAGCCACGCTTAATGCCGCCTTCCAAACCCAGCAGGACGAGGCAAACCGAATCCGCCGCGAACTGGCGTTGAAGCAGCAGCAGCTTGCCCATGCCGAACAAACCGTTGCCAAGCACGAAGAGCGCAAAGGTCGTCTGAAACAGGAAAACCAAGCCCTGAACCTGCCCGACGAGGCCGAAACCGCCGCCGCGCAGGAAGCCGCCGCCTTGTTGCAAAGCCAGCAAGAGCATTACGAAGAACAAATCATTGCTGCCGAAGAAGCCCTACACGCCGCCCGCGAGGCGTTTCAGACGGCCTCAAACCGCTTCCAAAGCCTGAAGCAGCAACACATCACCTTGCAGGCGCAGCAGCAGGCGTTGTCGCAAATCCTGTCGCAACAGCAGGAAGCAGCCGACTTCTGGCAGGCAACCGACCACGCCGCCGCGCCGCAACTGTGGCAACACATCACCGCGCCCGCCGAGTGGCAGCACGCCTTGTCCGTCATCCTTGCCGAACGCCTGCACGCCCGTAGCGTGCCGTCTGGCTTCGTTCCCCCCGTGCCGTTGCCGCAGGGGCAGGCGGCATGGCTTTCAGACGACCTCTCCGGCGGCATCAAAAAATCCCTGCCCGTACAGGCATTGTTGAACCAAATCCAAGCGCAGCCGCCGTTTCAGACGGCATTGCACCACTGGCTCGACGGCGTATTGTGCGCGCCCGATTTGAGCTACGCCCTCGCGCATCAAAGCGATTTGGGCGCACACCAAATCTGGCTCACGCCCGAAGGCCATCAGGTCGATAAAGTCAGCGTCCTGCTCTATGCCAAACCCGCGCAGGAAAGCCTGATTGCCCAAAAAGCGCGCCTCGACGGCATCGCTTCCGAACTGGAAAACCTCGCCCCCGAACTTTCCGCCGCCGAAGCCGCGTTCAAACAGGCGGAAGCCGCCGTGCGCTCGTCCGAAGTGCAGCACAAAAACCTGATGCAGCAACAACAGCAGCACACGCGCCAATACAGCCAGGCGCAGCAACGCGCCGCCGAACTTCTGGCGCGCACCAACCAAGGGCAAATCCGCCGCGAACACATCGAGCGCGAACTGGCGCAGTTGGCGGAAGAACAGACCGTGTTGCAACACACGTCCGACGGGCTTTCAGACGACATCGCTACTTTGCAGGAAGCCGCCGCCGAACTCGAACACCAACAACAGACCACCGCGCACAGCCGCCAAGAGCAGCAAGGCCGTCTGAAACAGGCGCAGCTTGCCTTGTTGGAAGCCAACCGCCAATACGGGCTGGCCGAAGTTGCCGTCCATAAGCTCAACCAGCAAAAACAAAACTACCAGCAGCAAATCGCCCGGCTCGAACAGCAAACCCTGGACTGGCAGGAACGCCAGCAAGAGCTTGCCCTCGCCTATGAAACCGAGTTCCAAAACGACGAGCAGCACATCAAGCTCGACGAGCTGACAGAAGCCGTGCACACGCTGGACGAAGAATACATCGCCGCACAGGAAAAACTCGCGCAGATTCAGGAGCAGGGCAGGGAGCAATACGCCCGCGTACAAACCCTGCAAACCAAGCTGCCGCAGCTTCAGGCCGCCACCCAAACCGCCCTGTTGCAGCAGCAGGAAGCCCTGATTAACGCCAAACGCTACCATCAAAACCTGACCGAACGCGCCGCCGATTTGGACACGCTCGAAGCGTTGGCGAAAGAATCGCCGAAAGTATTGAACAGCAGCATCGGCAGCCTCATCCAGCAAATCGAAGCCCTCGGCGCCGTCAACCTCGCCGCCCTGCAAGAACTCGAAGAAGCGCGCGAACGCGACGGCTACTACCGCAGCCAGAGTGAAGACGTGCAGGCCGCCATCACCCTTTTGGAAGAAGCCATCGCCCAAATCGACGACAAAACCAAAGCGCGTTTCAAAGAAACCTTCGATGCCGTCAACGGCAAAGTCCAAACCTTCTTCCCCACCTTATTCGGCGGCGGCGAAGCCACCCTCAAAATGATAGGCGACGACCTCCTGACCGCCGGCGTGTCCATCATGGCGCGCCCGCCCGGCAAGAAAAACAGCACCATCCACCTCCTCTCCGGCGGCGAAAAAGCCCTCACCGCCATGAGCCTCGTGTTCGCCCTGTTCAGCCTCAACCCCGCCCCCTTCTGCCTTCTGGACGAAGTCGACGCCCCGCTGGACGACGCCAACACCTCGCGTTTCTGCAACCTGGTCAAAGAAATGTCGGCGCAAACCCAGTTCCTCTACATCTCCCACAACCGCCTGACCATGGAAATGGCGGAGCAGCTGGTCGGCGTAACCATGCAGGAAAAAGGCGTATCGCGCGTCGTTGCCGTAGACATCAAACAGGCGTTGGAAATGGCCGAACCGAATTGAGGTAAGAATAAAGGCCGTCTGAAAGAATGAGGAAGAAATCTATCATTTCATCTTCCCATTTTTTCAGACGGCCTTTTTGTATTGGATAAAGCGTTATTGTTTCGACACATCATCTTTGGCGCGTTGAGGCTGCCCCGAGCGTTGGTTGCTGCGGTTGACGGCATCGCGCCATGCTTTGCGTTCGGCTTCGATTTTGGCGGCTACTTCGTGAACCATGGTTTCTTGTTTTTTGACGGCCGGTTCTTTGGGTGTATTGTCGGAAAAGTGGAGGCCGTACCACAAGGCGGCGAAAATGCTGCAGACGAAGATCACGGCAATCAGGCCGACGATGGCTTGTTTGCCGGCGAGGGGTTTTTCGGGGGGAGGGACGAGGACATCGAAGCAGTCGGCGCAATCGAGGGCGAAGCAGACGTTTTCGGCTTCTTTGCGGCCGCGCCGGCCTTCTGTGATGTTGAAGGAGATGTGTTGCCCTTCGGCCGGAAGGCGGGTAAGGGTGGTGAAGGCGGCAAGGGCAAGAAAGATTTCTTGGCCTGTGTCTTCTATGGTAGCGGCGCCGAAGCCGCGCTTGCTGTTCCAGCGAGTAATCGTTCCGTAATAGCGCATAATGTATGTGGGGATATTATTATAGGTAACAGTTTTTCTTTCGACTGATTTTAAATCAAAAAGTTTGGTTATTGTCTTAATTTTACACTAGATTTGTCTTGTTGGAAGAAGGCGGGCCGTCTGAAGGATTTCAGACGGCCTGCATGGTTTATGCCTATTTATTAAGCACTTTTTGGAAGGTGTCGATCAGGTGTTGCGCTATGGCTCGGCTGCCGAATTGTTGCAGGCAATCTTGGCGCAAACGGACGGGATCGTAGTGTGCATGGTTTTCGTATAGGGTGAGCAATGCTTTGGTCAGTTCCGGTATGTTTTCGATTGGCACCAGCAGGCCGTTGTCGGAAGTGACGATGGATTCGGGGCCGCCGCAGCGTGTGGCGATAACGGGCAAACCTTGCGACAGTGCTTCGATATAGACGACGCCGAAAGTCTCGGTACGGCTGGCGAGGACGAATGCGTTGCTGTGGCGCATGAGGTCTAGGGTTTGGTCGGTGGTCAATGCGCCGGTAAAGGTAACGGCGTGGTTGATGTCCAAGTCGCTTGCCAGTTGTTTCAGACGGCCTTCTTCTGCGCCGCCGCCGCCGATTTTGAGTTTGAGCTGCGGATAGGTTTTGAGTGCTTCGGCAAAAGCAGGCAGGAGCAGGTCGTGGCCTTTGAGGTGGCGCAGGTGGGAGACGCTGCAGAAGGTGAAGTCTTGATGGTTTTTTTCGGGGAATTCGAAATCCTGTTCAAAATTGCTGCCCAGCATATTGGGCAGGTATTGCCAGTCTGTACCGGCGTAGGTTTTTTCGAGAATGCGGCAGAAATCACGGCTGACGGCGAACCGGGCCGCGCTGTGGCGCACGGCTTCGTGCATGGACGGCCATTGGTTTTTGCGGACAAGGCCGCGTGAAATGGCACTGCTGTGTTCGGTAATCACATAGGGAATGCCGTATTTTTTGAAGATGGCACAGGCCAAAATGGCGGCGTAGTTGACGCAATGGGCGTGAATTACGTCGGGTTTGCCGTTGTCGGCGATATAGGCTTCAAAAGCTTTCATGCCTGCGTTGACCCAGCGGATGCGGTCGATGTCGACAACCGGGCAGCGCGGGAAGAAATACATGCTGTCGTAGGCGTAAGTGTTGAGTCCGCCTTGCTGATGGCGACGCAGGCCGTAGAAGCGCGAGAAGATGGTTTTCGGCTGGCTTCTCAAGTAGCGGAACATGGGAACGACCATGCCGATTTTCATGCCTTCGCGTTGCAGGGCTTGGGCTTGGAGGCGGAAAAAGATTCCGTCCACGTCGGTTTCGGAAGAGGGGTACCAAGAGGGGATGACGACAATATGCATGATGTGTTTTTTATGGAGGTAGATAACGGCGAGGCCGTCTGAAAAGAAAAGATATCTTTCAGACGGCCTTTGGTATATTTAGTTCAATCAGTTGCCGGCAACCGTCATTTTGGAAACCAAGACGGAGCCGATTTGGTTGGACGAACGGCGTAATGCGTCGTCTGCCACGCCGATGATGTCGCGGTACATATCCTGCAAACGTCCGGCAATGGTGATTTCCTGAACCGGATAGGCAATGACGCCGTTTTCCACCCAAAATCCGGCCGCGCCGCGCGAGTAGTCGCCGGTAATGGTGTTAACGCCTTGTCCCATCAATTCGGTAACCAGCAAACCTGTTCCCATTTCTTTCAACAGGTCGGCCTGCGTGGCGTGGGTGTGGTTCAGATACAGATTGTGCGCGCCGCCGGCGTTGCCCGTTGTCTGCATACCGAGTTTTTTTGCACTGTAACTGTTGAGGAAATAGCCTTTGACGACGCCGTCTTTCACCACAAAACGCGGCTGCGTGGCCACGCCTTCGGCATCGAAATAAGTGCTGCGGAACGAGCGCAGGATATGCGGCTCTTCACGAAGGCTGAGAAACTCGGGCAGCACCTGTTTGCCGATGCTGTCAATCAGGAAGCTGCTTTGGCGGTAGAGCGCACCGCCGCTGAGTGCGCCGATAAGGTGGCCGATTAAGCCGACGGCGACAGTGGTGTCGAACAGTACGGGATAGCTGCCGGTCGGAACGCTGCGGCTGTTCAGACGGCGTAAAGTCCGTTCGGCTGCGGTTTTACCGATGAGTTCGGGCGCGTCCATGTCTTCGTGACGGCAGGAAGAATCGTACCAATAGTCTCGCTGCATGCCGTGTTCGTCGCTGGCGACCACGCTGCAAGAAATGCTGTGGTGCGTGCTTTGCTGGTGTGCGGCAAAGCCGTGGGTGTTGCCGTAAACGTATTGGTAATGGCCGGTATGAACCGATGCGCCTTCGGAATTTTCAATGCGTTTGTCCGTTGACAGCGCAGCCTGTTCGCATTGCTTGGCCAAATCAATGGCGGATTCGGTACTCAAATCCCATTCGTGGTAGCGGTCGAGGTCGCCGATATGGGTTGCCATCAAGGCAGCATCGGCAAGGCCGGCGCAATCGTCTTCGGCGGTATAGCGCGCAATATCGATGGCGGCCTTGACCGTATCTTGCAGGGCGCGTTCGGAGAAGTCGGCAGTGCTGGCGCGGCCTTTGCGTTGGCCGACATAGACCGTAATGTCTAAAGATTTGTCTTGTTGGAACTCGATTTGTTCGATTTCGCCCAGGCGCACGCTGACGCTTTGGCCGAGCGACTCGCTGAAATCGGCTTCGGCCGAGGTAGCGCCGGATTGTTTGGCCAAATCCAGCGTGTGTCCGCACAAGCGCAACAGCTCGTCCGGTGTGTGGTTAAACAGCATAAAAAGGTTTCCTGACAGGGTTTTGCGGCATTTTAACCGTTTCAGACGGCCACTGCAAAAATCGCACGGAAAGGCCGTCTGAAAACTGATAAAATAGGCAGATTCAGAAAATCAGGTAAACACAATGTTTGAACAAGAAGACGAATGGGTCAGCAAAACCCAAATGAAAAAGCAGATGAACGATTTGCAGGCTTTGGGTATGGAATTGACCAAGCTCTCCAGTGATACGTTGAAAAAAATCGGCTTGGACGAAGACTTGTTTGAAGCCATCGCCACCTATAAAAAAATCACGTCCAACAGCGCGCTCAAACGCCAAGCCCAATTTATCGGCCGCCTGATGCGCGATACCGACCCCGCACCCATCGAAGCCTATTTGGCCAAACTGCGCGGCGACAATGCAGCACACAATGCCTTTTTGCAACGCGTCGAGCAGGCGCGTACCCGACTGTTGGCAGACGATGGCGCGATTACCCAATTTATGGCCGATTTTCCGCAAGCAGACGCCGGTAAATTGCGCACCTTGATCCGCAACACCAAAAAAGAGCAGGAACAAAACAAACCGCCGAAAAACTTCCGCGCGCTGTTCCAAGAAATTAAAGCAGTGATGGAGGCCGGTCAATCCGATGCTTCAGAAGAAGGGCAGGATTGGGAGGAATAAACCTTAAGGCCGTCTGAAAACGGATTGCGGTTTTCAGACGGCCTGTATCGTAATACCGAAGGAGGATGACCATGAAATTTCGCCGCTCTGCAACCGCCTTGCTGGTTGGTGTATTGACCCTG
Source organism: Neisseria mucosa (assembly GCF_013267835.1). NCBI lineage: Bacteria > Pseudomonadati > Pseudomonadota > Betaproteobacteria > Neisseriales > Neisseriaceae > Neisseria > Neisseria mucosa. The sequence continues at coordinate 284,177 of NZ_CP053939.1, forward strand.
AATGGTTGTACTACCGATCTTTGGGAAAGAAATAGCCCGTTCCATAAAACCACGACTGAAAAAACCGTTGCCAAAGACAATATTCACGCATTTGGCGTGGTTGCCAAAGACAATACGCAACTGGAAACAGGCAGCTTGGTCATGATGGGTGGAAAATATTGGTTTGTCGTTAATTCTAAAGATTCGGCCAAGTTGAAGGCGATCTTGGATGCTAAGCTGAGCAAACGGTTTCAAATGGTTCGGCAAAACCCAAAACAGGTGTATGAGGCTTTGCCGGTTGAATTAAAATCCCCTGAAGCGCAAACTTTCCGCTCGAATTTCTGCCTGCGTTACGATACTCAAAAAGTTGCCGAGATTGCCAAGTTGAAACAGCTGGCGTTCAAGCCGGTCGAACTCGATGACAAAACTGTCTACACACGGTGTATTTCTGCCGAAGGTCATTATTACGCAACGCCGAAAAATGTTGCCGAAGACCGCCGTTTTGACACTGCCGTTCCGGTCAGAATTTATTATGTGGAAACCAAAACAAGCACCGATGTTTGGAAGTTGACGGGTAATATCCTGAAAACGCCATTTACATTGGCTTTGGACGCAGTCGGCGCAGTGATAGCAGGCTCCTATGCCGTGATCGGTGAAATTGTCGATGATTCACGCAAATAATATCCAAGGCCGTCATCCCTGCAGGGGATAGAAAAAAGGCACATCCCATGCTTTTATAAGCATGAATTAGAATCACCTTGAAATTAAATATTTTGAGATACATTATGAAATGTTGATAGAGATTTTTCTTATGGCCAATAATAGTAAAATTCGAATGACAAACAAAAATAGAAGTCTTTATAAAGGATTAATTATGCAATTAAGAAACTTAGCAGTATTACCAATTGTTATGTCACTTGTGTTTTTATCAGCTTGCGAAGTAAGTAACCATGAAAAACATTCTGAAATCCAACAATCAACCTCAAAAGGAAAAAGCAAAATGCAACCCCAAAGTCCTATGCTGAAAGAAATTTTTGCCAGTGAAAAGTACATCGAACCCGGTCAGTCCAAAGATGTAAGCCATATTGTTGCTAAATATCTCCCGATTGGTTCTTCTAAAAAGGAGGTAATTGAAAAATTGACCGAGATGAATCAACACTACAGCGATAAAGGACATATTATCTACGCAGGCTATGGCAAACAGATTCACCCGATGATTCCTAATCCAGAGGTAATGATTGAATTAAAATTTAACGCTTCTGGCTATCTGGAAAATATCGATAGTGAATTCTATTATGCTCAATAACAATAGGAGAATATAAATGGCAAACGAAAAAATTGAAGTCGGCTATCGGCATATCGGCACATTTGCGAATGTAGATTATCACCACAAATTTCTACTCTATACTGATAAAATGGGACAACAATATACTATCAGTGGATGGGTGGGTAAAGAAATTTCCCCACAACTTCCTTTGGGAAAAATCCATATTGAAACCGGCTTACCAAAGAATATTGGTTTACCATATAATGCCCAAAATCCGGATAATTTCAATAATAGGAAAACTGCTTGGTATAAAAGTTTAGATAAAGAACCTATTTCTCCACAAAAGCAATACCGCGAGCTAATCGCTGAAGCTCCTGATTTATCAGCTAAATGGGCTGAAATGGTACGCAATGCTCAAAGCAAGAACAATATCTATCCTTATGATTACTTAAGGCAAAATTCCAATACCCTTGCCGATACCTTATTGCGTGAAGCAGGCTTTCCTGAGCCTGAAAAAGATGGAATATTCCAACATCTTGCCCCAGGTTCGGGAAATAAGCTGAATAAGAGTCTTGTGCCGAAAGATCCTGAGGATCCGCATATCTCCGACATTAAAGATTTGAGTTATCTTGATGAAGAGAAACTCAGAGGAAATCCTCAGTACACCATGCAAATTCAAGAAGAAACATCTCACCATGTCGAAACAGCGGCAACAACCGACAATCCCAAGCCTCAATCCAAATACGAAGAAACTATGGCGATGCTGCAAGGATTATTGAATGATACCGACGGTTCGTATGCAAAAAAACTTTTGGCTGATAATCCTGACAAAGTGGCCAGTTTCAATGAAAGAGTCCAACAGACTTTAGAAGAAGAGTGGCAACAACAGCTTGTTGCTCAAGAAAACCAAAATATTCAACAAGAAAAACAACGAGGCTTCTCTCGTTCTGTCTGAAGCAAACATTACTCTGACTAATGTAGCTTGAGGGGTCGTCTGAAAAACGGTTTTCAGATGACTTCATCCTTTTACAATATCCCTTTCAAATATACAAAACTATCCTTGATTTCCACATCATGTCCGTCAAAATCCAAACACGTTCTATTAATCCGACTGTTTTTAACGACTTGCTCACTGCCGGTACCGATCCTTTGATTGCAAGGCTGTGTGCTGCGCGTGATGTGCAAAGTCCGGCCGAGTTGGACGACAAGCTTGCTGCGCTTTTGCCGTATCAAACGCTGACAAACTGCGAAGCCGCCGCCGGCCGTTTGGCGGATGCGGTTGAGCGTCAGGAAAAAATCCTGATTGTCGCCGACTACGATGCCGACGGTGCAACGGCGTGTGCCGTCGGTATGAGCGGTTTGGCGGCGATGGGGGCGAAAGTGGATTTTCTTGTGCCCAACCGCTTTGAACACGGCTACGGCTTAACGCCCGAGCTGGCCGAAATCGCGGCAGAGCAAGGCGTGGATTTATTGGTAACGGTGGATAACGGTATCGCCAGCATTGCAGGCGTGGCGCGTGCGCAGGAGTTGGGTTTGGATGTGATTGTGACCGACCACCATCTGCCTGCCGAGACCGTGCCCGACTGTATCATCGTCAATCCGAACCAAAAAGGCTGCGGCTTTCCCAGCAAAAGTTTGGCGGGCGTAGGCGTGATTTTTTATGTATTGATGGCTTTGCGTGCCGAACTGCGCCGCCGCAATTATTTTTCAGACGGCCTGAAAGAGCCGAATCTAGGCGACCTTTTGGATTTGGTCGCACTCGGTACCGTCGCCGATGTCGTCGCCCTCGACCACAACAACCGCATCCTCGTGTCGCAAGGTTTGAAACGGATGCGTTCGGGCAAAATGCGCCCCGGCATCCGCGCTTTGTTTGAAGTGGCGCGGCGCGATTGGCGCAAGGCGCAGCCGTTTGATATGGGCTTTGCGTTGGGACCGCGCATTAACGCCGCCGGACGGCTGGACGATATGTCGGTCGGCATTGCCTGTCTGTTGGCGCGAGATGATGCCGAGGCGCAGGAACTGGCGGCCCAGTTAAACAACCTCAATATCGAACGCCGCGAAATCGAGCAGTCTATGCTGCAAGACGCGCTGAATGATTTTCCCGAAACTCTGCCTCCAGGTCAGACGACTTTGGTGGCGTATCGAGACGACTTCCATCAAGGCGTGGTCGGCATTGTTGCCAGCCGCCTCAAAGACCGTTTTTATCGTCCGACCATCGTGTTTGCGCCTGCCGACAACGGCGAAGTGCGCGGTTCGGGACGCTCCATTCCCAATTTGCACCTGCGCGATGCTTTGGATTTGGTATCCAAACGCCATCCCGATTTGATTTTGAAATTCGGCGGACACGCAATGGCGGCGGGTTTGAGCATACTCGAACACAATATTCCCGCGTTTCAGACGGCCTTTGAAGAAGCCGTGCGCGAGATGGTGTGCGAAGACGATTTGTCGCAAACCTATATTACCGACGGCAGCCTGCCTGCCCGCGATATTACGCTGGAACAGGCGCAGAACCTTGCCCGCCACGTTTGGGGGCAGGGCTTCGCGCCGCCGAGTTTTACCGACGAATTCCATGTTGTCCGCCAGCAGCCTTTGGGCGCGGAGGGCAAACACAAAAAAGTCTGGCTGCAAAAAGACGGCTACGAATTTGAAGCCATGTTCTGGCGTTGCAGCGAAGACATTCCCGAATACATCCGCACGGTGTACCGCCCCGTTGCCAACGAATGGCGGAATAATCTCGAATTGCAGCTTTATATCGACTACTGGGAAGCCGCGTAAACAAAGGCCGTCTGAAAAATGAAGAAACAAAAACCTTGGCTCGGCTTTTCTTTGGCGCTGCTTGCCACCATGACTTGGGGCTCGCTGCCGGTAGCGGCGCAACAGGCCTTAAAAGCCGTCGATGCGCCCACGCTGGTGTGGATACGCTTTTTAGTGGCTTCGCTGGTGTTGTTTGCGTTGTTGGGACTGACCGGCAAGCTGCCGCGGCCGTCTGAATTTTCCAAGCAAACCTTATTTTTATTGGTACTGGGTATTATCGGTATTTCCGCCAACTTTGTGCTCGTTGCTATGGGTTTGCACTATATTTCGCCGACAACCACGCAGGTGTTGTGGCAGCTCTCGCCCTTTACCATGATTTTGGTCGGCGTTGGCGTGTTTAAAGAAGCCTTTACGCGCTGGCAAAAAATCGGCTTGATGCTTTTGCTGACGGGTTTGGTCATGTTTTTCAACGACAAATTCGGCGAACTTTTCAGTTTGGGCAGCTACGCGGTCGGGGTAATCATGGCGGCTTCGGGCAGCATGATTTGGGTGTGCTACGGCGTGGCGCAAAAACTTTTGTCCAAACATTTCAATTCGCAACAAATCCTGCTCATGATTTATTTTTGCAGCAGCTTTGTTTTCCTGCCGTTTGCCGAACCATCACAAATCGCCCATATCGGCAATCCGTTTTTATGGGGCTGCTTTATCTATTGCTGCTTAAACACGCTGATCGGTTATGGTTCATTCGGCGAAGCGCTCAATCATTGGGACGCTTCAAAAGTCAGTATCGTCACCACGCTGATTCCCGTGTTCACCATGATATTTTCCACCATCGGCCATCATCTCGCCCCCGATTATTTTGCCGCTTCGGATATGAATATCGTCAGCTATGTGGGTGCCATGGTGGTTGTGGCCGGAGCATTGCTGGCTGTGGCCGGAGAGAAAGTAATGGGGCTTTTTTTGAGAAAGATATAAAGCATTTATTGCGAAACAGAATAAACAAGGCCGTCTGAAACAGGTTTCAGACGGCCTCATGTGGAACGATCAGCCGAAAGACCGCCCACCAAATTCCCTTTCCGCAGGATTCTGCTGCACAGAAATTTCCCTCGCTGCCGTTTGTTGCCGTTCCTGTTCCATTCTTTCCTGCACTTTGGCATTGAAAGCATCAACAACTTCGCGGTTTTCCGCCAAAACCTGTTCGGCGAAAGAGCCGTCCTTATCGTTGAGCAAGCCTTGAACCAAGGCATGGAATTTATCTGTTTGGGTTCGCGGTTTTTCGCGGGTCGGAGCGGTAACATCCTCGATGTGTTTGTCTCTGCGACGGGCATCGGCGGGATGTTTGACACCGTAAGCCGTATTCATACGGAAGTTTTTTAAATCTTCCATATCCAGTTTGCCTTCGACTTTGACCTGTCGTCCTCCCGGCAGCCTTACTCCGTTATCTTCTTTACTCTGGCTGAGGAACTCCACCAAAGCTTCGTTTACTTTTTTGCCATATTGGTTGCCTATATCGGCAATAAAGACTTGTGCCTGCATATTGGATTGCAGGAATTGCTTGTTTTCAAGATTTGTGATTTTAGAAATAACTTTATGGACTTCACCAACTTTTTTATTAAGAACTTTAACATAATCCCGATTGATTAATGAGATACCGGTTTCGGAAGCCAAAGCCTGATTCAATTTCGGTTTCAGATTTTGATACACCTGTTTGTCTTCGGCAGACATTTTATTGAATGGCTTGTATAGATGGATTTGCATCTGCTTTATTTCATTATCGGAAATAAAACGGTTGCCTTTTGAGTCTGTTGCCTCTCGCGCAATCCGTTCCAACAAATTCCTCCCTTCATTATTGCCGCCTATGTCGTACTGGATAGGACCGAAACTCGGACCGCTGGCAGCCTTCTCCGCATTCGATATTTTGTACGCGCCGCGCCCGCCCGACAATTCGTTTACCATCATGGCTTGATGGATATAGTATTTCAAACCGTCTTCCGGTTTCAGATGGTCTCCGCCTGTAAAACGACTCATATCAGTCTCCTAAAAAAATTAAAAACGTTCCAATGCTTTTAAGTGATATTGTGTTTGTTGAACGTCACACAGATAGAGGATTTTATCTGAAGGAGTTTTCAAATCGGTTGTGATTGTCGGGTCGGAACAAAGTTCCTCCTTATAAGCCTTCCATTTTGAGCGGATGCTTGCAAAATACTGTTTTGTCAAGCCATGAAGTTTTTGGTCTTTGGCAGTGGCACGTCGAAATAAATCTTCGTACTTCTTATCTAATGCAATTTCAAAATCTAATAGGGTAAGCCTCAAACAATCTTCATCCATTTGGTCAACAGGTTCGGGACAAAGATTCTTTTCCTTCTGCGGCTTAAGCGCATTTGCAGCTTTTTCAGACGGCTCTGCCGCACCGACACAGGCAGCGGATGCCATCACGGCCAGCAGTGGCAGAATGTAACGGATTTTGTGTTTCGACATATCAGTCTCCTAACTATCTATCAGTTTTATAAAGAATTTTCAAAGCGTTCCAACGCTTTCAAATGGTTTAAATTCTGTTCGAACCTGCAAATACGTATGTAGCGTCCTGCAAGAGGACGAACTTTCGTCGCAACGGATGGGTCTGAACACAGCATTTCCGTATAACTTTCCCAATTCTTACGGATAGTCAAAAAATATTCTTTGGATACTCCATTCAATTTGGGGTCTTTTGAATCGATACGGTGCAGCAGATTTTCGTATTTCTTATTCAATTGCTTTTCCAACCTCATACTGAAAATATCCACACATTCATAGCCTTGTCCGTCTATGTCTTTCATCATGCTCTGAGGGCATATGTCCTTATTGTCCTGTTTTTGCCTTGTTACCTTTGGAACAGCCTTTTCAGACGGCCCTGCCGCACCGACACAGGCGGCGGATGTCATCACGGCTAGCAGTGGCAGAATGTAACGGATTTTGTGTTTCGACATATCAGTTTCCTAAAAAATTAAAAACGTTCCAATGCTTTTAAATGGTGTTGTGTTTGTTGAACGTCACACAGATAGAGGATTTTGTCTGAAGGAGTTTTCAAGTCGGTTGTGATTGTCGGGTCGGAACAAAGTTCCTCCTTATAAGCCTTCCATTTTGAACGGACGTTTATAAAATATTGTTTGGACAGCCCATGTAGCTTTGAATCTTTGGTAGCGGCACGTCGAAATAAATCTTTGTACTTCATGTCCAGTTTGTTTTCAAGTTTCAGCAGAGTAATTTCTAAACAATCTTCATCCATTTGGTCAACAGGTTCGGGACAAAGATTCTTTTCCTGTTTCGGTTTAACGGCATTTGCAGCTTTTTCAGACGGCCCTGCCGCACCGACACAGGCGGCGGATGCTATCACGGCCAGCAACGGCAGAATGTAACGGATTTTGTGTTTCGACATAATTTATCTCCTAAAAAGTTATTGTGTAATTGATAAGGCCGTCTGAAACAGGTTTCAGACGGCCTTTATATTTTCTAAATCAGATTAATGTGAAACGCCGAATCAATAGAAGCCTTCGCGTTCTTCACGGGTGCTGATGTAGATGTTTTTCACTTGGGTGTAGGCGGCGAGCATCATTTTGTGGGTTTCACGGCCGATACCTGAAGTTTTGTAGCCGCCAAACGGCGCGCCGGCAGGCAGGCGGTTGTAGCAGTTTACCCAAACGCGGCCGGTTTCCAATGCATTGGAAACGCGCAGGCAGCGGTTGATGTCGGTACTCCACACTGCGCCGCCCAAGCCGTATTCGCTGTCGTTGGCCATTTTGATGACTTCTTCTTCGGTTTTGAATTTAATCACGGTGGCAACCGGGCCGAAGATTTCTTCTTGGGAAACACGGGCTTCGTTGCTGGCCTCAATCAAAGTCGGTTCGACAAATTCGCCTTTGCCCAATTCGCCTTCGATTTTTTTACCGCCGGTAATGATGCGACAGCCTTCTTGTTCTCCGATTTTGACGTATTTCAAAATGGTCTCGAGTTGACCGGCATTGACTTGCGAACCCATTTGGGTGTCGTCTTCCCAAGGCAGGCCGACTTTGATTTTTTTGAATTCTTCAGCCAAAGCATTGACGAATTTGTCGTAAATACCTTCTTGTACAAAAATGCGCGAACCGGCGCAGCACACTTGGCCTTGGTTGAACAAGATACCTTTTTGCGCGCCTTCGAGGGCTTTGTCGAAAGGCATATCGTCGAAGAAGATGTTGGCGGATTTGCCGCCCAATTCCAAAGTGGAAGGAATCAGCAATTCGGCGGCGGCGATGCCGACGCGGCGGCCGACTTCGGTTGAGCCGGTAAAGGCCAGTTTGTTGAAGCCTTTGTGGTGGAGCATGTATTCGCCGGATTTGGAACCGCGGCCGGTAATCACGTTCAACACGCCTTTAGGCAGCAAGTGGTTGATTTTTTGAGCGAAGGACAACAGGCTCAATGAAGTGCTGGAAGAAGGGTGGATGACGATGGTGCAACCTGCGGCCAATGCCGGAGCGATTTTCCATGCGGCCATCAAGAATGGGAAGTTCCAAGGAATGATTTGGCCGACAACGCCGATCGGTTCGCGCAAAACGATGGACAGGTCTTCGGCATCAAGCTGGGTTGCCGTGCCTTCTTCGCCGCGGATGACGCTGGCGAAATAGCGGAAATGGTCGGAAGCCAAAGGCACGTCGGCAGCGCGGGTTTCGCGGATGGGTTTACCGTTGTCCAAGGTTTCTTGCAGGGCGAACAATTCGGCGTTTTCGTCAATCACATCGGCGATTTTATTCAAAATGGCCGCGCGTTCGGCAGTCGTGGTTTTACGCCATGTTTTGAACGCTTCTTGCGCAGCGGCCACGGCAGCATCGACATCGGCGTCGGTTGCGTCTGTGAACTTGGCCAATTCATCGCCATTGGCAGGGTTGTAAGAGGATAAAAGTTTGCCTTCGCTACCTTTCGTCCATTCGCCGTTGATTAAAAGACCATATTCTTTATCAAACACATTTAAATCTTTTGCCATAATGCTGTCTCCTTAATGAATGGGAATAGGTGTTTCACACCATGAAAAACAGCTTATGCTTTTTTCTTTTTAAGTTCAAGTACTAAAAATGAGAATGTTCTCAAAATTTACATTTGCAATGTTGTTTCATGTAGCAGGCCGTCTGAAAAATAAAGGATTTGATTGAAATGAAAGTATATTTGTTAATATATTTAAAGATTTATACGGCTTAAATAGATTTTGTTATGGTATAACATCATAACTAGTTGTTTTAAAAAAGATTATGGGTTGACGGCTTCGGATATGGGGAGTATTCTCATTCATAGCTAAACAGTTTTTCAACACCCTAGGAGACTCTCTCATGAAAATGCATGCTGTGGTAGTAAATAAAGATGTAGCAGGTGATGTAGAAGTTGTTGAACGCGAACTGCGTCCGCTGGAATACGGCGAGGCGTTGGTGGAAGTCGAGTATTGCGGCGTGTGCCACACCGACTTGCACGTTGCGGCAGGCGATTACGGCGACAAACCGGGTCGCGTGTTGGGACACGAAGGCATCGGTTTGGTTAAAGAAGTTGCCGAAGGTGTGAAAAATCTGAAAGTCGGCGACCGTGTCAGCATCGCATGGCTGTTCCAAAGCTGCGGTTCTTGCGAATACTGTAATACCGGCCGCGAAACCTTGTGCCGCTCTGTATTGAACGCAGGCTATACTGCCGACGGCGGCATGGCGACACACTGTATCGTGAGTGCCGATTACGCAGTCAAAGTCCCTGAAGGCTTGGATCCTGCACAAGCTTCCAGCATTACTTGTGCCGGTGTAACCACTTATAAAGCCATTAAAGTTTCCGGCGTCCGTCCGGGCCAATGGATTGCGATTTACGGCGCAGGTGGTTTGGGTAACTTGGCAGTTCAATACGCGAAAAAAGTATTTGGCGCGCACGTTGTTGCCGTTGACGTCAACGATGAAAAACTGGCTTTTGCCAAAGAAACCGGTGCGGATTTGGTAATCAATGCCGCCAAAGAAGATGCGGCTCAAGTCATCCAAGAGAAAACCGGCGGCGCACACGCAGCCGTTGTGACAGCCGTATCCGCTGCTGCCTTCAATTCAGGCGTTAACTGTGTTCGCGCAGGCGGCCGTGTCGTTGCAGTTGGCTTGCCGCCTGAGTCTATGGACTTGTCTATCCCACGTTTGGTATTGGACGGCATCGAAGTGGTCGGCTCTTTGGTCGGTACCCGCAAAGATTTGGAAGAAGCATTCCAATTCGGCGCAGAAGGTTTGGTTGTGCCTAAAGTCGAATTGCGTGCTTTGGATGAAGCGCCTGCCATCTTCCAAGAAATGCGCGAAGGTAAAATTACCGGCCGTATGGTGATTGATATGAACAAAGAGTGCAGCTGCATTCATCACTAATCAAATGATTCCGTGACAAAAAGGCCGTCTGAACAATTTCAGACGGCCTTTTTTATTGGATTGGATAACTTAAAGCGTAAAGCGGCTTTCAAATACGCGGATTTCTCCGCTGACAGGATCGGTGAACTCTATTCTTTTAGCCAAAAGTTTTAAAGGTTTGTCGTAGTCTTCATCACCGGCCGCCAATGGGGTAGGGTAAAGCGCATCGTTCATCAGCGGCATGTTCAAACTCATCATATGCACGCGCAGCTGGTGTTTCTTCCCGGTATGCGGCGTGAGGCGGTAGAGGCTGAATGCGCCGCGGTTTTCGATAAGTTCGATGGTCGTGTGGGCGTTGGGTTTGCCTTCCGTTTCCCTCGTGAGAAAGAATTTTTCGCCGCGTTCCATTCGTGACGAAATATGCAGCGGATAGTCCAAATCCGTCCGCGTCGGCGCCACCGCTTCATAAGTTTTTTGGACGGTTTTTTCTTGGAACATGGTCTGATAATCGCGACGCGTGGCAGGATTGAGTGAAAGCAGCATAACGCCTGCCGTATCTTTGTCCAAGCGATGAATCGGCGTAATGTCTTCAACATTCAAATGCTGCAATTCCGGCCGCAAACGCAGGCGCGTGAGCAGGGTTTCCCGCAAAAATCTGCCGCTGGGGATGACAGGCAGAAAATGCGGTTTGTCCACCACAAGCAAATGCTCATCAATATGCAAAATTTTTTCATCAAACGGAATACGCGGCTCGCTCTCACGGCTGGTTTCACGGTAATAAAACATCGTCTTGCCGGGCTCGAACAAAGTATTCTCATCAAACGGCACGCCATCCGCGCCCACCACAAAACCGCTGTTCAGCCGCCGCCGCCAGTTTTCTTCGCCGACAAAGGGAAAATGAGCGCATAAAAAATGCAGCAACGGCAAGCCGTAAAACTGCTTTTCATGCGGCAAAACCAAGTAGCTGGGTTTGACACCGTCTAAAAGGGGTAGGGGATTGGTACGTTTTTTCATGCGGCGGATTGTACTCGGTTTTTAGGGTTTTTTCAGACGGCCTTGTTTTTATGGAAAATAAGTTTCTAATAATAGATATGTATTGATGCAGGTTTTGTGTTTAAATAGATTCTTCAAACGAGCTGAGAAACTGGTTTTGTTTGAACTTGTTTTTATGGCATGAATTAAAGAAATGATAAAGAAACAATATTTTGAGAAAAGGAGAATATTATGCAGAGAAAAATCGGCATAATCATCATGTTATCCGTATTTTCCGTGTTCGCTATGGCGGGAGGGGAAGTTCGGCTTGGTAAGAATAATGCATACGATAATGAGTATGAACTTGTGGTAGAGCATGAAGTCAATGAAGAAATTTCACAATTAAATCAAGACGAGTATGCCGCACATCCAATACGTAACGATAGCGGCGTCATGCAGTCAGGGAAAGCTGCTTCAGGCAGACAAGCCGTTTCCCAATACGGAAAACCTAATTTGCCGCCTGTACGCTTAAATCCGCATCCTTCACGACCTTGATTTCAAAATCAAAGGGCTGCTCCATTTGTTTGGACAGCCCTTTTGTTTTGTCGGCTCACTCACATTTTCGTTTGCGCAAAACAAGTTTGTAATCGGTTTTGATGCTGGTTTGATCGCCAATCATCTTAAAATCATCTATTAAACAACGGTTTTCCGTACATTTCAACGTGAAATCTGCACCGACCCTATGGCCGTCAAATTGTTTAAATGTTGCCCGGACGGTATGAGGAGAAGTGACCTTGACTTGCAAGGTTTTATGGAAGTTGTCAGGATGATCCTGACCAAAGCCCAAGTAGTAATGTATCGGCATGTCACATCCCATCTCCATATCGGGTTGCTTACGGATATTAGTGTCAAAATTATTAAATTGTCGGATGATTTTTTGTAATTCAGGCGTGGTAACATGATTGTGTTCAGAGCCTAAATCCACTTTAGACAGATAAACCTTTTTGACTAAATCTATTTTGGCTTGATTATTTGTGGCATTATTTGCAGCCATCGCTTGGTAGGATAAGCTGGTGGTTAACAAGCCGATAACAAAAAGAGAGCGTAGTGTTTTCATGATGTGCATAGGGATGAGATGAAAAGAATCCAAGTATAACGACATTGAATCTATATTGAATATATTTTTAAGAAATTAAAGTTGAAAGGCAGGGGAAGGATGGGAATCATTGAATATGATTCTGTAATCTGCTTTACAGGCCGTCTGAATACGAAAACTGATTTTCAGACGGCCTTTTGATTTGTTCCCAAACTCACAAACCCTTAAAAATCAGCTATAATGCCCAACTATTTGATTTTCGCTTATCCCATATTGAAATGGCACAAAAAATTCAATCTGTAAAAGGTATGAACGACCTTTTACCTGTCGAACAAAAAGATTTCAAACTGACGGCTGCGTTTTGGCAGGCGTTTGAAGATACGGTTAGCCGTTGGACACGCACTTACGGCTATCAGCAAATCCGTACGCCGATTGTCGAGCAAACCGGTTTGTTTGTCCGCTCCATCGGCGAGGAAACCGATGTGGTCGGCAAGGAAATGTACACCTTCTCCGATTCAAACGATTCTTTGAGTTTGAGCCTGCGTCCTGAAGGTACGGCTTCTTGTTTACGTGCGGTAGTCGAACACAACCTTCTGTACAACAGCCCGCAAAAGCTGTGGTATATGGGGCCGATGTTCCGCCGCGAGCGTCCGCAAAAAGGCCGTTATCGTCAGTTCCATCAGGTCGGTATCGAGGCTTTGGGTTTTGAAGGGCCGGATATCGATGCGGAAATCATCGCGATGTCTGCCGACTTGTGGGAAAAGTTGGGTATTCGCGAATACCTGACTTTGGAAATCAACAGCTTGGGCAACCGTGAAGAACGTGCGGCACACCGTGCGGCATTGGTTGAATATTTGACCCGCTATGAGGCGCAACTGGATGAAGACAGCAAACGCCGTCTGAAAACCAATCCTTTGCGCGTTTTGGATACGAAAAACCCTGATTTGCAGGAAATCTGCAACGCGGCGCCGCGTTTGGTGGATTACTTGGGCGAGGCTTCGCAAAACCACTATGCTCGCTTCAAGGCGATGTTGGACGGTTTGGGTATTCAATATATTGAAAATCCGCGCTTGGTCCGTGGTTTGGATTACTACAATCAGACGGTTTTTGAGTGGACGACCGACAAACTCGGCGCGCAGGCGACTGTGTGCGGTGGCGGCCGTTACGACGGTTTGATTGAAGAACTTGGCGGCAAACCTGCGCCGTCTATCGGCTTTGCAATGGGTATTGAGCGCCTGCTGCTTTTGGTGAGCGAATACGGCTCGTTGGAAGTGAACGCTGCGCCTGATGTCTATGCAATGCACCAAGGCGAAGGTGCGGACTTGCAGGTGATGAAATACGCGCAAGCCTTACGCGCACAAGGTTTCAATGTAATGCAGCATTCCGGCTATCAAAGCTTGAAAGCGCAAATGAAAAAAGCAGACAACAGTGGCGCACGCTTTGCCCTGATTGTGGCTCAGGATGAGCTGGCAAACGGTACGGTTACCCTGAAAGATATGCAGGGCAAACACGAACAACAAACCGTTGCCGCCGCTGATTTGACAGACACTTTACAACAATGGAAGAACGCATAAATGGCAGCCCATTTGGAAGAACAACAAGAGTTAGACAACTTTAAATATTTTTGGAAAAAAACCGGCCGTTGGATCTTTGCCTTGCTGATCGTGGCGGCTTTGGGGTATTTGGGTTACACCATTTACCAAGGCCAAAAAGCTTCAAAAGATCAGGAAGCCGCTGCCGTATTGGCGCAAATGGTGGAAAAGGCGCAGCAAAAAACCGACCAAAAAGCCATCAACGCCGATTTGGTCGAATTGCAAAAAAACTATCCTGATTCTATTTCGACAGCCCAAGCTACTTTGATGGTAGCGGCAACCGAGTTTGATGCCGGCCGTTATGATGTGGCGGAAGGTCATTTGAATTGGGTGCTGAAAAACCAAAAAGCACCGCTGGTTCAAGCTTTGGCGGCGCAGCGTTTGGGCGTTGTCCTGTTGCAGCAGAAAAAATACGATGCCGCCATCAATGCCCTGAATACTCAGGTTGAGGCTGATTTCGAGCCTTTGATGCTGGAAACCAAAGGCGATGTTTACGTTGCTCAAAATAAAACCAAAGAAGCCGTACAAAGTTACGAAGCTGCTTTGAGTAAATTGCCGCAAACCGCCGTGGGCCGCGAATTGCTGCAAATGAAAATCGACAGCTTGAAATAAGTTTTTTTAAAATCAAGGCCGTCTGAAGTTGTCATGACTTTTCAGACGGCCTACACTTATCCTTATCAACCGTGTTTTTAAAACACCTGCTTGTGTTCCGCTCCCGTTTTGGGGCGGCACTTGACACAGAAAGACTCCATCATGAAACCAACCATCGCGCTTGTCGGCCGCCCCAATGTCGGCAAATCTACCTTATTCAACCGTTTGACGCGCACCAAAGACGCGCTCGTGCATGACTTGCCCGGCCTGACGCGTGACCGACATTACGGTCATGGCAAAGTCGGCAGCAAACCTTATTTGGTTATCGATACCGGCGGTTTTGAGCCGGTTGTGGACAGTGGCATTTTGCACGAAATGGCAAAACAAACCTTACAGGCTGTCGATGAGGCCGATGCAGTTGTGTTTTTGGTGGACGGCCGTACCGGCTTGACCCCGCAAGACAAAATTATTGCCGACCGTTTGCGCCAAAGCCCGCGTCCTGTTTATTTGGCCGTGAATAAGGGCGAGGGCGGCAATAGGGCCGTGCTTGCCGCCGAGTTCTACGAACTTGCCCTGGGCGACCCTTATGTTATTTCAGGTGCGCACGGCGATGGCGTGTATTATCTGATTGAAGATATTTTGGAAACCTTCCCTGAGCCTGAAAAGGAAGAGGAAGAAGCGAAACATCCTGTTTTTGCTGTAATCGGCCGTCCAAATGTCGGTAAATCGACCTTGGTAAACGCCATCCTCGGTGAAGAACGCGTGATTGCCTTCGATATGGCAGGCACGACGCGTGACAGTATCCATATCGATTTTGAACGCGACGGTAAACCGTTTACCATCATCGATACCGCAGGCGTGCGCCGTCGCGGCAAAGTGGATAAGGTAGTGGAAAAGTTCTCCGTTATCAAAGCCATGCAGGCGGTTGAGGCGGCAAACGTTGCTGTTTTGGTGTTGGATGCGCAACAAGATATCGCCGACCAAGATGCGACGATTGCGGGTTTTGCTTTGGAAGCAGGCCGTGCCTTGGTGGTGGCGGTCAATAAATGGGACGGCATCAGCGAAGAGCGTCGCGAGCAAGTGAAACGCGATATCAACCGCAAACTGTATTTCCTTGATTTTGCTAAGTTCCACTTTATTTCTGCATTGAAAGAACGCGGTATTGACGGTTTGTTTGAAAGCATTCAGGCTGCCTACAACGCGGCAATGATTAAGATGCCGACGCCGAAAATCACGCGTGTCCTGCAAAGCGCAATCGAGCGTCAACAGCCGCCGCGCGCAGGTTTGGTGCGTCCGAAAATGCGTTATGCCCACCAAGGCGGCATGAATCCGCCGGTGATTGTGGTACACGGTAATTCGCTGCACGCCATTTCTGACAGCTACACACGCTATCTGACCCAAACATTCCGCAAAGCCTTTAATCTTCAAGGCACGCCGCTCAGAATTCAATACAATGTTTCGGAAAACCCGTATGAAAATGCGGAAGACAAACCGAAGAAAAAACCGCTGCGCCGCGTCAGCCTGAGCAACCGTATCGAGAAGCGCGAAGGCCGCAAGGAAGAGAAAAACCGCTTCAAGAAGAAAACCAAAGTCAGCGTAAAAAAACAATTCAGCAAATAAGCATAAAGGCCAAAGGCCGTCTGAACGATTTCAGACGGCCTTTTATGATGGAATGTAAGTTATTCATGTTTCATGATATTTATCGATTGGATTTGCCGGAATCAAAATACATAAAATCAGGATTGGGAAGGGACGTGAAGATGAAAATGAAACAGTCGGTTTGTCGGGAATTTCCCTTATTGCTGGAATTCAAAACGGTGTGATAGAAAAAAATAGTTGGTAATTTATTCTATTCGGGGCTACAATCCAATCAAACGCCGATTTTGGCGTCTTTACAATCATAATAATGGAGCTCAAGAATATGACAGCTAAAGGACAAATGTTACAAGATCCTTTTTTGAATGCGTTGCGTAAAGAGCACGTTCCGGTTTCAATCTACTTGGTAAACGGCATCAAGCTGCAAGGCCAAGTGGAATCATTCGACCAGTACGTTGTTCTGCTGCGTAATACTTCCGTCACTCAAATGGTTTACAAACACGCTATCTCAACAATCGTTCCTGCACGCGCAGTCAGCCTGCAACACGAAAACAAACAACCTCAAGCCGCTGCCGCAGCTGCTCCGGTTCAAGTTGAGACTGTGCAGCAACCTGCCGAATAAATGATGTAACGCATTCCTGTTTTTCAATACCTTACCGCTTTTGCGGTAGGGTATTTTTATTTTCAGACGACCTTTATCATGCTGCTTGAAAACATTCTTCCCTTTGCCCACTCCCTGTTACGACAAGCCTTAAAAGCAGGCGGCCGCGCTTTAGATGCGACGGCCGGAAACGGGCATGATACTTTGCTGTTGGCGCAATTGGTTGGCGAGACGGGTAAGGTGTGGGCTTTTGATGTGCAATCTAAAGCACTGGCGCAGACTCAAGGCCGTCTGAAAGAAAACGGCGTAGATGGTCGGGTAGCCCTAATACATGACGGCCATGAAAACCTTTCGTCTTATATCGACGAGCCTTTAGATGCCGCGGTATTTAATTTCGGTTGGCTGCCGGGCGGCGATAAAAGCTGTACGACTGAAGCGGCAAGCAGCATCCGTGCGTTGACGGATACTTTGGGTTTGCTGAAAGAGAGCGGCCTTGCCGTGGCGGTATTGTATCCGGGGCATGAAGCCGGCCGAATAGAGGCTGAAGCGATTGTGCAATGGGCGGAAACTTTGCCGCAGGAAGCCTTTGCCGTGTTACGCTATGGCTTTGTCAACCGCCGCAATGCGCCTCCCTATCTGCTGGCGGTTGAAAAGTTGCGTCAGAAATAGATGTTTGCGGTAAAATAGCCGCTTTAATTCCTTCTAACGACAAGAAACTGTTATGCAATACCTGTTCGTCAAATACAGCCACCAGATTTTTGTAACCATTACCATTTTGCTGTTTAACATCCGCTTTTTCATGCTTTGGCGTCATCCTGAAAAACCGTTGGCAGGCATTTGGAAAGCCATGCCGCATTTGAACGACACCATGTTGCTGTTTACCGGCTTGTGGCTGATGAAGATTACCCATTTTTCGCCGTTCAATGCGCCGTGGCTCGGCATGAAAATCCTGCTGTTGCTGGTTTATATTGTGTTGGGCATGATTATGATGCGTTCGCGTCCGCGTTCGCCGAAATTCTATATCGTCTATGTTTTGGCCATGTCGTGTGTTGCCACGATTGTTTTCCTTGCCAAAACCAAAACGCTGCCGTTTTAAAAGAGGCCGTCTGAAATGTATCCGCATTTTTCCGTTATCGCTTTAGGCAGCAATCTCGCCAATCCTGCCGAACAGGTTCGCGCCGCTTTGGCCGAATTGGACGCGCATCCGGAGATCAGGCTCGAAAAGGCTTCTTCCCTGTATCTGACTGAGCCGGTCGGCTATGACGATCAGCCCGATTTTGTAAACGCCGTTTGTGCGGTGAGAACTTCATTGGACGGCGTAGCGTTGTTGGCAGAGTTAAACCGTATCGAGGCCGAATTTGGGCGTGAGCGTAGCTTCCGTAATGCGCCGCGCACCTTGGATTTGGACATCATCGATTTTGACGGTATCCGCAGCGATGACCCGCATCTGACCTTGCCGCATCCGCGTGCGCATGAGCGCAGTTTCGTGATGTTGCCGCTGGCCGAAATCCTTCCGGATTTCGAGTTGGGCGAGCATGGCCGTGCGGCTGATTTGGCTCAGGCTTTGGGCGGGCAGGGTATTCGCCTGTTGAAAGAATAAGGGCCGTCTGAAAAACAGGCTGAAACAAGAAAGGGCGTGTTGGACACGCCTTTTTTGCTATAAAATATTGTTGGAAAACACATTACAAAGAGTTACTATGAATCCTCGTTATATTGTTGTCGAAGGCGCAATCGGTAGCGGCAAGACCGCTTTGAGCCGCCGCTTGGCAGAGCATTTCAGCGCGTTGCTGTTGTCGGAGAATCCGGATCACAATCCGTTTCTCATGAAGTTTTACAGCAATGTTTCCAATAATGGCTTGGCCGCCGAGCTTTTCTTCCTAACGCGCCGCGCTGAAAGCGTGAATATTATTGAAGACCATTGTGCGCAAGGTGGAATGGTTGTGGCTGATTTTCTGCCGGAGAAAGACCGCATTTTTACGCCCATCGTTTTGAATGATGACGAGCGACAGCTTTTTGCCGATATAAAGCAACGCATTCTGCCGCAATACGCGGAACCCGATGTGGTGATTTATCTGCAAACCGCTGTCGAAAACAACCGCAAACGCCTGCAAAAACGTCACGAAGGCATCATCAGCTTGTTTCCCGAAGGCTATTTGGGACGGGTGCATGACGAATACAGCCATTTCTTCCATTTGTATCAAAGCGCGCCTTTGCTGACCGTCAATGCCGATGAGTTGGATTTGGCCGGCAATGACGACCACTTCCAGCTTTTGTTGCGCGCATTGGAAGATTTTCAAGGTACGCGAAGTTATTTGAATTTAAGCGAAAAATAAATGCAGGCTAGGTTTAGGCCGTCTGAAAGGAATAATATGTCAAAATATCAATTCACACTCCCATCTTCTTCCGGCAGCGATTTTAACTCCGCCGAACATTTGCCGTTGGTTGTCTATTTTTATCCTAAAGACAGCACGCCCGGCTGTACTACTGAAGGCTTGGATTTCAATGCCCGATTGGAACAATTCAAAGCATTGGGCTATACCGTTGTCGGCATTTCGCGCGATGGTGTCAAATCGCATCAGAATTTCTGCGCCAAACAAGGCTTCCAGTTTGAATTGTTGAGCGACAAAGAAGAAACCGTCTGCAAACTGTTTGACGTGATCAAGCTGAAAAAGCTTTACGGCAAAGAATCCCTCGGCATCGAGCGCAGCACCTTTGTGCTGGACAAAAACGGCGAAATCGCCCATGAGTGGCGCAAAGTCAAAGTGGCCGGGCACGCGCAGGAAGTTTTGGATACAATCTCTCAAGCCTCTTAATAGGGCTTTGAAAACCTAAGGCCGTCTGAACGGATGTAAAGCCATGCCGTTCAGACGGCCTTTCAATCAGTTTGATGAATATGGACGATTTAATAGACAAGCTGCTTGAATCCCTTTGGCTGCAAGACCGACTCAGCCACAATACGCTGCAAAGTTACCGCCGTGATTTGGTCAAAATCGCTGCGCGTTTGGCCGAGGGCGGGCAGGATTGGTTGAGTGCCGATGAGTTTGCCCTGTCTGATGCCGTGTATGCGGAGGGGGAAAAAAACACGTCCCAAGCGCGGGCATTGTCGGCTTGCAAGCGCATGTACGGCTGGTTGGAAGAAACGGGCCAAAGGGCAGACAATCCCACCCGTTTTCTCAAAGCACCGAAATCGGAACGCAAATTGCCCACGCTGATTACCGAAGCCCAAATCGACGCGCTGCTGGCTGCGCCGGATGTGGAAACGCCGCACGGACTGCGCGATAAGGCCTTGCTTGAAGTCATGTATGCAACAGGTTTGCGTGTAACCGAGGCCGTCAAATTGACGCTCAGCGATATCGATTTGCATCGCGGCAGTATCCGCACCATAGGCAAGGGCGACAAATTGCGTCTGGTTCCACTGGGGCAGGAAGCGGCGTACTGGGTGGAACGCTATTGCAACGAATCGCGTCCGTTGTTGTTGAAAAACAAAATTTGCGACGAAGTGTTTGTCAGCCAGAAACGCAGCGGCATCAGCCGTCAGCTTGCATGGATGATAGTCAAAGAATATGCCGAAGCGGCCGGTATTGCTTCGCTCAGTCCGCACGGTTTGCGCCATGCTTTTGCCACGCATTTGGTCAATCACGGCGTCGATTTGCGCTCAGTCCAGATGATGTTGGGACATTCCGATATCAACACCACGCAGATTTATACCCATGTTGCCAATATCCGTTTGAAAAACATGGTCGATGAACACCATTCACGTTCATAAATAAAGGCGACATCTCGAAGATGCCGCCTTTTGTTATCGTGGCCGTCTGAACGGTTATAAAGTTTACTATTTATAAAATAACAATCAAAATACAAATTTACATAGAAAAATTTCAAAACAAAAGGACAGTGCCAATATTGCAATGCAAACCGTTTTTATTTATATTTACGTTCAAGAATAAATCCTACTCTCAATTACAGAGGGTAACAAAATTATTGGAGCACATCATGTTTGTCTGCATCTGCAACGCCATTACTGACCACGACATCAAAGAGACCATCGCCGCCGGTGCAACCACCATGAGCGATTTGCAGGCTCAATTAGGCGTGGCGACTTGTTGCGGTTGCTGCGGCGAATTGGCAGCGTCATTTTTGACTGCAAGCAGTGCCCAAAATACCGTGACTGCCGGTATCAACGTTCAGTCTTAATTCAGAATACACATAAAGGCCGTCTGAAGGCGTAGTTTCGCGCCTGTTCAGACGGCCTTTGTCATGCCTGTATGGTTTGGCGGCATTTTGCTATACAATGGCCGCTTTTGTCCCTCCGAGAGTAACCGCCATGAAACTGACCTTGATGTTTCGGGAATATTGCAGCTTGTGCCACAAAATGCGCGAACAATTAAAGCCTTATCAGGAGCAGTTTGGATTTGGGCTGGATGTTGTCGATGTTGATGAAGATCCGGTTTTAGAAGAAAAGTACAATGAGCTGGTGCCTGTTTTGCTGGATGGCGATACCGAAATCTGCCATTGGTTTTTGGACGAAGAAAAACTGAAAGCGCATTTGAGCGCGTAACAAACCGTTGACCATATTATCTTTCAGACGGCCTTCGGCTGTTTATGCCGTCTGAACATTGATTTTATTATGACTGAAAAACTTTCTCCCGATGCGTTGATTGAAGCGGCGCTGTTGACGCAAGTCGAACCCTTAAACGAAAAAGCCATGCGCGAATTGTGCGTGCCGCCGTTGTCGCAAGACAAGCTGATTGACGTGTTGGCGCAACTGAAGGCCCGCTGGCAGGGCAGGGCTTTGCAACTGGTGCATACCCATGAGGGCTGGCGTTTCCAAATCGCCCAAGCCGCCTTTGAACGACTGGGCAGCCTGCAAGAGCAGCGCGCGCCGCGTTATTCCCGTGCCGTGATGGAAACGCTGGCGATTATTGCCTATCAGCAACCGGTAACGCGTGGCGATATTGAAGGCATACGCGGTGTGGCGGTGTCGCAAAATGTCATGCAAACCTTGCAGGATAGGGGCTGGATTGAAGTCATCGGCCACCGTGATTCTGTCGGCCGTCCGGCTTTGTGGGCGACAACAGCAACATTCCTAAGCGATTTGCGTTTGGAAAGTTTGGAAGAATTGCCGCCGCTGACTGAATTGGGCGAGCTGGTGTTGCCTGATTTAATGGAAACGCTGCCGACAGGCGATGAGGAAGCTGAAGAAGCAGTTGAATCAGGAAGCAGACTGATTAACTGATTTGAATGTAAAGGCCGTCTGAAACAATCGTGTTTCAGACGGCCTTTATGTTAGTTATTCTAGCGTTTTATAGCATTAAATGAACGCTTTATATCATTGAATAAGCCAGCCAGGGTAACAATATGGCGTGGTGCGTTTAGCAGTTTCTTAAAAAATAATTTGTTTAAAATAAATATCTTAGATAAATCATAAGAAAAATCTGATTTAAACTATAAAAAATCTTAGTTATAATCAGTTTATCTAAAGCTATTCCGCATAGTTGCGGGTGATTTACTAAGGAATACTACAATGCTGTTGGCACTTTCTTTGCGTGATTTTGTCATTGTTGAAAACCTGAATCTTGATTTTCAAAACGGCTTTACCGTTTTAACGGGCGAAACCGGCGCAGGCAAATCGATTACCCTGGATGCAATCGGCCTGTTGCTGGGCGATAAAGCCGATTACAGCCAAGTGCGCAACGGCGCCAAAGAGGCACAGTTGTCGGCTTTGTTTGACATCAGCGGTTTGCCCGAACTGAAAGCGCAGCTACAGGAGCAAGGCCTTTTGGAAGAAGATGCCGAAGAGCTCAGCATCCGCCGTATTATCGATGCCAAGGGCAAAAGCCGCAGTTATATCAATAATCAGGCAGCAACGCTGGCGCAGCTGAAAGCCATCGGCGAGCAGTTAATCGATATTCACGGACAAAATGCCCATCATTCGTTGAATCAAGAATCCGCGCAACGCGAGTTGTTGGACGCATTTGCCGGCAGCAAAGAGCAGGCGGAAACGGTCAAACAGCTTTATCAAAATTGGGTTAATGCGAAAAAAGCCCTGCAAGAAGCACAAGAGCAGGCAGAAACCATGGCCATCGAGCGTGAGCGTTTGGAATGGCAGTTTAATGAATTAAACCAATTAGAGCTCAAACCCAACGAATGGGAAACCTTAAGCCAAAGCCACGACAGCCTGGCGCATTCGGCCGAGTTGCTGCAAACCGCCGAGCAGGTGGGCGAAAGCATAGACGGCGACAACGGCATCCAACGTCAAATCTACCAATGCCAAAAACTGCTGGGCAATCTGCAAAACATTGAACCGCGCTTTGCCGAAAGCCTGAATATGTTGGCAAGTATTGAAGCCGAGTTGGGGGAAATCAGTGCCAATATGCGCGATGTGGCCGGCCGCAGCGATATCGATCCGAATGAATTGGCCGCACAAGAAAGCCGGATGGGCGAATTGATGAGCATGGCGCGCAAATACCGCATTGAGCCGGAAGAGTTACCGCAAAAGTTGGCGGAAATTGACGAGCGCCTGCAAAACCTGCAAGCAGCTGCCGATTTGGAAGCCTTGGAAAATGCAGTCGCACGCAATCTTGCCGAATACCATGAAGCCGCTCACGTTCTCTCCGCCATGCGCCATCAGGCGGCCGGCCGTTTGGGCGAAGAGACCACCGAGCATATGCAGCATTTGGCCATGAAGGGCGCACGTTTTGACATCGTCTTGTTGCCGTCTTCGCCGACTGCGCATGGTCTGGAGCAGGTGCAATTCCAAGTGGCGGCAAATAAAGGCAATCCGTCCCGTCCTTTGAACAAAGTGGCTTCCGGCGGCGAGTTGGCGCGTATCAGCTTGGCTTTGCAAGTGGTTGCCAGCCAATACACGCAAGTGCCGACATTGATTTTTGACGAAGTGGATACCGGTATCGGTGGCGGCGTCGCCGAAATGGTCGGTAAAGCTTTGCGTGCCTTGGGTAAAAAACATCAAGTTTTGGCGGTAACCCATCTTCCCCAAGTCGCCTCTTGCGGTGAAAACCATTGGCAGGTACGCAAACATAGCGAAGGCGAACAAACCGTCAGCGAAATCAGCGTATTGGATCATCATCAGCGCATTGAGGAAATCGCGCGTATGCTGGGCGGCGAAATCATTACCGATACCACACGCAGCCATGCCGCCGAACTCTTGCATCTGGCCGCCGCCTAAAAGCCTTAAGGCCGTCTGAAAATGAAATTCAGACGGCCTTTCCCGTATTTTGCGCCCTTTCAGACAAGCAGAATACAAGGTATGATTATAGCGTCTGTTTACAAGGAAATTTTGATGAAAGTCCTGTTTATCGCCGATCCGATGGCAAGTTTTAAAACCTATAAAGACACTACTTACGCCATGATGCGTGAAATGGCAAAGCGCGGTTGGCAGCTTTTTCATACCTTGAGCGGAGAATTGTCCGTCCGTGAAGGCTGGGTGGTGGCTCAGGCAGCGGCATTTGAGTTTGTCGGTGCGAAGAACGATGACGATCATGAATGGTTTAAAGCAGAGGCAAAAGTTCAGACGGCCTTAAAAGATTTCGATGCGGTCATTATGCGCACTGATCCGCCGTTTGATATGCAATATTTGTACGCAACCCAGTTTTTAACGTTGGCACAGCAGCAGGGCGCAAAAGTATTTAACAGCGGACAAGCAATGCGCGATTTCAATGAGAAATTGGCTATTTTGAACTTCAGCCAGTTCACCGCCCCCACTTTGGTGACCACACGTTCTGCCGATGTTCGTGCCTTTTTGAAAGAACACGGCGACATCATCATCAAACCTTTGGACGGCATGGGCGGTATGGGCATTTTCCGCCTGACCGAATCCGACCCCAATATCGGCAGTATCCTTGAAACCCTGATGCAGCTTGATTCACGCACCATCATGGCGCAACGCTATATTCCTGAAATCGTACATGGCGACAAGCGCATTTTGATTATCGGCGGGGAAGTTGTTCCGTATGCTTTGGCGCGTATTCCGCAAAACGGCGAAACGCGCGGCAACTTGGCTGCCGGCGGCCGTGGTGTGGCGCAGGAATTGAGCGAGCGCGACCGTGAAATTGCAGAAACCCTGGCGCCTGAATTGAAGCGCCGCGGTATTTTGCTGGCAGGTTTGGATGTCATCGGCAGCAACCTGACCGAAGTCAACGTAACCAGCCCGACCGGTTTCCAAGAAATCATGAAGCAAAAAGATTTCGACGTTGCCGCCATGTTCGCAGATGCCGTGGCATCTTGGGCAAAACAATAAACTCAAAGGCCGTCTGAAAATTGACCCGACCGTTTCTTTTCAGACGGCCTTTTTATGTTGAGAATATGATGGAACCATCTTCCTACGCATCTGAAAAAAAAGGTAAAAACGGCATCAAACGCATCATCAATGCGTTTGGTTATTCCAAAGACGGACTGGCTGCCGCGTACCGTTATGAAAGCGCATTTCGCCAAGTTTTTTGGCTGAACCTGATTTTAATTGTCTTGGCCTTATTCCTTGATTTCGGGCCGGCCATCAAAATGGTGCTTGTTGCCGCATCGTTTATTTCATTGATTACCGAATTGTTTAATACCGCCGTCGAAGCAGCCGTTGACCATACCTCTACTGAAAAACACGAGCTGGCCAAGCGTGCCAAAGATGCCGGCTCGGCCGCGCAACTGATGGCTTTGTTCATGTTATTTATTGTTTGGATTATTGCATTAACTGCTTAAAAATGTGGTAATATGGTAATTCGTTAGGATTAGATAGTATTAATTAATCTATATCAAAGTTTTCAGACGGCCTTTGGTTGTAAGATGAAGGCCGTATATCCCAGCCATTTGGCAAACACAAGGAGCAAAACATGAAAAAATTAATGGCAACCCTGATTCTGGCAGGCTTGGCAACTTCCGTATCTGCAGCCGGTATCCATATTGAAGACGGTTGGGCGCGTGCCACTGTCGAAGGTATGAAAATGGGTGGCGCATTCATGAAAATCCAAAACGATGAAGCCAAACAAGACTTCTTGGTAGGCGGCAGCAGCCCTGTTGCAGAACGCGTTGAAGTACATACCCATATTAACGACAACGGCGTTATGCGTATGCGCGAAGTTAAAGGCGGCGTGCCTTTGGCTGCAAAAGGCGTAACCGAGCTGAAACCGGGCAGCTACCACGTTATGTTCATGGGTCTAAAAAAACAATTGAAAGAAGGCGAAAAAGTGCCTGTAACCCTGAAATTCAAAAACGCCAAACCTCAAACTGTCGAGCTGGAAGTGAAAACCGCGCCTAAAACCGAAATGCAGCACGACCACGGCGCACACGGTGGCGCACATCAGCACTAATTGCTTGAATTTGCATATAAAGGCCGTCTGAAAGTCATTGGGCTTGCAGACGGCCTTTTCTGTCGTCAAATCAAAATGTGCTAAAATCACGCTTTAAAAAATGTATTTGAAACCCACATTCCGCTCATGAATACTCACAACACACCAGCAAACATCATCGTCGGCCTCTCCGGCGGCGTCGATTCATCCGTTACCGCGGCCCTGCTCAAACAGCAAGGCCATCAAATCAGCGGCGTGTTCATGCAGAACTGGGAAGATGACGACAACGACGAATATTGCAGCATCAAACAAGATTCCTTCGATGCCATTGCCGTCGCCGATATCATCGGCATCGACATCGACATCGTCAATTTCGCCGCACAATATAAAGACAACGTATTTGCCTATTTCCTTAAAGAATACAGCGCAGGCCGCACGCCGAATCCGGATGTGTTGTGCAATGCCGAAATCAAATTTAAATGCTTTTTAGACTACGCCATCGAGCAGGGCGCCGATACCATTGCCACCGGACACTATGCCCGCAAAGAAGTTCGCAACGGCGTGCATTACCTGCTCAAAGGCTTGGATCAAAATAAAGACCAAAGCTATTTCCTGTATCGTCTCAAGCCTTTCCAACTTGAGCGCGCGATTTTCCCATTGGGCGAATTAGAGAAGCCTGAAGTCCGCCGTCTTGCCGAAGAATTCAAATTACCGACCGCAACCAAAAAAGACAGTACCGGCATTTGCTTTATCGGCGAGCGCCCGTTCCGCGAGTTTTTGCAAAAATACCTGCCGACCAATAATGGCAAAATGGTGACCCCTGAAGGCAAAGTGGTTGGCGAACACGTCGGCTTGATGTTTTACACGCTGGGCCAACGCAAAGGCTTGGGCATCGGTGGCGCAGGCGAGCCGTGGTTTGTTGCGGCCAAGGATTTGACCCAAAACGAACTGATTGTTGTCCAAGGCCATGACCATCCTTTGCTTTATACGCAAAGCTTGGTTATGAACGATTTGAGTTTCACATTGCCCGAACGCCCGAAAGAAGGCCGCTATACCTGCAAAACGCGCTACCGTATGGCTGACGCGCCTTGTACGTTGCGTTACTTGGATGATGAAACCATCGAGCTTGTTTTTGATGAGCCGCAGTGGGCAGTAACCCCCGGCCAATCTGCGGTACTGTACGACGGCGATGTGTGCTTGGGCGGCGGTATCATCATGTCCACCGACAAGCCTGTCATCATTACTGCTTAACACAAGGGCCGTTTGAAAACGAAGCGGCGGATTAAATCAAGCCTTTCAGACGGCCTCCATTCTAAAAACGACTAAAACAAAGACTGAATCAACATGGAAAAACTCTGGCTCAAAAGCTACGAACAAGGCGTCAATGCCGAAATCGACATCACGCAATACAGCTCCATCAGCGACGTATTCCGTCAAAGTGTTGAGAAATTCTCAGATAAACCTGCTTTTCAAAACATGGGCAAAACGCTGACTTACGCCGAAGTGGGCAAGTTGGCGACGGATTTTGCGTCTTACCTGCAAAACGTATTGAAACTGCCGCGCGGTGAGCGCGTGGCGATTATGATGCCGAACGTTTTGCAATATCCGATTGCGCTTTTCGGTATTTTGCAGGCCGGTTTGGTGGCAGTGAATACCAATCCGCTTTATACGCCGCGCGAGTTGGAGCATCAGTTGAAAGACAGCGGCGCGACCACGATTGTCGTGTTGGAAAACTTTGCCAATACGCTGGAGCTGGTGTTGCCGCGTACGCAAATCAAACATGTGATTGTCGCATCGGTCGGTGAGATGTTCGGCATGATTAAAGGTGCGTTGATGAACTTCGTCATCCGCAAAGTGAAAAAAATGGTGCCGGAATACCGCATTCCCAATACCGTGACTTTTCAGACGGCCTTGAAGCAAGGTGCGGCAAATACGTTCAAGCCCGTCGAATTGACGCGCGATGACACAGCCTTGCTGCAATATACAGGCGGTACGACCGGTTTGGCGAAAGGCGCCGTCCTCAGCCACGGCAATATCTGCGCCAATATGTTGCAGGCAAAAGAATGGATTAGAAACAGCCTGCGCGAAGGCGAAGAAACGGTTATTGCCGCGTTGCCGCTTTATCATATCTTTGCCTTGACGGTAAACCTGATGATTTTTGCGAATACCGGTTCCAAAATCATCCTGATTACCAACCCGCGCGACATGAAGGGGTTTATCGGCGAATTGAAAAAAGAGCCGATCAGCGTGTTCATCGGTGTGAATACCCTGTTTAATGCGATGGTCAACCGTCCGGATTTTGCCGAAGTCGATTTTTCCCGTTTGAAGCTGACTTTGGGCGGCGGTATGGCAACGCAAAAAGCCGTGGCGGAAAAATGGAAAAAAATCACCGGTACGCCGATTGTGGAAGCTTACGGTTTGACCGAAGCCAGCCCGGGCGTATGTTGCAATCCTTTGAATATCGAGGCTTACAGCGGCGGTATCGGTTTGCCGGTTCCTTCGACCGAAGTCGAATTGCGCGATGCGGACGGCAAAGAAGTGCCTATCGGACAGCCGGGCGAATTGTGGGTGCGCGGCCCGCAAGTGATGAAAGGCTATTGGAACCGTCCGGAAGAAACCGCCAAAGCAATCGATGCACGCGGCTTTTTGGAGACCGGCGATATTGCCGTGATGGATGAAAAAGGCTGGCTGAAGCTGGTGGACCGCAAAAAAGATTTGATTGTGGTATCCGGTTTCAATGTATATCCGAACGAAATCGAAGAAGTGGTGGCCAGCAACGACAAAGTCTTGGAAGTCGCCTGTATCGGCGTGGCAAGCGAAAAAACCGGCGAAGCGATTAAAGTTTTCGTCGTGCGCAAAGACCCGTCTTTGACCAAGGAAGAACTGATCGATTTCTGCCGCAAAGAACTGACGGCGTATAAAGTGCCGAAAGACATCGAATTCCGCGACGAGTTGCCAAAATCCAACGTCGGCAAAATCCTGCGCCGCGAGCTGCGCTGATATACAGAATCAGCATGATAAGGCCGTCTGAAAACGCTGTATTCAGACGGCCTGAAGCTTTTGCCGTTTGCCAGAATATGCTGCTTCAAGTTAAAATCACACATTCCAACATGGGTATCACATCATGACTAAATTTATTTTCGTAACCGGCGGCGTTGTATCTTCTTTGGGTAAAGGTATCGCCGCCGCTTCTATTGCTACTATTCTCGAGTCGCGTGGTTTGAACGTGACCATGCTTAAGCTCGACCCGTATATCAATGTTGACCCGGGTACCATGAGCCCGTTTCAACACGGCGAAGTATTCGTGACCGATGACGGCGCGGAAACCGACCTTGACCTCGGTCACTACGAGCGTTTCATCAACGCTACCATGACCCGCCGCAACAGCTTCAGTACCGGCCAAGTCTATGAAAACGTGATTGCCAAAGAGCGTCGCGGCGACTATTTGGGCGGTACCGTACAAGTGATTCCGCATATTACCGATGAAATCAAACGCCGCATCCACGAAGGCGCGGCCGGTTATGATGTGGCGATTGTCGAAATCGGCGGTACAGTCGGCGATATCGAATCTTTGCCTTTCTTGGAAGCCATCCGCCAAATGCGCAGCCAGCTCGGCCGCAACAATACATTGTTTGCCCACCTGAGCTATGTTCCTTACATTGCCGCCGCCGGCGAAATCAAAACCAAGCCGACCCAGCATACCGTTAAAGAAATGTTGAGCATCGGTTTGCAACCCGACATCCTGATCTGCCGTATGGACAGAGAAATGCCTGCGGACGAGCGCCGTAAGATTGCCCTGTTCTGTAACGTTGAAGAACGCGCCATCGTGGGCAGCTACGATGTGGACAGCATTTACGAATGCCCTGAAATGCTGCACAACCAAGGCATCGACAGCATCATTACCGAGCAGCTCCAACTGAATGTCAAACAAGCTGATTTGACCGAATGGAAGAAAATCGTTCACGCGATTCAAAATCCGAAACACACCGTCAAAATCGCGATGGTCGGCAAATACGTTGATTTGACCGAGTCCTACAAATCGCTGATCGAAGCCCTGAAACATGCCGGTATTCATACTGAAACCGACGTACAAATTACCTTTGTCGACAGCGAAAGCATCGAGAAGAGCAATGGCGACGTTTCCATGCTCAAAGACATGGATGCGATTTTGGTGCCGGGCGGCTTCGGTTCACGCGGCGTAGAAGGCAAAATTGCCGCCGTACGCTATGCGCGTGAAAACAACGTACCATACTTGGGCATCTGCCTGGGCATGCAAATCGCCCTGATCGAATACGCCCGCGACGTGGCAGGCTTGAAGGGTGCGAACTCTACCGAGTTTGACTTGAAATGCGCCGCGCCTGTCGTCGCCCTGATTGACGAATGGCAAACTGCCGACGGCAGCGTAGAAACCCGTGACGAATCTGCCGATTTGGGCGGCACCATGCGTTTGGGTGCGCAAGAAGTTGACCTCAAACCGGGCAGCCTTGCCGCAAAAATCTACGGCAGCGAACACATCCGCGAACGCCATCGCCACCGCTACGAGGTCAACAACAATTATGTTCCTCAGTTGGAAAAAGCCGGTTTGGTCATCGGCGGCGTATCCGCAGGCCGAGAGCGTTTGGTTGAAACCATCGAATTGCCGAATCATCCTTGGTTCTTCGCGTGTCAGTTCCATCCGGAATTTACTTCCAATCCGCGCAAAGGCCACCCTTTGTTTACTGCGTTTGTGAAAGCCGCGTTGGGTAACAAAAAAGCCTGATTGATGTGATTGAAAAAGCACCCGTTTCCGGGTGCTTTTTTGTTTTCAGACGGCCTTAGAAGTTATTTGTCTTCATTGACTTCGCGGTCGTTCAAAGGTTGTACGGGACGGTTGTTTTCGCCGCCGATAATGTCGCGCATGGCTTTAAACTGCGCCGCATCTGCCTGAACCGGAGTTTTTAAGACAACCCAAGTCACGTTTTCGCTGCAAGGCGGCGTTGTCAGCGAGCCTTTTAGTTGGAATGACTTGCTATCTTTAGGCAGCAGGGCTTGGATATTCAAGTTTTTCAACGTTACGGATTCGCCTGCTTTCAGTTTTTTGGCAGTAAGCGCGGACAAGGCAGGGTTGTTTTTGCCCGGTTTGAATACAGAGCCGATGACCGCCAAAGTACCGTCTTCGGCTTGATGGACGAAATGCGCTTCCATCGGGAAATGTTTGCCTTTGAAAGTATGTTCGCTCGGCGTATGGAAGTGGAATTGTTTGAAGGTATAGGTTTTACCATTGATCACGATGGTTTGCGCCTTCCCTTGCGGCGTGGCTTGAAGAGTATGGCCGTTATTTTCTACTTTGTAGTCGGCGACGTTGTAACGGTATGCCAGTTGTTTGCCTTTTACTGTTTTTGTCGTGGAGAAGTCCACTGGAGATTGCTGTTTGCCTGTTTTGCAGACAGCAAAGTCTTCACTCAAATCGCCCCAGTGTGCAGCATCGTTTTCACCTGTGTAAGACCAATGTGCATGATGGGTTTCGGCGGATACCGTTGCAGTAGAGACAGCCATTAGCAAAGATAAAAAGAGATGTTTTTTCAACATAAGGGTTCCTGTTTATTTACATTAGGTAAAAGGAAAAATTTATACCAAATAAATTATTGATATAAAAAAACTTATTCGTAAGAAGAAAGTTAATGATAGTGGCAATCGGAGAATGTTGGGTTGATATATGGCAAACATTTATCGAACAATCATTTTTGATTAAATGATTTCAATAAGAGGGTTGATTGTCTTTGTTGTCACTTTGAATAAGGGAGGCCGTCTGAAATTTCTTTCAGACGGCCTGTTTTATTTGATTATGTTGTAAAAAGTCTAAACTCTAATGAATAAAAGTGTTTCTCAAGATGAAAGTAGTTGTTTGTAGCATTAGAAAACATTAATATTGCTGAACGTGTTTTCACGAGATTTTAACTTTGTTTTGGAGAGAATAATGAAAAAATCGATTATCGCTTTGGTTATTGCCGGTTTGCCGCTGGCTGCATCTGCAGAAGTGATTCTGTATGGTCAAATCAAAAGCAGCGTGACCGTCGGTCAGGTCAAAATCAAAGGTGACGCAGGTTCTGAAACCAGCTCTACCGCAACCAGCATCAATGACAATACCTCCCGCATCGGTTTCAAAGGCAGCGAGAACTTGGGCGGCGATTTAAAAGCCATTTGGCAAGTTGAACAAAAAACGGCCATTACCGGCGGTTCCCAAGGTTTTGCCACTCGTGACTCCTTCATCGGCCTGCAAGGTAACTTCGGTAAGATTCGCGCCGGTAAACTCAGCAATATGTTGAACGAAATGGACACCATCGATCCATGGATGTACAAAACCAATGCCGCAGGCTTGGGCATCTTTACCCGTACCGGCAATCGTAACGCCGCCGTACGCTACGACAGCCCGGATTTCGGCGGATTCAAATTCAACGTGTCTTACGCACCGCGCGACAACCGCAATCCTTCAGACAAATACACGCACTCCAAACCGGCCAAAGACCAATACACCGGCGGCGTGAGTTTCTCTAAAAACGGCTTTACCGCCAATGCGGCTTACGGCCACTACAACGGTGCGTACACCGACAAATCAGGCAAAGTCAAAGCGGCGCAAATCGCCAAAGTCGAAACTTATTACGATAAAGACAATCTCTTTGTCGGTGGCGGCGTACACTATGCCAAAGGTCATGAGACAGGCAACGAATATTTAGGTTATTTCACCGATGGTTTTAATCAGTACAAGGGTAGTGACATTACTGCCGACTCAGGTAAAGAGGAAGCCGTGAAAGTGGTTGATGCAGCGGTAACTGTCGGCTACAAATTCGGCAACGTGACCCCACGCATTACTTACGCGCACGGCTGGCCTGCCAAGGGCGTGAACAGTGGCGAAAAATTGGTGGATAAATTCGACCAAGTCGTTGTCGGCGGCCAATACACCTTCAGCAAACGCACCGGCGTAGTCGCCCAACTGGCGTATCTGAAAGTCGGCAACAAAACCCGTCTGACTGCAGCCAACAAAGGCGGTATTGAACAAAAAGCCGCTTCTGTGGGCCTGTATCACAAATTCTAGGCCGTCTAGAAAGACAAGGCCGTCTGAAAAATTTCAGACGGCCTTTTTGTTGATTAAACAGGTTTATTTGTCGTGGTTGCTCAGCGTGGTACCGTGACGGCCGCCGCGTTCTTTCAAACGTTGCACCAAGCCTTCGACCGTTGTCGGCATGCCGTCGATACAGAATGCCTGATACAGCGCAGTGTGCAGGGCATCGTTGCGGCTGAACGCATTGCCGATCAGCTTCCAATCGCCTTTGCGCGGCTCAATCCAGCGGCGGTTTACTGTATCGCCGTAAGCGAATACTTTGTAAGACGAACGCTTGTCGTTGCTGTAAGTAAAGGATGTGCGGGCGCAATAGAGGCCTTCGACGGAGAGGTTGTCGTAGCCTTTGTCGGAGCGAACGTTCAAGACGTAGCGGATACTGTTGTCCGGCGCAGGCATGATTTGCAGGCTGCTGAGCAGGATTTTGGGCTGCTTGCCGTAGGTTTC